>NZ_JARAVM010000039.1:0-78675 GCF_033792735.1 Streptomyces sp. PA03-3a
GAACCCATCACACCAACTCCCGCCCGGCAGAGGGGAAGGAACATCTGCCGGACACCACCATCCCAACCAAATAACCCAGGATTAAGCAACGACACGCTACTAGCGTGCCGTGAGCTGTCGCCCTTGTACCGATCGGCCGGCAGCCGCCGGCTGTCCGGCCCGTGTCCGAGATGTTCGCGCATGAACCCGCTGTGCCGGATGAGTGCCGCTGACACCGGCTGCCAGGCTCGGGCGTCCAGTCGCCACAGCCCTGCTGGTCTGTGCTGGCTCTGCTCTAGGGTTGCGCCTGTGCTGACGACCGCCTCCCCTTCGCCCGCGACCACGCCCTCGGACGCCCGGAGGCTGAAGCGTGAACCACGAGGTGCCGGCAGACTTGCTGGAGATCGTTGACGCACTCCTGCCGGGCGCCCCGCTGGATCGGGCGCTTCTGGCTGCCGATGGCAACGTCCATCACGTGGTGCTTCTCCCCGGAGTCGCGGCCGTGCGGATCAGCAAGCGTGCGTCCGCGGCCGAGGCGCTGCCGCGCCGGACGGACTTGCTGCGTGCGATCGGGGCGGCCGGACTGCCGTTCGCCGTACCCGAACCGCTCACACCGGTCACTGTCTTTGACGGACGCGCCGCCGTCGCCGTGTCCTGGCTTGACGGCACCGCACTACCCGAGGGCGAGGGAGATCCGGAACAGATCGGCGAACTGCTACGGGCCCTGCGAGAGGTGCCTCTCACTCCGCTGCTCCGCCGAGCCATGGCCGCCTCCCAGGCGCAGACTCCGACACGAGGCTGGGCCGTCGTCCTGGCCGAGGATGTCATCCCCCGACTGCCTCCACGGTGGCGCGCTGAAGGACGACGCCGCCTGGACGACGCGGTCGCGCTGGAACCGGTCCCGGATGCGCTCGTCCACGGCGACCTCGCCGGCTCCAACGTCCATTGGGGCCCGGACGGCAAGCTGGTCGGCGTGCTGGACTGGGACCTCGCGCTGCCCTTCGACCCCGCCGTCGACGCCGCCTGCATGGCCTGGCACGGTGGGGACACGATCCGCGCCGCCGTCGACGACGAGACCTACCGGCGAGCACGGGTCTGGAACCAGACCTTCGGCATCGAACACCTCATCGCCGTCCTACCTGGAAATACCCTGTCCAACGTGGACAGTTACGTCGACCACATCGTGCCCTGCCTCGAACACAACACCCGTTGGACGAGAAGTTGATCCCCGTAAGAACCGTGCGCCCGCAACACGGTGCCGGTCAGCGTCCCCGGCCCGCGTGCGTTGTGCAGCCGGATCTCGCAGGTGGAACCCGCGCCCCGGGCATCGGCGAGCGGCCGGCCGTCACCTCCGGACATGGTCACCTGGGCGACTTCCTCCCAGGGGATCGCTGGGTCCTTTCCGTTGCGGAGGCACGTCTCCCGCCCGGATGCGACGGATGGGAGGGGGTTCCGAGAAGACCGGCTGATTCAGCGGCCACACATAGGCCCGGCCGGGGCCTCCCGTGTGGGGAGACGGGCCCGGCCTCGTCGGTGCACGACGCCTTCATGCGCCGTCGACGCCACCGCTTTCGTCTTCCGCGGCATCACTGTGCCCGGCGGCGGTCGCCAGCTGCATCTCGATGGCGAGGGCGCCGAGCGCCTCCTTCTCCTCCGGGTAGATGCTGCGGATGCTGCCCAGTTGCTCAGCGCGCGTGGCCGTCGGATCGATGTTCGCCGCGCCCTCGGCGTCGAGCAGGGCTTCGAAGTCCTCGTAGGCGGTCACCCGCCTCACGGACACCTCGCACGTCTCGTCGGTGCCCTTGACGCGGAACCGGATCACGTCCCCGGCGGCCAGGTCGGCGAGGTGCGCGTAGCGCACGCGCACCTCGATCGACTTACGGCCGGCGGCGACCAGTTCGAAATAGCGGCGGTAGAGGTGGAGTTCCCGGACGCGGGCGGCGGTGCTCATGGGCGGACACACTCCTGGCGGCTGGTGCGGTCATCGTGCGGCCGAGCTCGCCGGCCGGGTGTCGATGTACCGGACGAGGGTCGGCGCGTCCTGAGGGGTCGTCGGCCTGGAAGGCGGTGCGAGGCGGCAAGGCGAAACCCTCCAGAACGACTCGACTCGCCTGATTCGGCGTCAACCATGATAAAGAACGCGGACGACCAGCGCCTCGGGCGGCAGTTGTTCGAGGTAGGTGTTGAAGTGACGGCGGCCCTCGAGCGTGCCCGCGTAGGTCCATTCGCCGTCGAGGGTCAGGAGGGCATGAGTCGACAGGACGTCCATCGCCTGGCGTTCCACGAAGGCCTCAAGATCGTCACCAACATAGTCGACGGGGCAACTGCTCACTCGATCCCGCAACTCCGGGCGCTCGCGGTGGAGCGCCTTGATCACCGATTGGCTGTCGTGATCCTCGTGCACACGCTGCCCGCGGAGGGCCTGGGGGGCGGCTTGGTGCTTCTCCCAGAAGTAGTTCAGCGGCCGCGCGGGCGGGTAGTGGGAGGCGAACTCGTGCCACTCTCGGAAGGTGCGCGCTGCCTCGGCGGCCACCGGGTCGCGCGCGGCGCCGAGATCCAGCAGTCCGCGAGGGCCGCCGTCACATGTACCCGGAGGAAAGACCCGCGGCGTGCCGGAGATGGTCAGGGCGCCCCTGATGATGCGGGGGTCGTCCTCGTAGCCTGCACGGACGGGCAGTTCGCAGCCTCTGCCGTCGATCTGCCAGTAGTCCCACTCACCCATCCATTCGGGATCGTCGGGTACATCCTCGCGGTTGTAGTCGTACGGAGCCATGGCGGCGCTGATCGCGTCCTGCACGTCGCCCGGATCGCAGGGGGGCAGACAGACCGTCACTCGTTCTCTCGCCATGGTTTTCCCTGCCCCCAACTGATCGTTCCGGAATGACGTGCTGAGCCGTCGAAGGCAGGCGACGCCACAGGCGAGTCGCCGACGCATGGCCTCCTGCCGGGGCCCGAACCGCCCGCAGGCAAGATCAGCCACGACGTTCCGGCGTCTCGTTCGCGTGCCTGCCTGCCTGCCTGCCCGCAGGATGTCATCGTTCGGGAGGGCCGCGCGCACCGCGTCCACCATCCGCCCGGGGTGAGGTGTCCGATGCCGAACGGCAAGAGGGCCTGCCCGCGACCTCTCGGTCACGGGCAGACCCTTCGTTCCAGCGGGCGCGCCTACTTCTTGAACGCGTAGTTCATCATCTTCGTCGCGTCCGTCGCACGGCTGGTCGCCGAGGAGGAGGCGAGAACGGTGCCGATGACCGTCTTGCCGTTACGGGTCGCGGCGAAGACCAGGCAGTACTTGGCAACCGAGCCGGAACCGGTCTTGACGCCGATGGTCCCGGAGTAGCTCTTCAGCAGCGTGTTGGTGTTGGTCCACGACATGTAGCGGTAGCCACCGCTCTTCGTGGTCACCTTCTGCTTCGTCGACTTGGTCTTCACGACGGCGCGGAAGGTGGAGTACTTCATCGCGCTGCTGGCGAGCTTGGTCAGGTCGCGGGGCGTCGAGTAGTTCGCCCCGTTCCCGATGCCGTCGAACGAGTCGAAGTGGGTGTTCTTCAGACCCAGGCTCTTGGCCGTCGAGTTCATCTTGCCGATGAACGACTTGACCCGTGCGGCCCGCGTGGAGCCGGTGCCGAACTTGTCGGCGAGGGCGTAGGCCGCGTCGCAGCCGGACGGGAGCATCAACCCGTACAGCAGCTGACGGACGGTCACCTTGTCGCCGACGATCAGGCGCGCCGAGGAGGCGCCCTTGGAGACGATGTAGTCGCTGTAGGCCTTCTGGATCGTCACCTTGGCGTCAAGGTTCAGATGCGGCTGGGCGAGCACGACCCGGGCGGTCATGATCTTGGTGGTGGAACCGGTGGAACGACGGGTGTCGGCAGCCTTCGAGAAGAGGGCCTTGCCGGTCCCGTTGTTCATCACGAATCCGCCCTTGGCGGTGATCGTGGGCACCGCCAACGTGGCCGCCTGGGCCGGAGCGGTGAGCGCTCCAGCGGACAGCACGGCTCCCGCGGTGATGGTCACCGTGGCCAAGCGAGATGTAATTTTTATGCCGTTTTTCAAAGCTTGTACCCCAAATGCTCCTACGGGTTGACGGCAAAACGAGGCCGCCAGCCCATAGGACTCCCGAGCGGATCAAATGGATGCACGATCAGCGTGAGAAAAGTTGCGCCACAGCTCAGGGCAAGGACGTCCGGATGCGGCGGAGCGACGCGCCCCCGCGACCCGCTACCGCCCAGGCCGTGGACCACCGCCGCCCTCGCACGAGTAGCCGGAGTCTCGCGCGCCACTCTCGACCGCCGCTTCGCGGCTGCGACCGACGAGTCACCAGGCGCCTACCCCACCCGCTGGCGCATGGACCTCGCCGCCCGCCGCCTATGTGACACCCAAAACAGCCTCGGCACGATCGCCGCCGCGGTCGGCCACTCCTCCGGCTACGCCCTCAGCCAGGCCTTCCACCGCGCACGCTCGCAGCCGCCCGGCCAGTTCAACTGCAACCGCTCGTACCGAAGGGAACCCGACCCCGACCGGTGCAGCCGTCGCCCCTGTCTGACCACCGCGCCCAGGCACGCGCCGTCCCCAGCCGCGGGCCACGGAGCGTCAGTCGCCCGCCTTGACGTCCTTCATGCACCGAAGCTCTCGGGACAGGGGCGGATCTCCAGCGCCTCATGCGGACGGCCCCTCCAGCCCCACCAGAGGTGCCGATCGCCGCACTGAGACGCCCTATCGCTGTTCCGCCACCTCCCAATCCAGATCGCCGACGTCGTCCACGCCGGCGACGCACGGCTGTACGGTGCCGCCGAGGGAAGCATGCCGGAGGAGGGCCGGCGACCCTGAATGGACGGCGGCTTCGACGTCTTGGAGCATCGCAGTGACCGAGCTCCACAGTTCCACTCCGAGGACCCAGGCCTCGTGGTCCCACAGGAAGACCGCGCCGTACGAATCACCGGGCCGCAAGTCGACGATGAGGCCGTCACCGCCAGGGCTCATCGCGATCGGCAGGAACGAGGGCAGAAAGCGCGTTTCCGGTTCGCCGTTCCCGACCACGGAACTCCCTTCTTGCTCCGCGCCGAGCAACCAGATCTCCCGCGTCTCCAGAGCTTCTTCCAAGCCCATCGGAGCAAACGCATCGGGGATTCAGTCGTCGGCGCTGACCCGGTGCAGGGTCCACCACGCCACCAGGTCGGCGGGAAAACTCGGCCGCACGCTGTCGGCTCTCGTCCGCAGCCGCTCTGACAGGGGCCTTCCGGAGACGACCCTCGAACCAAGTACCGATACGGTCCCAGGCCTGGTGCAGGTCGTGATCAATCGAGGTCATGGCCCGAGGTATTGCGATGTGCCCGGCAGCCGGCGGAGTCCGCCCATACGCCACTGCCCCGGTTGGCCACTGCCCCGCTCGCCGCCGGTTTCAAGCGGTGAGCGCCCTCGCGCACAGGCTCTGCGTACCAGCACGGCTCACCGCCGGCGTCCGGCATCGACTGTCGGGTCAGCCCAGCCCTCTCCTCCCCACAGCCCACACCCATGGTAACGTGCCTGCGCAAGCATGTTCAATGAAGGGCGATCGCGACGGCGCAGTCAGCCCCGGCCTCCGGGGACGAACCAGGTCGGAATGGCCGCAGAGCACTTCGCCCGCCCAAGCGATCGACCATCGAGCATCGCGGGCCAAGAGGACTCCTTGGGAGGAAGCACCATGACGCGGGCCACCACGACAGGAACAGACCCCGAAGGCGACGGCGACACGCCGGCGAGGGCCAACGCGGAGTTCGGCCGGCGACGCTTCAAGCGCTCCCCCAGGCACTTCGATGACCGCATCACGGCGGACGGCGGGAACGGCTGGCCCGTCGAGAAGGGTCGCTACCGCCTCGTCGTGAGCCGTGCCTGCCCCTGGGCGAGCCGCGTGCTGATCTCCCGGCGGCTGCTCGGACTGGAGGGCGCGATCTCCCTCGGCATCACCGACCCGATCCAGGACGACCGCAGTTGGCGCTTCACCCTCGACGAGTCGGGCCGCGACCCGGTACTCGGCATCCGCTACCTCTCAGAGGCATACGACGCACGCGAGACGGGCTACCCGGGCGGTGTGAGCGTGCCCGCGATCGTCGACGTTCCCACGGGGGAGCTGGTGACCAACGATTTCCACCAGCTGACCCTCGACCTCGCCACCGAATGGGGCGCCCTGCACCGGGAAGGCGCCCCCGACCTCTACCCCGAGGCGCTGCGGGACGAGATGGACGGAGTGATGGACGACATCTACCAGGACGTCAACAACGGGGTGTACCGGGCCGGATTCGCCACCACCCAGCACGATTACGAAGAGGCCTGCGGAGCCGTCTTCGGCCGACTGGCCGTCATCACCGAGCGACTGACCGGCCGCCGGTATCTGATGGGCGACACCATCACCGAGGCCGACATCAGGCTCTTCACCACATTGGTTCGGTTCGACGCCGTCTACCACGGTCACTTCAAATGCAATCTGTACAAGCTCGTCGAGAACCCGGTGCTCTGGGGCTACGCGCGCGATCTCTACCAGACACCGGGCTTCGGCGACACCGTCGACTTCGACCACATCAAGCGGCACTACTACCAGGTGCTCACCGGGGTGAACCCGAGCGGGATCACCCCTCTCGGACCCGACCTCGCGGCCTGGCTGACACCACACCGCAGGGAGGAGCTGGGCGGCCGACCGTTCGGCGACGGCACGCCTCCCGGTCCCGCTCCCGCGGCCGAGGAGGTGCCCGCCACGGGCCGCCCTTGAGTGCCGCGCCCCCTGCCTTGCCGGTCGTCTTCTACGGCGACCAGCACCACGTGGCCTTCTACGCGGGCAATGGCATGGCCCTGCACGCGCCGCGCACCGGCACGGTCGTGTGCTACGAGTCGATCGACAACATGCCGTTCCAGTTCGACGTCCGCATCTGACGCGGGACCGCCGGACCGGTTGACCGCGGACGCCTGCCACCCGCGCAGGCGTCCGGCACGTCTCCCCCGGTGCGGTCACCGTGCGCCGCGCGCACGCCGACGGCCGGGGCCCGTGCACCTGCTGCTGCGGCACGTTCGCGCTCACGGATGCCCGGGCCGCGCGCGAACGCGCGGCCCGGGGACGCCTCCAGGGCAAGATCGTGCTTACGGTCGCTCAGACGTCCGTGTCCCCGGCGGCGTCCCTGACGCTCAGCGCCAGGTGGTTGCTGATCGTGAAGAACGGCTTGATCCGGGTGGCGCCGCGCTCCGCGTGGTCGAGCAGGACCGGCGGGAAGGCGTCGGTCTTCTTGCGTTCGACGAGATCGCCCATGATCCGTCCCACAGGCACGGTCCGGTCGCCCAGCTGGAGCCGCAGATCCCACAAGTCGTGTTCGGCGCCGCGCCGTTCCAGGGCCTCGCGGTACGGCAGGACGAACTCGAAGCGGTCGTCGCCCAGCACGCGAACCGGTACCTCGAAGTCGTGGGCGGTGTCTTCCCGGGGGACGGCGCGGACGGTGGCGTCCGCGAGCCGGGCATCACCGAGCAGCCGGACCGCGACGGTGGCCTCGTTCTCACCGATGACGACCGACTCCACCTCGCCGTGCGCCGGGCGCAGCCAGGTCCGGACGGCGAGGAAGCCGTCGCTGGTGGCGTACGGGATCCACGAGGAGACGCCGTCGGTGCCGACCACCGGCGCGAGGGGGATCAGCCGGGCCTGTTCGACGAGTTCGGCGGTGACGCGGTGCCGCTCCTTGGTTCCGCGGACGCGCACATAGCAGTCCCACCGGCCCTCGGGCAGCTGGTGGGCGGCACGCTCGACGAGTGCGGTCGCGTGCTGCTCGCCCGTGGCGGCGAACTCCAGCGGTACCCGGATCTGCCGGCGCTCGGGGTCTCGGCGCAGGCGGGCGACGAAGTCGACGGGCTTGGTGCGGGGGATGGTGTCGAGGTCGATCCGGACCACGAACCCGCCGTCCGGCGTCGCGGCCGCGTGGCCACGGGGGACGGGGGGCCGCTCGGCGTCAACCGGCTGCGGCTTGTCCTTCCTGCCCGAGGAAGGGACGAGGGCCCGCAGCGAGGTGCGCAGCCGGGTGGCCAGCGAGCTTCGGCTGCGGCGCTCCCGCTGGAGGCGTTCGAAGAGTTCCTCGTAGCGTGCGGCGATCACGGCCGGGGCGTAGGTCGCGGCCTTCGCCTGTGCCGCGGTGCCCATACGCCGGCGCAGGTCGGAGTCCGCGATGAGGCGGAGCAGGGCCTGGGAGTACGCGTCGGGACCGCCGTCCAGCGGCACCAGCAGCCCGTCCTGGCCATGGGTGATGATCTCCCCCGGGCCGTGCGGGCAGTCCGTCGCGACGACCGGGACTCCGCAGTGCATCGCCTCGACGATGGTCATACCGAAGGACTCGCTGTCCGAGGAGACGGCCGCGATGGCACCCTTGCTCCACTCGGTCTCGATCGGGGAGACGGGACCCATGAGGAAGATGCGGTTGTAGAGACCGAGTGCGTCGATCTGCTCACGCAGCGCGGCCCGCATCGGGCCGCGCCCGTATATTCGCAGAGTCCACTCCGGCCGCTCGGCCGCCACCTTCGCGAAGGCGTCTATCAGCCGGTCGTAGCGCTTGACCGCCACCAGCCGGCCCGCGGCGATGATCGTCTTGCTGTCCAGGGCGGACATCTCGACGGCAGGTGCCGGCACGCCGTTGGGGACGCAGACGACGCGGTCGGCGAAGCCCGGGAGGGCCGCGCGGTAGTCGGCGGCGTCGGCTTCGGAGACGGTCACGAAGGCGTCGAGGCCGACCACCGCGGCGTTCTGGTCGTCACGCAGCTGATCGCTGTGGGAGTGGAGGGTCAGATGTTCCTGTCCCACCCTCACGTAGTGGCTCTGCCCGAAGCGGGACAGGTACCCGTTGAGGATCGGACGGGTGGCGACCACCACGTCCGCGTCGGTGCGCGCCAGGTAGTCGGCTATCCGCTGGTCGTGCAGCCCGGTGAAGCGGAGCCGCCCGAAGTCCACCCCCGACTCCGGGAACATGCTGTTCGGCTGCTGCGTGAGCTCGTGCTCGCCCTCGTACGTCGGACTGTCCGGCCGCATGTCGATGAGCGACTCGAGCCTGACCCGCGGGTCGAGGGCGAGCGGCGGTTCGTCCAGGACCCGGTGGACGCTGACGACCTCCACCTCGTGTCGCTCGGCGAGGCCAGCGGAGAGGTTCGCGGTCGAGCGGATGGTGCCGCCGATACCGTACGCGTTGTTGATCAGAAACGAGACCTTCATCGATCCACCCTTGTCGCTGCCCCGCACCCAAACAGTCCGTGAACGCCACGCCATGAAGGCATGGCCAGTCGGGAACTGTCAAAGAGTAGATCATCGCTCCGGGAAGGCGCCCATCATCGCATTGCGGAACGCCTCCGTTACCGCTCCGTGCCGTCGATACAGGCACGGGCACAGTGGCCGCGCCTGAGCAGCGTCACGTCGCGGGGAGAGCGCGGAGCAGTTCCTTGGAGGCCCGAGTGGCGCAGCCGATCCGGCGGGCCCGTGCTAGGTGTCCGTGTCGTCGATCCGGCGGGCGAGAGCGCGCAGGGCCTCGGAAGAACGTGAGCCCGGTTCGGCCGTGCTCACGAACAACCACTGGTCCGGATCACCCGGAAATACGAGGGTCTCATAGTTCAGGGTGAATTCGCCGACAATGGGGTGCCGGTAGTGCCTCGTACCGTGGGAGAACGCCTCCACATCGTGCGCGGCCCACCATCGGCGAAAGTCCGCGTCCGCCTCGGACAGTCCGTCGATCAGCTCGGTCAGTTGCGGATCGTTGGGACGCCGGCCCGCATACAGGTGCAAACCTGTGACCACCATGCGGGCCGCCATTTCCCACTCGACGAACAGTTCACGCGCCACAGGGTCGAGAAACATGAATCGCGCCAAATTGCGCTCACAGATCGGCATGGTCTCGAAGTCAGCGAATATCGCGCGAGCCATCGCATTCAGGGCGAGGACGTCCATACGGCCGTCGAGGATCATCGCAGGAGTGTCCCGGAGCACCTCAAGCAGCGCGTAGGCGCCCGGACGCACCCGGCGGGGATGAGCGGACCGGCTGACCGTGACGACGGACTGCGGCCTGGCCAGGGCGAACAGATGCGCACGTTCGACGTCGTCGAGCAGCAGAGCCCGGGCCACGGCCTCCAGCACCGCTTCGGAGGCATTGGCCACCCGTCCGCGCTCCAGGCGGATGTAGTAGTCCGCACTCAGTCCGGCCGAGAGGGCGACCTCCTCGCGGCGAAGTCCCGGGACGCGGCGACCCGCTCCTGGGGTGACTCCGGCCTGCTCGGGAGTCACCCGGGCGCGCCGCGAACGCAGAAAGTCGCTCAGCTCCTTGTTGTCACCCGAAGCGGACGACACCTTGGCCATATGTTGAGGTTAGCCCTCGATGCGCCATTCCAGCAAGACGGCCGACGGAAAGGGCCAGGCCCGGAAACAGCCGAACAGAGCCATACTGTTTTCCGCCAGAGAGGCGGCTGGCCTCGACGGGCGGACGCCTTTTCAAAATCCTGGCGTATTGAATCCACCGTCACGCCGGCCGCGCCTTTTCGGAGATTCCCGGGATATTCGCAGCGCTCGAGACGATACCGAGTCGCCGCCATGACGGCAGACACGGTCCGGCGATCGGCGCCGCCAGCCGCCCGCGCCGGCCACCGCCGCCCCACCCTCGGGCGACGGCAAGGCCCAGGTGCCGAACGCCCGCGCTGTGGCGCGAGCCGAACCGGCCACAGGGCGCCGCATGCGCCCCGCCGCCCAGGCACCGCCCGGGGCCGGCGCCGGCGAGGTCACCCGGGTTCTCGCGAGGCTTCCCGCCACCCATTCCTCAGCAATGAGGCCGGGGGGGCCTGCCAGTACCTGGACTGGTGGGCCACGTCCGAAGCAGGCCTGCTGCACCGATCCGGAGCGCTCTCTCGGCTGGTTCTCTGGCATTGCACGCCGGAATCGCCAAGAAGAAGGAAATCTCCCATGGACCTGAAGCTCGAAATGATCGTGCTGCCCGTTTCCGACACCGACCGGGCCAAGGCCTTTTACGAGAAGGCCGGATTTCGCCTGGACGTCGACTACACGGCCGACGAGGCATTCCGAGCGGTGCACCTCACGCCGCCCGGCTCCGAGTGCTCGATCATCTTCGGCGAGGGGATGACGTCCATCACGCCCGGCTCGTTCCAGGGCCTGTATCTCATCGTCTCCGACATCCAGGAAGCCCATGCGGATCTCACCGCACGCGGCATCGAGGTCAGCGAGATCTTCCACGACGCCGGCCTCTTCTTCCATGGCCACGGCGGCGGTGACGTCACCCACCGCAATCCGGGCCAGGAGCGGCTGCCCGGCCCGCACCCCGAGCGCTCCTCCTACGGCTCCTTCCTCACCTTCAGCGACCCGGACGGCAACGGCTGGGTGCTCCAGGAGGTCTCGCAGCGCCTCCCCGGCCGCTGACAACGCCGCCGGCCACCGTCCAAGGCCCGCACCGGCCCACCGGGCCATGCGACGCCGCTCTCCGCCGCCCGGGCCGGCCATCCGCGACCGCACACCCCGTGCGGCGCGCGGCGGCCCGGGCGCCGTCCGGCGGCGGGGTGACGGCGGACACGGCAGCCGACGGGCCGCTGCCGCAGCAGTGCCCGACCGAGTCACGGAAGCAATGACGAACGAAACAGTGAGGACCACAGCGTGATGAACGAGACCACCCGTACCTACGACGTGATCGTCATCGGCGGAGGGCCGGTCGGCGAGAACGTGGCCGAACGCGCCCGCGCCGCAGGGCTCAGCACCGTGATCGTGGAGCGCGAGCTCCTCGGCGGCGAGTGCTCGTTCTGGGCCTGCGACCCGAGCAAGGCACTGCTGCGGCCGGTGGTGGCACGCGCCGACGCGAGCCGCATACCCGGGCTCGACCCGGCGGTCGCCGGCCCGCTGGACGTCGAGGCAGTCCTCGCGCACCGCGACAAGATGTCCTCGTACTGGAAGGACGAGGACCAGGTCGACTGGCTGAACTCGGTCTCCGTCGATCTCCTACGGGGTCACGGCCGCCTCACGGGCCCCAAGCAGGTGGCCGTGCGGACCCCGGAGGGCGACACCGTCGCCCTGACGGCCCGGCACGCCGTCGCCGTCTCGACCGGCACCCGCGCCGCCCTGCCCCCCATCCCCGGACTCGACACCGTCCGCCCCTGGACCAGCCGCGAGGCCACCAGCGCCGACAAGGTGCCCGGCCGCCTCGCCGTCGTCGGAGGCGGTGTGGTCGCCGTCGAGATGGCCACGGTCTGGCAGGCCCTCGGCTCCCAGGTCACCATGCTCGTCCTCGACCACGGACTCCTCGAGCGGATGGAGCCGTTCGCCGGCGAACTGGTCACCGACGGACTGCGCGAAGCAGGCGTCGACATCCGCTTCGACACCACCGTCACCTCCCTGACCCGCGAAGGCGGCGAAGACGGCGAGGTACGGATGGCGCTCTCCGACGGAGGCGAGCTGGTCGCGGACGAGATCCTGCTGGCGACCGGCCGCGCCCCGCAGACACACGACGTCGGCCTGGAGAGCGTCGGTCTCACCCCCGGCGACTGGCTGACCGTCGATGACACCTTCCGTGTCACCGGCGTCGAAGGAGGCTGGCTCTACGCGGTCGGCGACGTCAACCGCCGCGCCCTGATGACACATCAGGGCAAGTACCAGGCCCGCATCGCCGGCGCCGTCATCGGCGCCCGCGCCAAGGGAAGGCCCGTCGACGACGCGCCCTGGGGCGCGCATGTCGCCACCGCCGACCACGCGGCCGTCCCCCAGGTCGTCTTCACCACCCCCGAGGTCGCCTCCGTCGGCATGACCAGCCGCGAGGCCGAGCGGAGCGGGCGCCGCATCGAGGTCGTCGACTACGACCTCGCCCACGTCGCCGGCGCCCACCAGTACGGCGAGGACTACCGCGGCAGGGCCCGCATGCTCGTCGACACCGACCGCAACACCGTGGTGGGTGTGACCTTCGCCGGACCCGGCGTCGGGGAACTGGTGCACTCGGCCACCATCGCGGTCACCGGCGAGGTGCCCCTCGACCGGCTCTGGCACGCGGTCCCCGCCTTCCCCACCCTCGGCGAGGTCTGGCTGCGGCTGCTGGAGACCTACCGCGGCTGAGCTCGCCCCGGCCGGCATACGGGCCGTCCTGGCCTGGACTCTGCCAGGTGACTCGGTCGTCTGCAGGTGAGGTGAGAAGCGCTCCCCTGTCCCAGTGGCCGGTACCGGCACGCCTCCGCGATAAATCCCTGCACGGTCGGCCCGAGGAACGTAAGCTGACTGCACCGACGCGGGGTGGAGCAGCTCGGTAGCTCGCTGGGCTCATAACCCAGAGGTCGCGTGGTTCAAATCCCGCCCCCGCTACAAATAGCCGGCCCCTGCCCGACTTCCCGTCGGGCAGGGGCCGGTGCGGTGCGTGGCCGCTTGGGCCGGCCGAAGCTCCGGGCGCGGGGGACTTCGTCCCGTGTGCCCCGGGGCTCACGGAGCCCGCCAGGGCCGAGCCCAGGCGTCGATGAGGAGACGTACCGGCAGGAGGGCGCCGTCGGTAGCGGCTCCCCGCGGCCGCCGGCTGGTGCAGTACGGCCGCGCGCCCATCGTGCAACTGTGCGATGTCGACTCCGGTGAGCTCCAACGGCCAAGCCGGCGCGGGGCGCGTATGGAGCCCGGCGTGTCGGGGGCCACGCCGGGCCGCTGTCGACCATCGAACAGCCGCCCCGGGTCCCGCGCAGTTCCAGGACCTCCATACGGGTCACGGCCGCACATGCCTGCCGCGACACTCCTGCCGTCGGCGGCACACGACGGTGATCGCCCTCCCTACCAGCGCTTCGACCGACCATCAGATGCGGACGGACGGGGCCGGGGCTCTCGGGCCCGTGAACCGCACACGCGGCCTGATCACCACCCAGTCGGCGACGTGCATCGAAACGGGACAAACTCAGATGTCCAAAGGAGTGCTCTGATTGTTCTCCCACACTCGCCACAGCGCGGCATACCGACCCTGGCGATCAAGGAGCTCCTGGTGGTCCCCGGTCTCGATGATGCGGCCTTCATCCAGCATGACGACACGGTCGGCGGTGAGCGCGCTGTCCAGTCGGTGCGCGATCGAAATGACTGTGCGTCCGGCCAGGAGTCCGGCGAGGCCGGAGTCGGCCTCGCGTCGCTGGGATCCGTCGAACATCGAGGTGGCCTCGTCAAGGACGATCACCTTCGGGTCCTTCAGCATCACGCGCGCGAGAGCGAGTTGCTGTGCCTGCGCGGGGGTCAGCTCGTGGCCGCCGTCTCCGACCACTGTGTCCAGGCCGTCGGGCAACTCGGCCGACCATCCCTGGGCTCCGACCGAGGACAGGGCATCGGTGATCTGCTGCCTGCTCGCATCCTCGCGTCCCAGCAGTATGTTCTCGGACACGGTGCCGGCGAACACATGGTCCTCCTGGGTCACCATCACCACGTGGTCGCGCAGCGCGTCGGACGTGAGTTCATGTGGAGCGTGCCCGTCGAGGGTGACCGTACCCACCGACGGCGCGTAGACGCCGGCGACGAGCAGCGCGAGCGTGGACTTCCCCGCACCTGAGGCGCCGACCACGCAGATCCGCTCCCCCGCGGCGATGTCGAGGTTCACTTCGCTCAGCACATCGATGCCGCGGTCGTAGGCGAAGGACACGTCACGGAGCACCACGCGTCCGTCGCCGAGTTCCACGTCCTTGTCACCGCGGTCCGACGGGATGAGGCCCACCCCGGTGATCCGGGCGAACGCGGCGCGGGACATCTGCAGGTCGCCCCACCAGTAGACGAGGTCGTCGAGCGGGTCGACGAGGAGGGTGAGGAACATCGACACGGATGCGACCTGGCCGATGCTGGCCCTTCCTTGGGTGACCAGCATCCCTCCGACCAGCAGCACACACAGCATCGGCAGTTGGTAGCCGAGCTGAACGAGGGGAAACCAACGGGTCCGCAACCGAAGAGGTACGAACTGCGCGTCGCGGGCTTCGCGGGCGCTGATCGCCATCTTCTCGCGGCGTGGGGCACGGATCCCGAGCCCCTCCACGACACTGGCGCCCTGCACGGTCTCGATGACCGACGCGTTGACTGTGCTGTAAGTCGCCAGCTCGGTCGCGAAGGCGGGGCGTGCCCGCCTGGTGAACCAGCGGGTGGCGGTGACGATCACGGGGAGGCCGAGCAGGCAGCAGAGGGCGAGTTTCCAGTCGACGACGAATGCGGCGGTCAGGGAGAGCAGCACGCTCAAAGTGCCCGTCATCACTTCGGGGATGTCGATGCGGACGAAGTCGGCGACGGTCTCGATGTCGTGGGTGGTCCGTGAGGCGATGTCACCGGTGCTGGTCCGCTCCACGGCGGAGAGCGGCAGCCCGAGCACACGGTCGGTGAATGTCGAGCGCAGCTCGTGGAACACGTCCTCACCCAGGACGAACGCCATGCGGCTGGCGATCCACCGGGTCACGGCCTGGGCCAGCACGCTGGCGGCGATCGCGAGGGCGAGCCGGTCCACCTGCGTGGCCTGGTGCCCCCCGGCGACCCGGTCGACGAGGACGCCGAGCAGCCAGGGGGCGACGAGGCCGGCGGCGACGGCGGCGGCGTGCGCGAGGGTCAGGAGGACGATCGGCCACCGGTGGGCGGTCAGCAGGTGCCGGACTTCGCGCCGGACGGTCGGATCGTCGGCGATGGGCAGGGTCACCGGCATCAGGCACTCACCCGCCGGTCCGCGACCCGGGCCAACGTCGCACTGCCGCTGATCACGACGGTCGTCAGGCCACGACGCTCGGAATAGAGGCGCTCCGCGACGCTCGCCTCGGTGACCGCGTCGACCGCCGTGAGCGGATCCACCAGGATCAGCAGCTCGGGCTTGGGCAGCAGGGCGCGGGCCAGCGCGATGCGCTGGCGCTGGCCGCCGGAGAGGTTGCTGCCCGCCTCCTCGATCTCGGTGTCGAGGCCCGAGGCGAAGCCCTTGACCGCGTCGTCGGCCGCCGCCGTGTGGAGGGCCCGCCCGATGGCGGCGTCGCCGTGCCGTCTCACGGGGTCGACGACCTCGCGGAGGGTGCCGGCGAAGAGGTAGGGCACGGCATCGGCGAGCACGGCACCTGTGTGTGCCCTCGCCAGCCGACGGGCGAGTTCGGAGCCATGGCGGCCCGTGGTGTCGACCACGGTGAAGTCGCCCCGCTGTATCCATACGCCACTGGGATGGTCGGTGATGCGATCCCCGGCGACCTCCGCCGCGGCGAGCGGCTCCTGGGTGTCGCCGACCGCGAGGACGCTTCTGATGCGCGTGGCCGCGGTCCTGGCCGCAGCCAGGGCGCTGATGGCGCCGGCCATCGCTGCGATGGGCTGGACCAGGAAGGCGGCGCAACCGTAGAGCGCGACCAGGTCGCCCGCGGCGAGCGTGCCGGCCAGCGCGAGGCGCGCGCCGAACCAGAGCACGGTCACCAGGAACAGGCCCGGGAAGAGCACTTGGGCCGCGTCGAGGAGCGCGTGGGTACCGGCCACCGCGATCCCGGCCTTCCGTACCTGCTGGGACCGGGCCGCGTAGCGCCGCCCGGCGATCCGCTCTCCGCCGATGCCCCGAAGCATCCGCAACCCCCGGCCGATGTCGCTGCCGGCCACGGTGAGAGCGCCGAGCAGTGTGCTCGCGCTGATCGCCGAAGCCGGCGCCGACCCCCAGGATCCGATCTCGAACGGCCCGACGCCGGTCGCACTCCGGCACCTGCGAGGCACGCTGCTCGGTGAGGCGATCCAGTCCGGGTTCCACGCCACCATGAGATCCGACGGCCATGCCTTCGAGATCGAGCCGCTGGTGCCGGACGGCCGCGAGCAGGCGGCCATGGAACTTCTCGCCGAGCTTCTGCCGGTCATCGGACCCTCGACGATGTCCTTCGTCAGCGGTCTGGGGGTCTTCACCGGCGAGCGGCTGACCAGCGCCTACGCGGCCGCGACACCAGGGCTCGTCTACGTCAGCGAGTCCCTGCTCGGCGATCGGCTGGAGACGGCCGATGCCATCCTCCACGAGTGCCTGCACCAGAAACTCGCGGAGATCGAGCTCACCAGGCGCGTGCTGCGGAACGGATACCGGGACGAGGACGCCCACCACATCGTGATCCCCTGGGGCGGGCCGGGCCGAACCTTCAGCGTGGACCGCTCTCTTGGGGCCTTTCACGTATATGTGCACGGCGCTCTGCTGCATCTGGCCGCCGTGGATCGGTCGCACCCCGATATCGATGCGGACGACCTGGACGCCCGGCTCGGGATCCGCTGGAGTCGTGCCGCGTTCTTCGCCTCCGCACTCGCGACGGCGGAGTCCCAGGCCGAACTCGGACCGGACGGCCGTCGCCTGGTGAGGTGGCTGACGGAGTTGAACGACCAGCTCGGCCGGTGCGGGGACCTGAGCGGACGTACCCTTTCCTCCGCCCGGGGCGGGCTGGGCTGAGACGTTGTGCCCGCCACCGGACCGCAGGCCCTTGCGGCAGGACGGATGGCGGACCCCGCTGCCTTCGCGCCCTGGGGACGATCACGCGGTTGCTCGTCGTCGGGGCGCCTGGGACTGAGCCCAGGGTCAGTCCCACCACAGGACAACGAGCATGCGGTGCTTTGCTGCGCGCTGATAGAAGTCGCGCAGGGCGTTGAAATGCTTCAGCAGATAGCCTCGCGGGCCGCCGATGACGCGGTCGGCGCCCTGGCCGATCAGGTATGCGGCCTCGCGGTCGTCGGTCGGCAGGGCGCGCAGAAGAGCGTGCATGTCGATCCCGTCGAGCAGTTCGGAGACGTGCGCCACTCGAGCGATGGACAGAGCCTGCGGGGCAGGCCCGAAGGGACCGATGGCGTGCGGGTGCGCATTGAGGAATCCCCGTTCGGGCATGGTGTCGCCGTGGGTGGCCTGACGCAGCGCGTCGAGGCGAACCTCGTCGAGTCCGGTCACCTCTCCAAGGCGTTCCAGCAGTGCCGGCGCCCAGTCCGGGTCCAGCACGTCCGGTGCCGGCGGATCCCAGCGAGGATCTCCGTCCGGTGACGCACCGGCCGATCGGCGGCAGGCGGCGAGATATTCCGCTGAGACTCGGGCATCTGCTGGGTAACAGCCATGATGGCAGTATCACGGTGATGTCCAGCCAATTCTCTGGCACTCACCCGGCGCCGAGCGCGAGGAGGCGATCAGCCGGGACGCGAATGAGGTGCAGGCGCGGAAGGCCGCGCTCCCGGCTCTCGTGGCGGCCGTCGCCTCCGGCAGGCCGACGCCGCGTCCCTCCAACGGCCGGCCCACTGCTACACCGCGTGACCGCAATGGCCCGGCTCGAGCCAGGGGACGGGCCGAGAACAGCGGCGCCCGTCCCCCGGTGCCGGCCCAGCGTGAGCCGGCGAGCCACCGAAGCCGTCTCGCGGATACCCACGTCCTGCACCGCGACCAGCGCGGGCTCATGCCCGCCGACCCTGGGCACTCCCCGCTACCCTGCACGCCGGGGCGCCCCCATGCGGAGTGAAAGGGCGCGGCTGGGGAGGGGCGGGCGTCCCATCGCCGTCGTGGCCTGAACTCGGGTGCGCCCTCCCGTCACATTCGCCAGAACAGGTGGTGCGTCACGCCGCTCGCACTGGGCACTACCTCCAGGTGGAACCGATCGAGCAGCTCGTCGGGGGACTCCCACAGTCGCAGTCCGGTCCCGAGCTTCACCGGCGCGACCGCCACGTGCAGGGAGTCGACCAGGTCGGCGTCGAGGAACTGCCGGATCGTGGTGACCCCGCCGCCGAGTCGGACGTCCTTGCCCTGCGCCGCTTCACGCGCGCGTTCCAGCACCGCGGCCGGGTCCCCGTCGACGAAGTGGAACGTGGTGTCGGAAAGCGCGAACGAAGGACGCTCGTGGTGGGTCATGACGAACACCGGAGTGCGGAACGGGGGCTCCTGTCCCCACCAGCCGCGCCACTCGTGGTCGTGCCAGGGCCCGCGCTGGGGTCCGAATTTGTTGCGGCCCATGATCTCGGCGCCGATGTTGCGGGCGAAGTCCCGCGTGAAGTAGTCGTCCAGGCCCCGGCTACCTCCCGGATCGGTCCGGTTCGGCCAACTCGCCGTGGCGCCGGCCCAGCCGAAGAGCCTCTCGGGACTGTCACAGCCGAACGGCCTCTCCAGGCTCTGGTCCTCACCGGCACCGATCCCGTCACTCGAGACATTGAAGTTCATGACTCTCAGCAGTTGATCCACGTCGTTCCTCATCACGTCTGTCGCGTCACCGGGTGGCGAGGCGCTTCCACACCATGACGTCGAACGGAACACGACCGGATCGACAGCGGCCCGCAGTATTTTTCCGTAGCCGTCAGGACGCAGCCCCACCTGCGGTGCGGCCGAACCGGACCTGTCACCAGCGTGAGCGTGACGGCGAGCAGCACCTGCCCGGTCGGCCACGCCGTCAGACGTTGGCGTAGCCGGGGATGCGGGCTTTGATGCGCTCGAGTTCGCGCACGTCGGAGATGCCCTGGAAGTCATGGCGGGGGGTGTAGGGCGTTTCCAGGCGGCGGGCCTCCTCGTCGGTGATGTCGAGGTCGAGGGACGCGACGGCGTCGTCGATCTGCTGGATGGTGCGGGCGCCGACGACGGGGGCAGCGACGACGGGGTTTCGGCGCAGCCAGGCCAGGGCGATCTGGGCGCGGGTGCGGCCGCGGGCGTCGGCGATGGCGCCGACCTCGTCGATGATCTGCCGATCGCTGTCGGCGTCGGTGTAGAGCGTGTCGGCGTAGGCGCCGTCGGTCGCGGCGCGCTCGCCGTCGTTCGCCTGGTCGTGGGGACGGGCGAGCCGGCCGCGGGCGAGAGGGCTCCAGATCATGGTGGCGACGGCCTCGTCAGCACAGAGCGGGAGCATTTCGCGTTCCTCCTCGCGGGCGAGCAGGTTGTAGTGGTCCTGCAGGGTGACGAACCGTGCCCAGCCGTTGCGTTCCTGCAAGTGGAGGGCCTTGGCGAACTGCCAGGCGTGCATCGAGGACGCGCCGAGGTAGCGGGCCTTGCCGGACTTCACGACGTCGTGCAGCGCTTCCAGGGTCTCCTCCAGCGGAGTGTCGCCGTCGAGGCGGTGGATCATGAAAACGTCGACGTAGTCGGTGCCCAGGCGGCGCAGGCTGTGGTCGACCTCGCTCATGATCGCCTTGCGGGACAGGCCGCCGCCGTTGGGCCTGCCCGGGCGCATGGCGTGCCGGACCTTGGTGGTGATGACGATGTCGTCGCGGTTCGCGTACTCCTTCAGTGCACGGCCGAGGATCTCCTCGCTCGAGCCGTAGGAGTAGAGGTTGGCGGTGTCGAAGAAGTTGATGCCCGCTTCCAGGGCGTGCTTGATCAGAGGCCGGCTGGCCCCTTCGTCCAGGGACCAGACGGGGTGGCCGCGGTCGGGTTCGCCGTAGGTCATGGCGCCGATGGCCACCGGGGAGACGTCCAGGCCGGTGCGGCCGAGTTTGATGTAGCGCACGAAAGGACTCCTACAATGGAGGACGACAGTAAGCGGAGATCTCTCCGCTTGACTTCGACCAACGTTAACGGAGACCTCTCCGCTTTGCAATGGACGGCCGTCCGCACTCCAGGAGGATCCATGCCCGACGCCGCACGGCAGCGCTCCGATGCGCTGAAGAACCGGGAAGCCATCCTCCAGGTCGCCCACGACGCGCTCGCCGAGTCCCCGGACGCCTCGCTCAACTCGATCGCCAAGCGGGCGGGCGTCGGCGCCGGCACGCTCTACCGGCACTTCCCCACCCGCGAGGCGCTGATCCTGGAAGTCCACCGCCGCGATGTGGAGCGCCTCGTGGACTCCGTGCCGGCCCTGCTTGCCGCCCATGCGCCGCTGGCCGCGCTGCGGCGCTGGTTCACCACTCTTGCCACCTACGTACGCATCAAGCACGGACTCGGAGAGGCACTGCACTCCGCCGCCGCACAAGAAGTCGTCAGTGCCTCATGGCCCCCGGTCACCGCCGCCGTACGCGGGCTCCTCGACGCCTGCGAACGCGCCGGCGAGGTACGACCCGGTATCGACCCTGTCGACGTGATCATGCTCATGAGCTGCTTGTGGCGTACTCCCGACACCGCCGAAGGCGCCGCCCAGGCCGAGCGCCTGCTGGAACTGGCCATCGACGGCTTCCGGCCGTGAACCTGCCCCCGGCCGTCCCTTCGCCACCCTGGAGTACGGCTACGGATCGGACCCGCTGACCGGGTCCACGAACGTCCGGGGGATCGAGCGCCTCCCGGTCGACGGCCGGGTGTCACGACCACGGGACCACCATGCCGAGCGACCGGCCGGTGGACCTGCCGCGCACAGGAGCCGCCCGGCCTGGAGTTGGCCGGCGCCGCCCGGCGCCTGCGATGACCGCAGAGACTTGGGCGGCGAGCGATGCGCCCGTGCGACCTCATGATCGCGGTCGACGTGCCGTCAGGACGCAACAGGCCAAGGACCTTTGCGTCCATACGTCCTCTCTTCCAACCCGCCCGGCCTGCGACGAAAGTAGTGCGAGCCACCGGGACGCCACCCCGAAAGATCCTTCACAGCTGCACCTGCAGGGCAGCTGTCTGGGCCAGGGACGCGCCCACGTCCGCCCGACTTTCCCACCGCAGGAGAAATCATGAAGCTGGGCCATGCCATCCGCCGTGCCACCGCCGCCGTGGTCGCCGTCAGTGCGATGTCCCTCGGCTTGGTCGCGACCGCCGCCGGGACCGCGCATGCCGTCGCGTCGTGCACCGGTGACGTGTCGATGTACGGCACGCTGTCCGACGGCCGGCTGACGTACACGCAGATCGAGCCGAACACCGGCAACCGTGTCAAGACGCTCATCGGCCCGAACCTCGGCTTCACGCCCAAGGCGATGGCAGCCCTCAACTTCAACACCGTCCTTGTCACTTCGACCACCGGCGACCTCTACCGGGTCGACGTGCAGACCAACAACACATCCCTCACGCTCGCCGGCGTCGTCCAGATCTGGGACGGCGGCTGGACCTTCGACAAGCTGGTCTACGACGGCGCGGGCCACCTCTACGGCACGGTCGACGGCCAGCTCCACCAGTACCTGGTGTCGCAGGCCAAGCCCTCAGGGTCGGCCCACATAGGACAGCACGTCGTGATCGACACCGGCTTCGTCCTCAAGACGCTCGCCGCCGCGGGCGACGACCGCATCGTCGCCTCGACCTCGGACGGCCGGCTGCTCAGCTACAAGATCAACGGAGTGAACGACTGGGACAGCGCCGTCCTGAAGTCGAGCGGCTGGTCGGCGGTCGACTCCCTCTCCTCCCCGGGCGGCGGCCTCTACTACGGCCGCACCAACGGCGGCATGTACTGGTACCACGACTCGGACCCGACCGACGGTGACGGCAGCGACATCGCCTACCACTCCGACGACCCGGTGGACGCGTCCGGCTGGACCCAGAGCCTGCTGTCGGCCTACGCCAACAACTGCGCCTACGTGGCGCCGACCCCGCCGAAGTCCGTACAGGGCGGCACCATCTACCGCAACGAGGTCATCGCCCGGGCCAAGGACTGGTACAACCGCAACATCCCGTACAGCCAGAGCGCCTACGCCACCGACGTCGACGGCGACCACTCCTACCGCACCGACTGCTCCGGTTTCGTCTCCATGACCTGGCACCTCACCACCTCGCTGACGACCGAGACCCTCCCCAGCGTGAGCACGCAGATCAACAAGGCCGACCTCCGGCCCGGTGACGCACTGAACGACTACTCCGACCACGCCGTCCTCTTCGCGGGCTGGAAGGACCAGGACGCGGGCACCTTCTACTACTACGCCGAGGGCAGCACCGCGACGGACATGAACTACTCGACCGCGAACGTCTACAGCGGCGACATCGGCGGCCACCCGGCCTCCTCGTACGTCGCCCTGCGTTACAAGAAGATCGCCTGACGCGCCACTCGACGCCGCGAAGGCCCCGCCGGTCCTCGGCGGGGCCTTCGCGGCGTCCATTGCAGGTCGAGCCCCTGGTCCCGGACTCCGCGGTCGGCCGTCACCGGCCCACACAGAAGGGCGGCGCCCCCTCGCTTCGAGGGGGCGCCGCCCCTGGCACGTCCACCGGCGTCGATCCAGGTGTTCGCATGCTGGAAGTCCGGCGGCCGAAGCGCAGGCTGCCACCTACTGCCAGCCGGCGTCCGCCGGGGTGACCTGCCAGCCGGCGTCCGCGACGAGAACGGAGGAGGACGGAACCGCGTCCGCCGTGAACCGGGGCGTGACCACCGGGGCGGCGAGAGCCACGGCGAGGACGAGGGAGCAGACCGCGGCGACCTTGGCGATTCGGGAGCGAAGCATGCCTGTTTCCGTTCATTCCAGAGGAGAGATACGGGGTCCGGCCCGTCCTCGCGTCCCGCGGTGACGCTCGGCCTGGCCGGTGACCAATAGGTTCGTCGCAGCTCAGGCTCGTGGAAAGAGCTCAGGGATGGACGGAAGGGGCCTTGGACTGATGCGTCCACACGGGCCCGTTCACTCCCCGCTCCGGGGCGCGAAGGCCAGCGGCATCAGCGGCACCCCCGCGCCGGTCAGCCGCGCCGTCGCCAACTGCGCCACGTCACCGAGCAGTCGGCGGCACACCCGCAGGGCTCGCTCCTCCGCCTCGTCGAGACCGTCGGCCAGCAGATAGAAACCAAGGGTGAGTTCGGAGCGAGAGACCGTGTGCACGGCGACGTGCTCGACGCGGTCGCGGGGAACGATCGCCGACCGCACCATTGCCCTCACATCCTGCGGCAGTTCCTCGCCGGAGGGCAGTTCCAGATGCACGTGGACCAGATACATGCGCTCCAGAGTCTCAACCGCGGGCGTTTTCAAGTCGCTTTGCTCGCTGGACCGTTGAGGCCCTGGCCGGTTCCGTCCTGCCCCTGTGACGATCCCCCGTCCCTCTGCGAACATCATCGTCGGGCAGGGGGACGCCGTGCGCAGGAAAACAGGGGGAACCACATGCTGACCGCTCTCGGACTCGACTCCGTCACGGAGACGGTGTACCGCGCCATGCTCAGGCACCCGGCCGCCGGTGTCGCGGCCCTCGCCCACACCGCGGGCCTCTCCGTCGAAGAGGTGGGCAACGCTCTCGACACCCTGAGCGAGCTGGCCCTGGTACGCCCCGCAGCGGGGGACGCGGGCCGCCTCCGGGCTGTCTCGCCGGACATCGGCATGGAGATCCTGATGGGCCGCCAGCAGGCCCAGCTGGCGGAGCAGCAGCTGCGTCTCGAAGCCTCGCGGGCCGCCGCGGCCCGGCTCATCTCCGAGTACGCCGAACTCCGCCCGGCCGCCAGCCATCCCGGGGTGGAGCACCTGGTCGGCCTCGACCAGATACGCGACCGGCTGACCGTGCTCACCCGCGAGGTGCGCGAGGAGTTCCTCACCTTCGCCCCGGGCGGACCGCAGACCGCGGAGAACATGGCCGCTTCACGCCCGCTCAACCAGGATCTGCTCGGCCGCGGGGTTCGGATGCGCACGATCTACCTCGACAGCGTCCGCACCCACCGGCCCACCGTCGAACACGCCACCTCGCTGGCCCGGCTGGGAGGCCGGATCCGTACCACTCCGTCCCTGCCGACCCGGATGATCATCATGGACCGGCTGACGGCCATGATCCCGGTCAGCAGCGACGACACCGCGGCGGGCGCCGTCCTGCTGACCGGTCAGGGCACGCTCACCGCACTGTGCGCGCTCTTCGAGACCACCTGGGAGTCGGCGCAGCCGCTCGGCGAGATCGTCTCCACCGACCCGAACGGGCTCAACGGCCAGCAGGCGACCGCCCTGCGGCTCCTGGCCGAGGGCCACACCGACGAGGCGATCGCCAAGCGGCTCGGGGTGTCACACCGCACGGCCCGCCGGATCGCCTCCGAACTGATGGAGCGCCTCGACGCCCGCAGCCGCTTCGAGGCCGGCGTGCGCGCCGTGCAGCGGGGCTGGCTGCCGGACCGGTGCTGAACACCGCCCCAGGGACGGGGCACCATTGACGCTTCGGGTCCGCGTGGTCGGCCGAGTGCCGGGGACGTGGCCGCCGGCGTCACACCTCCGGAAGCGCGGCCACCGATGGCGCCGGCGCTTCTCGAGGCGCCGGGACGGGGCCGTGGACGAAGGCGTGCGCAGCCGAGAGCTCGTCGCGAGCCGCGGCTTCGACCGCCTCCAGGTAGGCATAGGCGTCCTCCCCGACCGGCACGCGCACGGGCGCCGACGGGGCCGCGACGAGCCGCAGCACATGGGCGGCGAACGTCTCCGGACGGCCGATCGACGGATCGTCCAGCATGGCCCGCAAGCCCGCCCGCACCTCCGCCGTGCTCACCAGGTACTCGGGGATACGGTCGGCCGCCTCGGTCACCGCGGTGCTGTAGTGGGTGGCGAACTGGCCGGGCTCCACCGCGTGCACCCTGATCCCGAAGGGTGCGACCTCCGCGGCGAGCGCCTGGGTCATACCCTCCAGGGCGTACTTTCCCGTCACGTACGCGGACAGGCCGGGCAGCCCCATCCGGCCGACGAGCGAGGAGACGTTGACGATGTGGCCCGAGCCCTGACGGCGCATCAGCGGCAGGACGAGGCGGCTCAGGCGCCACGGGGCGACCGTCAGGACCTCGAGTTGGGCGCGCAGTTCCTCGTCGGACACCTCCTCGACCGCGCCGAACAGTCCCGACCCCGCGTTGTTCACCAGCACGTCCACTCCGCCGAAGCGATCGACCGCGTACGTCACCGCGGCCTCGCACTGCCCGGCGTCACACACGTCGAGCGCCATCGCCGTCACCCTGTCCGGATACCGTGTCACCAGATCCCGCAAGGCCGCCGGCTTGCGGGCCGTGGCGATCACAAGATCCCCGTACTCCGCCACCGCGCCCGCCAGCGCCCGCCCCAGTCCCGACGAACACCCCGTCACAAGCCATCGCCGCGTCATGCGTCCCCCCGTATCGCTCGCCGGCGGCACACCGTGCCGCTCGTAGGCGATCATGGCATTCGGACCGATCCACCAGCAGAGGCGTGCGGGGGCAGGACCGGAGCGCGCGCAGGCTCTCCGGCGCGCGTTCCGCGACCAGCACGAAGTCCCGGCCGGCATGGCGCGGCGTCCGCCCCCGCGCAGGCCCCGGTGGCGCACTCGACACGGTGGGATCGGCGGTAAGAGCACCTCACCTTTCCCAACCCGCCGCCGGGCTGGAAGGCGACCCGCGGCGCGCGAGAGCTCGGGGGTCGGCTCGGCTTCGGTGGACTGCTCCCCGCCCGCCGGAGCCCGGAGCGGGTGCCCGACGCAGCACACTTTCGCACACACGTTCGATTCGTCGAGGTGGTCGGAGCGGCCCGCGGCCGCGGCCGGAGTCAGCACCGGGCGGTTCATCGCGGCGCCGCCCTCGACCGCGCCCTGGCCCGACCGAACGCCTTCCTGGCGGTCGCCGTGGCCGGGGCAAGAGCGCTTCGCCGCCGCGTGGACCGAGTTCGGCCCCGAGGACGCCCAGACCGACGGCACGGCCTTGGTGCGAAGCCCGGGCCGCTGACGCACCGGCCGGCCAGTACGCCCGGGGGAACGCCGCTTGCACCCTCCCCGCGCTGCGGCTCCGTCGCCGGGCTTGCCCCGACCCGCTCCCGCCCCGGTGTGCAGGTGGGCCTACCCCTGCGCCGGCGCAGACGGTGGCCTGGCGGGTGCCCGCGCCGAAAGGTGCCTGATCACCGCCCCGGAGCAGCATCCCTCGCGGGGAACCGCCCCGTCTTGCAGGCTGACGGTACGCGCGGGACCAGGGCCGGCTACACGAGCCTCGGCCTGATCGTCATCCCGATCGGCCTCCACCCCGCGACCCCAGGGGAACGGCACCGGATTCCACCAGGTCCACGCGCGAGCGACGGAGCCCGACTAAGGCACCGGAGGTAGTGCTATGAACCCGAAGACGTGGAGATACCCCCGTCGGAGATCGCGCGCGGCGTGGAGCGGCGAGACGGCCTCACCGTCGTGCTCCTCGAAAAGGATCAGGCCGCACTCCCCCGCCCGGCAAGGCGCACTGTCGATGTCCTCGGTTTCTTCGACGGGCGCGGCGTCGGCCCAGTGCTCCACACCAGGGCCTGCCGGGGAGGCGCCGTCGGCGAACAGGGTCGGCGCCCACGCCCGCTCCTGGTGGAGGCTCTGGCCAGGCACGACGCTGTGGCGGTCGCCGAAGTCACCTTGCGCGCCGGGGAGCAGCCGGCAGTACTGAGGTCACCGCGCGCCATGCTCGTGCCATGGCTGCCGGTGTGTCCGTGCACCGGACCACACGTCTCCCCGGCCGTCCTGGGTGACCGAGCGGAGTTTCGAAGCTCGTCAGGCGAGGGTCTTCGCCCGGCTCGGGGCGGGCCGTCGGCTCCAGGCGTCGGCATAGGCGCGGGCCGCGGCACCGGGGTCCTCGGCGGCGCAGATGCCGGACACGACGGCCGCCCCCGCCGCGCCGGCTTCCCGCAGTCGTGGCAGGTCGCCCGGGTTCACGCCGCCGATGGCCACGGCGGGCAGCCCGCTGAGCCGGGCGAGGCGGGCGAAGCCGTCATGGCCGAGCGAGGGCGGGGCGTCGGCCTTGGTCCGGGTGGCGTGCAGCGCGCCGATGCCGACGTGGTGGACGCCTGCCGGGTCCTGCGCGGCGGCGCGCAGTTCTTCGGGAGTGGCGGCGCTCAGGCCCAGGACCGCGTGCGGTCCGATCAGTTCCCGTACGGCGGTCGGAGGCAGGTCCGACTGCCCGACGTGGACGCCCGAGACGCGTATTCCGGCGGCGCGGGCGGCAAGGAACACATCGACCCGGTCGTTGACGATCAACGCCACGTGCTCCGGGAGGACCGCTGCCACTTCCTTGACCGTGCGCAGGAAATCACCGCCGCCGGTGTGCTTCTCCCGGATCTGCACCGCGGTGACGCCCCCCGCCACGGCCTGGGCGACGGTTTCGGCCACGCTGCGGCCGCGGGCCTCGCACTGGGCCGCGTCCGTGACGAGGTAGACCGACAGATCGGCCGGCGTCACCGTCACGACACGGCCGCCCGCTCGACGACGTCGGACTCCCGCAACGCGGCAAGCGCGTCCAGGAACGCCACGGCGAAACTGCCGGGCCCGGAAGCCTGCTTCGCGGCGAGTTCGGCGGCGACCGTGTAGGCGGTGACGGCTGCGACCGTCGAGGCGAACGGGTCCTCGTCCACGGCCGCGTAGGCGGCCATCACGGCGCCCAGGGCACAGCCCCCGCCCGTCACCCGGGTGAGCAGCGGGTCGCCGTTGGCGATGCGAGCCGTACGCGTCCCGTCGGAGATGAGATCCACGGGCCCGGAGACGGCCACCACGCCACCGGTCGCATCGGCCAGGCGCCGTGCTGCTTCCTCGGCCGCCTCGACGCCGTCGGAGGAATCCACTCCGCGGCCGCCGCCGCCCGCTCCCGCCAGCGCGATGATCTCGGAGGCGTTGCCCCGTACGACCGTCGGCCGCAGTTCCAGGAGCTCGCGCGCGAGCGCGGTGCGCACGGGCAGCGCGCCGACCGCCACCGGGTCGAGCACCCACGCGGTACCGGCCGAGCCGGCCGCCCGCGCGGCCTCGGCCATGGCTGACCGCTGCTCGGCGTGCGGGGTGCCGAGGTTGACCAGGACCCCCGAGGCGACCTCGGCGAACGGCCCGGCCTCCCCCGGGATGTCGACCATGGCGGGCGAAGCGCCGAGCGCCAGAAGGACGTTGGCGGTGAAGCCCGTCACCACCGAGTTGGTCAGGCACTGGACCAGCGGTGAGTGGGCCCGTACGCGACCGAGCGCCCGCGCGGCGAAGGCGGTGTGGTCGGCGGAAGTCGGGGGCATGCGGACTCGCTCCTTGGGGGACGGACGGGGGACGATGGTTCAGGGCCGCGAACGGTGGCGCAGGCGCAGTGGGGTGTACACGCCGAGGGCCACGAGGAACGCCACGTAGTACGAGAGATCCGCGCCGTGCAGGGCCTCGGCCACCGGGCCGACGTACAGGCTGGTGTCCATGAACGGCACAGCGGCGGCGAAGGCGGCCACGAACGCGACGACGGCGTACCAGCCGGGCTGCGGTCGGCCGGTCTCGGCGGCGAGGTCGATCGGTGCGCCCGCTCTTGCCCGTGCCCGGGCCAGCCAGTCGACGATGACGATCGCGACGAATCCGGGAATCCAGTAGCCGACGAAGAGCAGCACGTTCTGGAAGCGGGCGGTGGTGTCGGCGGCGTGCATCCACAGGACCAGGGGGAAGCCGAGCACCGCGGCGAAGGCGGCCGCGGCGGGGCGGGGAACGCGCACACCGACGGTCTGCAGGGCCAGGGATCCGCTGTAGTCGTTCATGGCGTTGCTGCACAGGGCCGCCAGGGCGACGGCGAGCAGCCCGAACGCCCCGAGTGGCCCACCACCGAGCAGCTCGGCCACGCCTGCGGCGGTCTGGTCGGTGAGGACCGACGCGCCCCAGAGCCCGAGTGCCTGGACGCCCACGAAGGACACCACCAACCCCGCCAGCGTGTACCAGAACATGCGCGGGGCAGAGGTCGTCCGCGGCAGGTAGCGGCTGAAGTCACTGGCGTACGGAGCCCACGACAGGGCCAGACTCAACGCGATGGTGCTGGTCAGGACGAACGCCCCACCCCGGTCGGCGCCATGGGCGGAGCCGTTGGCCGCGGGGTGCACACCGTCGAGCAGCTTCCAGGCGATCAGCACGAAGGCGGCGGCGAGAACGAAGGTCATGACGATCTGGAGCCGGTGAACGGCCTCATAGCCCAGGACGCCGAGAGCACCCTGGGCGACCATCATGACCAGGACTCCGAGCCAGAACGGCCAGCCGCACAGCCGCGCCAGCGCGTCCCCGCCGAACAGCCCGATCAGCGCGTCCCAGGCGACCGAGGACAGCCACTGCAGGATGCCGGGCACCGCGACGGCCCGGCCGAAAGCGAGCCGGGCCAGCGGCAGCTGCCCCGCGCCGGTCCGGCTGCCCCAGGTGCCCAGGTAGGCGGTGGGTATCGCGCCGACCACGGTGCCGAGCACCACGGCCGTGAGCGCGGTGGCGAAGTCCAGGCCGAGGACTATCCCGATGGTGCCGGTGAACACGCCGGTCATCGTGAGATTGGGGGCGAACCACACGGTGAACAGGCGTCCCGGGCCGCCGTAACGGTTGCTCTCGGGGACCGGCTGTATGCCGTGTGCCTCGATCCGGAGATCGCCGGCGGCCGCCGGCATCCGGCCGTCGAAGACGGTCTGCCGGCCGTCGGCGGGCAGACCGCTGGAAACATGCGCCAATGGCATGGAAGACATCCCTCCGCCAGTACGAACTGGTTCAGGTTCGACGGGTGTGATCTCAGCCCCCGGTGGGGCACCCCGTGTCCGGTACGGGGGACAGAGTAACCCGACGGCGAAGCCCGGCGCGTCGACGGGATGGGACCTGCGCGGGTGGGACGGCCCACCTCTCGGCCGCTGAGGCTCACGCCCCGAGTGGGAGCGGCTCGCGTGGCGGTGCTGCCTCGGACGGGCGGACAGGAGGCGTCACGCAGAACTGGACACCTCGACGCCCGACGGGTAGACAAGCATGCGAAGCCTGGTGGGGACGGTTCCCTCGGTCAATGGCCCGTCAACCTGGGGCTTCACCACATCTGTCAGCCCAGCCACCGTGTTCTGGGGCAGGTTGGAAGAAGCTCATGTGCTTCAGCCCTCCCGGTCAACACCGCTCGCCCCCGGTAAAGGTCCATAGACCCGTGAATGCCTCAGACCCGCACGTCAACGCCTTCGCCAGGATCTTCGGCGATCCGCCGGCCGACTACGCCGTACCTGTCGACTGGGCGGCGGTCGAGTCCTGGTTGGGGACCGGCCTGCCCGCCGACTACAAGGCTGTCGCCGCCGCGTACGGCCCACTCGACATCGGCGCCTGGCTCTGGCTTCACATGCCCTGCGTGAACCGCGGTTGGTTCGACTACGGAGCCTGGGTCCAGCAGGCCCGGCGTGACGCCCCCGGCGTCCTTCCCTTCGGCGCCACCCGTACCGCCGACACCCTGTACTGGGACACCACAGAATCCGACGACCCCGACCAGTGGCCGGTCGTCATGCACTGCCAGGACGACGAGAACGCGGGCCGCGACCCCTGGCGGCGCTTCACGACGCCGCTCGTTCCGACGCTGGCCCGGCTCGTGGCCGACGGCATGCGCCCGGTGGCCTCCCGAAGCGGCATACAAAGCGACCTGGAGCGCACCCCGTGGACGCCGCCGCCGCGGCGGCCGGAGCCGACCGCTCGGCAGCGTGCGGCGCTCACCACAGGCAGCGGGCTGGATGCTCTGATCGCACTCGTGCCGCCGCCGGAGACGCCCGTGCTCGGTAAGCACAACTGGGACTGGCTGCGCGAACGGCTCGGTACATGTCTGCCTGGCGACTACGTACGGCTGATGGAGCGGTACGGGGCCGGCACCTGGTGCGGCTGGCTGCGTTTCAACCTCCCCTTCGGCGAGGGCCAGTACGCGCTCGCGCCGTGGGCCGAGTGGTACGCGGAGACGTACCAGGGGCAGCGCGAGGAGTTCCCTGAGTACCATCCTTTGGCGGTCCATCCCGAGCCCGGGGGATTCCTGCCCTTCGCCGATTCCATCGACGGCGACCAACTGTGCTGGCTGACCGAAGGCGCCACCCCGGACGACTGGCCGTTGATCGTCGTACCGCGCCATGGCGACCAAGGTCCCCCGCTCGACACCGACCTCACCGATACCCTGCTGGAGTGGCTGCGCGGCCGGTTCGCGACCCAAGGCCTGCCCCCGCTCGGACGCCGCGACGAGTACCCCCTCGACTACATCGGATTCGAGCACTACGGCGCAGAACCAGTTGCTGATGACCAATGAGTCAGCGCCGGTCGAGTTGCAGGGGCTGTGGCACGGGTCGCCTCATCGGCGTCGGCCCGGCGCTTGGCGTGGCGGATCTCCTGGGCAGCTTGCTGCGCCACCCACACAACGGCCTTTCGGTGGCGCGTGCATGGCCCTGACCTAGCGGACCCGCCTCTCGGTGCTCGGGTCGCGGGCTAGGTGTCCCGGCTGCGTTCGCGCCACTGGCGTCTCCTGTCAGCCGGGGCCGCGCTTCCAGCGGTAGTCCTCCGGTACGCGGCCCGTTTCGTCAATTCACGCCCGCACAGAATTCCCCACAGCAGGAGACCGAGCGCATCGAGGAAACGACTTATCTTGTCGTCCTCGGAGGTCACGAACACCAACTGCGGCACGATGAGCAACAGATACCAGGCCGGATGATTCTGCCATTTCGGCTTGTCCGTCACGCCTACCCCTCACAAAGCCGCACGCTCAGCACTGTCTTGAAACTGGTCAGGGGTTCGCCCGCACGACGTCCTTCGTGAGCGGTCCGGTGCCCGCGGGCCGTGGCTGAGGCGCCGCCGGCTCCGTCGCCGCGAACGCCTCCGTGCCGACGCCGCTGGGTGCCGCAGCCTGCGGCACCCTGCGCAATGACCACAGCCGCCACGGCCGCCCACTTCGTGCTACGCACAGCATCCCTTCCCGGGTCAGGGACTGTTTGCCCCCTTGATCAAGCGAGGAGTATGACAGGCGGTTGTGGCGGCGGTGATCAGCCCTCAGCTCCCGACTCTCCTGCCGGGGCCGGGCCGGCGCCACGGGCGAGGTCGCGCAGGGCGCGCATCACCGTGTCCGCCTCCTCCCCGCGCAATTCCTGACCAGGTCCCCCGAGAGCGACACCCCGGGCGGCGAGGTCGCGCAAGACCCGCAGCGCGGTGTCCGCCTCCACGGACTGCGGCTGCCGACCGGACCCCGCCGCCCGGAGGCCGCTCCCCATGGCAACGGAGATCGCTTCCCGGGCCGGGAGGAAGGCCATCGGGGCCGAGTACGCGGCCAGGTCGTCAACGCGGACCAGGCGCAGCCCGCCGGGTTCGATCCCGGAGCCGGACAGCACCACTTCGGTGTTCTCGACGCGGCCCCGGGCGACCCAGTGGGGGTTGCTGCCGTTCCGCCATAGTTCGAACGTCGCGGGTTTCCCGTCTGCGGTGATGGTGATGGGTTCGGGTACCGGCCGGCCGGCCGGAAGTCCCTCGTCGGGGTGGCAGTAGTCCTCCAAAGCGTCCTCCAGCACCTCGCGGGCCTCAGCGTTGCCGGAGGATGCGCTGAAAACCCTGACGTGCTCGGCCTGGGAGTCATAGGACGCAGAGCCGAACCACAGGAACACGTGCATGTCGCCGGTGACCTGGTTGTGGCCGCTACCCATGAACTGCCGTGATTCCGGCCAGTCGGCATCAACCGCGACGACCCTGAAGCGGTTCGCCGCAACAGGAGTGCCTTGTTCGTTCATGGATGGGATCGATCTCCTCGTGCTCGTTCGTGATCAGGCATCGTGCCAAGCACGGGTCCGGGGCCGGCGGGGCGGGCCCGGGCTGATCCGTGCACTGTCACTCGTGCGGGAACGGTCTCATCAGGCTCTGACAGCGGAGCGCCGCCGAGTTGCCGCAAGGTACCGCCTCGTTGACGGCATGACCGCTTTGTCGTGCTGCGCGGGCGCGGCTCAGTCGCGCCGTACGGAGATCAGGCACGCGGCCACGGCCAGCACCACCCCCGCCGCGAGGAGGTACAGGCCAAGACGGTCCTCGGTAACTGCCGGCGACCACACCCGCCAGGCCGACCGGGTGGTGAAGTCGGCTGCGAGGAAGTCCCGGTACATCCTGGGGGGAGCGCTGGTTCGGCCGCGCACCCACAGCAGGGCGCCGATTGCGGCGCAGGTCGCGGAGGTCGCATACAGGGCCGAGGTGGAGCGCGGGGCCGGTCTCTTCACGGGTTGTCTTTCGTCTTCGACGTCGTTGCGCGGATTGTCGCTGTTCGCGCGGGTTCGCGTTCATGCCCGGGCCGCCCTGCCTTCGGGAGCAACGCGGGTTTCGGTTCGACCACCCCGGGGCCCGGCCTGTACATCACGCCCTCTGCAACGCGCTTCAGACGCCCAGTAGCGCGGCGAGCAACAGAGCCGCCGTCGCGGAGAAGAGCCGCGGCTTCCTCCAGCCCGGCCCGGAAGCCTGGCGGTCCAATTCCCAGGCGACCACCAGTCCGCCACTCAGGCCCAGCACGCTCCGCAGCAGGAAAACGGGGGTGTGCACGGGGATCCTCCAGTGACTTCGAACGGGCCCGCAGGCTACCTATCGCATCGGTCGCGCGACACTCCGGGGTCCAAGTCTGGAAGGGGCACCGGGCCGGGCTCGACCGGGTAGGCGCATGCACCGGCGTGGCCCTGCCGGCCGGTCGGCGCCGCCCTGCCGAAAGAGGCTGATGGCCGGCCACGCTCCGCGTTCGCCTGGCCCATCCCGCCGGCAGGAGCCGTGGGGAGGCCGCGGTTCAGGCGTGGAACTCGCTGAGGTCGATCGTGTGGACGCGCAGCGGGAAACCGTACTCCGGGTGCGTGATCTCGCGCTGCGGCGCCATGCCGAGCTTGCGCATGACGTTCTCCGAGGCGTTGTCGCCGATCCGGGCGATGCCGATCAGGCGATCCAGGCCGCGGTCCTGGAGCGCGAACTCCATCGCGGCGTGAGCGGCCTCCGAGGCGTAGCCCTGGCCCCAGAACTGCGGACCGAGCCGCCAGCAGACGGACACTTGCGGCATCACCTCCGGAAGGAACTCCGGCAGCGTCAGGCCGGTGAAACCGGCCAGTTCGCCCGAGGCCAGCATCTCGACGGCGAAGAGGCCGAAGCCCTCCTCGTCCCACTCCTCCTCCCACCGCTCGATGGCTTCCGCCGTGTGTTCCAGGTCGCGCACGGAGCCGTCGCCGACCCAGCGCATCACCTGCGGGTCGCCGTTGATCTCGGCCATGGGTACAAGGTCGTCGTCGTGCCAGCGGCGCAGGAGGAGACGGGGAGTCTGGATCTCGGTCATGGGCTCATCCTGGCGAAGGAGACCCCTCAACGGTAATCGGGGATGGGCAAGGCGGTCTTCTCTCCCGGGAACCAGCTCACCCCACGACACCGTGGCCCGGCGCGCCGCACAACCCGTCCGGCCCCTGGGCTACCACCAGATGACCCGGCAGGTCCGGTCTGCCCCTGCGGGCCGGGTGGCCCAGTCGGACCCGGCGGACCCGGCGGACCGGTCGAATATCCGATCATGTTCGGACCGCGAGGACAGCGCCTACGACCTCGCACCCCTCCAGCCCTCGGCGGCGGGCCCCCACCGCGGCGGGGGCACCGGTGACGTTTGCGTGCCGCGACACCTGACGCCCCCTACCGGGCACCCTGTCGGGCGAACGCGCCCGGGAAGGTCACAGGGCCGCGCGCTGAGCAGCCTGGTAGGCGTCCCACAGTGGCTGCACGACCGTGCAATCCCGGGCGGCGCCGTCTCGGCACGTAGGGCATTCGGTGGCGTGGTCCAGCCATGTGCGGTACGCCGCCTGGACCGCCTGGTTCGCCTGCGTCACACGGGCCCGGACCACTGCGCCGGGACCCGAGCCGGTCTCCAGCCAGCGCTCCGTGTACCCGGACTCCCCCATGGCCAAAGACTCCTCAACCTCACCGGATCCCGCATCCGGCTCGCCCCGACAGCAGACCCCTAATGTATCGATGTGTGGCGTGCCACATCTCGAACTGGCGCATCATCTGGACAACTCCAGCGTCTTGGGCTTGTGACTGGCTGGATCCTTGCGGTACGCACCACCCCGCAGCGGGGGGACCGGCCGCGCGTCACTTCCCGACAGGGCCACCGCCGCCCGGCGCGGGAGCGGGGGCCCGCAGCCCGCGCAGCACATTGCCCTCCGTCGTCAGATAGCCGGATCCGTAGTCGAAGCGGCGCGCCTCGGCGAACAGCAGGTAGTAGTACTTGGCGTTCTCGCTGAACCAGTACGCCGGGGTGAGGTCCCCCGTCTTCATCGGGGACGCCGTCACATCGCGGACGACCGTGTAGCCGTTGGCGACCCTGCAGTACCGCTCCTGGCGGTCGAACATCTCGCGGGCGCGCTCTCGGTACAGCTCCTTGCCGGTGACGAGCCACAGGGACAGGCAGGCGTCGACGTACTCGGGGCGCAGGGGATAAGAGGGGACCTCCGCGCGCAGGCTGCGGTAGTCGAGGAGGTCCGGTGGCAGGCGGAAGGCGTCGAGCACGGCCGTCCAGCTGTCGTGGTAGCTCTCGCCTTCGGCGACGCGCCCGCTGCGGGTCAGCAGTCCGGCGTAGAAGGCGGTCAGTTCGGACTGGACCCGGCCTGTGGCGCGACCGGTGCTCATCTCGGCCTGGCGGAACCACAGCCGCCCCGTGCTCCGGTCGGCGAGGTATCTGAAGATCCCGGCGGTGAGGGTGCTGTACCAGGTGCGCAGTTCCTCGTCGCCGTACAGCTTCCAGCCGTACCAGAGGTACTCGAAGAAGGAGTCGGCCGGCGGATCGAGGGTCGCGGTGGTCCCGGTCCACGCGCCGGTCTCGACGTCGAGGGTGGTGCCCAGCAGGTCCAGCCGCGAGCGGCGTTCGCAGGCGGCGCGCAGGGCCTTCTTGGCCACGTCGTAGTAGGTGCGGTCGCCGGTGAGCCGCGACAGCTCACCGAACTCGGTGATGCAGCTGCCGATCTCGGCGAGGTGGTTGTCGCGGCCGCTCACCGCACTCGTGGAGAGGTTGACGAACCGGTAGGGGGCGCCCGTGGGCGATGCGAGGAAGGCGGGCATCAGCCGGTCCGCGAGGTCCCGGGCCAGGTCGAGCAGCGCGTGGTCCCCGGTCGCGAGGTGCCCCGACAGGAGCCCCCCGACCAACCGGATGATCACCTCGAAGACCTGGACGGAGACGTCCTGATCGAGGACGAGCTCGTGCTTCACCCACCGGACGGCCGCGTCCAGCTCCTCGTCCAGCTCCATCAGGTACAGCGTGTCGAGCGCCTCGACGATCGTCAGACCGAACGTGTGGCCCTGGGCGAAGAAGTCCGCGCCGCGGCCACTGAGCGGCCGCAGCTCGTCCCGTCCCCAGGCCAGCCGCCGATAGGCGTCCCAGGCGTGACGGAACGCCGCCACGGACTCCTCCCCCAGACCCGCGTACGGCTCCGCCGCCGCTCTGGCGGAACCGTGCGCGGACACGACCGGGACGGCCGCTACGGGGGTGAAGGCCGCGAGAGCACCGAGCAGCCCGCGCCGCGAGAGAGAGCCGGGACCCGCGCATTTCCTCATGCCCGGGAACATCCCCCGAAAGCCCAGCCCCCCTCACACGAATGACGGAACATCACCGTGTTGACGGGACGGCCTGGGACGGCCCTCCGGCAGAGCACCGCCCGGGCCTTTCGGGTCTGCTCCCGTCCCTTGGCCGGTGAGCCGCCTCCGCACGCCCCCGCAGCGCACGAACGGTCAGGCGGTGACGGCGACGGCGGTCAGAGGGCGCTCGCGGCGCGCGATCCGGTAGGTCAGGAGCACCAGGCGGTACATGAGGGACCGCCGCCGCATCCGTTCCCTTACCGGGACGGTTTCCAGGGCGTCCAGGAGCCGGGCGGTGCCCCGGAACGCCGCCCCGTCGCGGGCGACTGGAGGAGGAACGGCCTGATGGCCGCGAACGCGGTGCGCGTGGCCCTTCCCGTCCTCCGCGCCGCGAGCGGTCCCCACGTCCGGGGTCGGGAGGACCACGGACCCCGGGGCTTCCAGCACGGCAGGGGTTCCCCCGAACCGTCCGGTCCAGCGCCCCGGACCCACGACGCACCGCTCCAGCGCCGGCTCCGGGCGCTGTCCGAGAAGACGACCGGAACCCGCCGGATCACTCGTACGTCCGCACTGACAGAGCCGAGCCCACACCACCGAGAGGCGGCCATGTCGCACCCCGCGGAACCCCTCGTCGAATACTGCTTCATCATCACCTTCAGCCATCGCGAGCAGGATCTGATGACCTTCTCCGGCACATACACCCCCTCACCGGGAATGACCAGGCACGACGTCTACACCACCATCCGTGCCGATCATGTGCGGCGGTTGCCCTCGCACATCCAGAGCAGCCACTACCAGGTGACCTACTTCTCGCTGGAACGCAACCAGCTGACCTGACCGGATGCCCGTCCGCGCCCGGAGCACGCCCCTCCGAGCAGCCCGGGCGCGCGACCCGATTCCGTCCTAGGATCAGCTGAACCGCGCCGCCGGCAGGATGCGCGCTCTGGCGCATGACTCGGGGATCACCCGAACGGGGTATCGACCCGCGCGGCGCCGCGGGCGCCTGGCGATGCGCCCGGGCCGGACAACCGGTGGCTGCGCTCGTCCGTGACGCTCCCGAGGAGACCGAGGTACGCCTGGAACACGGCGCCCCACATCGGCGGACAGACCACGAGCGGGCCAGGAGGAGACGCATGAGCAGTGATCACGGCAGCGAGTACGCGGCCACCGCCGCACGGCTCGGCTGCGCGCCCCTGGTGGACGCCATGGGCCGCCTCCACAACCACCGCGCGCACATCCTCGCCCTGTGCAGCCCCGACCCCACCAGGCCGCTCTTCGGGCCGGCCGCCACTCTCGCCTACCTGCCCTACCGGGACGACCTGCCACAGACGGCGGCCGGCTTCGGCGAACTCTTCGATCAGGCGGTCGGCGACGACCCGGCCGGGAAGGTCCTGGTGCTCTCCAGCGGCGGCTATCGGGACGTCTCACACGGCGGGGGGACGAAACTGTCCAGGGTCGCCCTTCACGGGCTGGCCGGAGTGCTGGCGGACGGCAGGCTGCGGGACTTCGCCCAGTTGCGCGACCACGGGTTCGCGACCTGGTGCCAAGGCGAGGCGACACGCTGGGGCGGCGACACCATCATGCCGTTCGCGGCCGGCGTCACGGTAGAGATCGCCGGTGTGTGCGTGACTCCCGGTGACTACGTCTTCGCCGACACGGCGGGAGCCGTGGTCATTCCGCGGGCCAGTATCGAGCGGGTCCTTCAGGAGGCGGCCGAGATCGACGCCGAGGACGCCGCATACGTCGCCCGGATCCGCGACGAGCACTCACCGCGCTAGCGCGCGGTACGCCCGGTCGTCGGGTTGCCCGGGCGTCGTGTGTGGGTGAGCCTCCTCGAAGAGGACATGGCTCCCCACCGGGCGTCCTCCGGACGGGACCCACGCTGGGAGGAACAGGTGACGACCCACCCGACGACCGCACCCGCGGCACAGGTGCCGCAGTTCGAAGGACTGCGCGCCATGTTCGTCAACACCACGCTGAAGCGCTCACCGGAGACCAGCAACACCGACGGGCTCATCGACCTGAGCGCGGGCATCATGCGCGGGCACGGCGTGCGGGTGGAGCGGGTCCGCGCGGTGGACCACGACATCGCGACGGGCGTGTGGCCCGACATGAGGGAACACGGCTGGGCCGACGACGCCTGGCCGGACCTGTTCGAGCGAGTCCTGGCCGCGGACGTCCTCGTGCTGTGCGGGCCCATCTGGCTGGGTGACAACAGTTCGGTGATGAAGCGCGTCATCGAACGGCTCTACGGTTGCTCCAGCCTGCTCAACGACGCAGGGCAGTACGCCTATTACGGACGCGTCGGCGGTTGTCTGATCACCGGGAACGAGGACGGGATCAAGCACTGCGCCATGAACGTCCTCTACAGCCTCCAGCATCTCGGCTACACGATTCCGCCGCAGGCCGACGCCGGGTGGATCGGGGAGGCAGGACCGGGACCCTCGTATCTCGACCCGGGCTCGGGCGGCCCGGAGAACGACTTCACCAACCGCAACACGGCGTTCATGACCTACAACCTCCTGCATCTGGCGGCCATGCTGCGAAGCGCGGGAGGATTCCCGGCGTACGGCAACCAGCGCGCCGAGTGGGACGCCGGCTGCCGCCCCGACTTCCCGAACCCGGAACACCGATGACGTCGTTGCCACCATCGGGACATGTGAGTCGCCCGGGGCCGGCCGACTACGTGCCCGGCCTGCCGTAGTCGAGCTCGAAGGCCGAGCGGTGTTCGTCGACGAACTCCTCGACCGTCGTGAGCGGCTGCCCGTTGATGCGCGGCGCCGTGTCACTGATGCCCGCGAGAAGGCCCTCCTGCTGGTCGAGCGTCACGGCCTCGAAGTGCTTGAGCTTCGCCATGTCATGCCCGATGCCGAGCAACTCGAGGAAGGTGGCCGGGGTGACCTGCTCGTACGGAAGGTCCCTGCCCAGCACCCGGCCGACCTCCGCGGCGAGCTCTTCATGGCTGTATTCCACAGGGCCGGTGAGGGCGTAGACCTTCCCGCCGTGCTCTTCGGGCGAGGCGAAGATGTTGGCGGCGGTCAGCGCGATGTCGCGGCCCGCGATCGGGGCGAAGCGGCTCTCCTTGCCGAACGGCATCACGTACCGGCCGTAGCGGATCAGCCCGGAGATGTAGAGCAGCCACTGCATGAAGAACGTGACCCTCAGGTGAGTGGTGGGAACTCCGGACCATTGGAAGATCTGCTCGGAGAGCCAGTGGTTCTGCGTGGCCTTGCTGTGCGCGTGCGGCCGGGACTGGAAGTGCGACATGTTCACGATGAGCTCGATGTCCTCCTCGCGGGCGGCCTGGGCGAACATCACGGCGGCCTCCACCAGTCCGTCGCCGATCGGGTAGTTGAAATAGGCGCGCTGGACGCCTTCCATGGCCTTGCGAACGTCGCGGAGGTCGAGCAGGTCGCCGAATACGACGTCGGCTCCCTTGTCACGCAGTCGCTGGGCCCGCTCGTCGTCCGTGCGGACCATGGCGCGCACGTGGAAGCCTTCCCTGAGCAGGTAGTCGACCATCGGTCGGCCGGTCTCGCCGTTGGCTGTCGTGATCAAAATCGTGGTCATCGATTCCTTCTTCTCTGCTTCGCCGGGTGGCACGTCGTGCACGGGGCCTGGGCCTCGGGCCCGGACGCGGGACCGCGGATGGTGCCCGTCCGCACACCGGCAGGGATGTCCGGTGGTGCCCTGTGGACATCCCTGCGGGCAATCGGACCATACGCACATATAGATTACATATAGAATCTAAAAAGCTCAAGGATCGCCACCTCGGGATGCTGACGGCGGCGGACAGAACGGCTGCCCACCGGCGATACGCCGGACGCCGCCAGAGCCCGCACCTACCGGGCGGGGACAGCTTCGGCGCCACGGGCACAGCGCCCGTCTCGCTCACGCCGTTCGGGCCGTCGGCGAGGCGGTTCATGTGGGAGCGGCCGTGGCCGGCCGGTCGGGGCCCGGGCGTCAGAGGACCACGGCACCGGGCCGGTGCCCCGGCCGGGCGGATGCTGGCGGCCACCGACCCGGAGACGATGCTGTTCGCGGGCAGTACGGAGAGTCTGCCGCGGTCGGCGCGCTGGAGTCGCGGCCGGATGGTGCTGACCGGGGACGCGGCACATGCCCCTCCTCCAGCTCGGGCCAGGGGGCCTCGCTCGCCGCGGAGAGCGCCGTCGAACTCGCCCGCTGTCTGCGCGATCCGCCCCTGCCTCGGGCGCCGGCCCGCTATGAGGAGCTGCGCCGGCCCCGGGTGGAGAGGATCGTCAGGGAGACGGCCCGCACCAACGCCCGCAAGGCCGCGGGCCCGGTCGGGCGGATGGTTCGTGACGCGCTGCTGCCGGTGATGTTCAAGCCGGCCAAGCCCGAGAAGAACGCGTGGCAGTTCCGGTACCCGATCGATTTCGACGCCCCGGTGGGGACGGCAGGGACGGGAACGGGCCGGCCCCGAGGGGCCGGCCCGCCTCCGTTTCCGCCGGATCGGCGGGTGCTCCCTACTGCTTCTTGAGCGTGAAGTCGCCGGTGACGGTCTCCCCCTTCCTGACCTTCATCGTGGTGGCCACCGGGCGGTAGCCGTCCTTGGCGACGATGACGTCCAGCGGGTTGTTGCGGGAGTCCAGCCACAGGGAGTAGGTGCCGTCGGCGGCCGTCCTGAGCGAGTAGTCGGCGGCCCAGCTGCCGATCTCGACGGTGGCGCCGGCCAGTGGCTTGGTGGTGCCGTCGCTCTGGACGCCGCGGACGGTGCCGGTGATCTTGCCCCAGGTCTTCGGCGGGTCGACGTGCAGGGTCACCGGGATCTTCCGCATCCCGTACGGGGTGTCGTTGTCCAGCGCCAGCTGCGCGGTGAAGTCACCCGGCTGCGCGATCTCGGGCACGGATGCGTCCAGCGTGACGGTGACCGTCGTGCTCGCCCCGGGCTGCAGGGTGAAGTGCTGGGTACTCGTCCTCAGCCACGGGACGTCGGTCGTGCCGCCCTGGTCGTATCCGGGCAGGAACTCCACGGTGCTGCTCGGGGTGTACGGCTCGCTTCCGCCGCCGATCTTGTAGAGGCCGAGGGCGGCGCCGCCGCGGTAGGTGGCCACGTCGGCGTTGGGCAGGGCGGTCCAGGCGCCGGCCTGCGGGTCGTAGGCGAAGCCCTGGTTGGTGAGGGCTTCGTGGCTGATGCCGCTGGTCATCAGGAGCCGGTCGTTCGCCGCGGTGGAGGACGAGCTCCACAGCGGGATCGGCAGGTCGGGAAGCGACGTCCAGGTGTCGGCGGCCGGGTCGTACACGTAGGCGTGCTTGCTCTCACCGATGGAGTCCGCGTTGCCGCCGGCGCAGTAGAGCTTGCCGTTGACGCCGCCGCACGACTCCCAGGCTACGCGCTCGGGGTAGTCGGCGATCCGGGACCAGGTGTCGGTGTCGGGGTCGTAGGAGTACGCCTCGACGGTGCCGCAGCGGTCGTCGCAGCCGCCGACGGTGTAGAACTTGCCGTCGAGAGCCGCGTTGCCCTGGCCGGCGTAGGCCGCGGGCGCCGGTGCCCCGGTGCTCCAGCGGTCGGCGACGGGGTCGTAGATCTCCAGCTTGGGATCGGTGGTGCTGTCCGGGAGCCAGCCGCCCACGGTGTAGAACCTGCCGTCGACGAACTGGCCCGAGGGGGCCTCCCGGCGGTCCGCCGCGCCGGCCACCTGGCTCCAGGTGCCGACGACGGGGTCCAGGACGTACATCGCGTTGCTGACGTCGAAGCCGGTGTAGCCGAAGGCGGAGTAGACCTTGCCCTCGTAGGTGCCGACCGCGTTGCCGAGGACGGTCTCCGGGAGGTTGGGGGCGGTCTGCCAGGCGTCCCCGGACGGTGCCGCGGTGCGCTGCGACCGGGACGGGGCGGGGCCCTTCTTGCTCGCGTGCGGGGAGAAGTGCCCCTTGACGGTCTGCAGGGGTGCGCCGCTGCCGAGGGCCTGGGGCCGGAAGCCCCCGGCCCGTTCGCCCGCTGTCACGGTGACGGGCGCGCCGCCGGTGTTCTTGACCGTCATGTTCCGCGTGGTGGACTTGCCCCAGCCGAGGGTGGCGCCGACGGCGTCCGGGGTCACGGTCAGCTGGCCGGCCTTGAGCTCGTAGGAGACCGGGACCACGCTGTCGGCCGCGATGCCGACGGTCTTGCTCAGCTCCGTGTAGCGCGGCCTTGCCGCGCTGACCTCGTGCTTCCCGAGGCCGGGCGAGAACATGAGGTAGAGCCCGTCACCGCGTGCCGGGTCCTCGGGGGTCGCGACGGTCGTCGCGGTTGCCCCCGGCACGTCCTTGACGGTGACGCCGGCGCCGACGAGTCCGTCGCCGGTGTTGGCGTCGGTCACGGTGCCGGTGACCAGTCCTCCGGGAGTGGCCGTGTAGCCGCGGTCGCCGACGAAGACGTCGTCGACGCCCCACCACCAGGCGAACTCGGTGACGAAGTGGAAGCGCACCCGGACGTCCCGCTTGCCCGCGAGGCCGTCGAGCGGGATCTCGACCTTGGCGTGGTCGGCGAAGCCCGCCGTCGCGGTCCACAGGGACTTCCATGTGGCGCCGTCGTCGGAACTTGCGTCGACCGAGACGGCCTTGCCGTCGGACACGAAGTACATGGCGTCGAAGGCCAGTTCGGGGTCGGTCGCGTCGGTCAGGTCGTAGGCGGGGCTGATCAGCTGCGTGTCGTGGGGCGAGCCGATCGTGGGGTTGTCGGCGATGGCGAAGGCTCCGTCGCCGCCGGTCTGGTTGCCGCGCCCTTCGGGGTCGTCGAAGGTCCAGCCGCCCTCGCTGCCGTCGGCGTTGACGACGCGCCAGCCCTGCGGGGCGGAGTCGGTGGACGCGAAGTGCTCGGTGGCGCCGTCCAGGTGCACGGCGTAGCCGGGTGCGGTGGCCTTCCAGGGGTCGGCCCGCAGGGGCAGCTGGAGCGACTGGGGCGCGTCGGTGACGGTCAGGGACCTGGTCGCCGTCGTGTAGCCGGGCAGTGACGCGTCGGCGTGGAGGGTGTAGTCGTGGCCCTCGGGAAGGCTGAGGGTGAAGGCGCCGGTGGCCGGGTCGGTCCACACCGGGCCGCCGGGGACGCCGTCCACGGTGATCTTGGCGTAGAGCGGCCAGCCGTGGCCGGAGCCGTCGCCGACCTTGCCGGAGATGGTCTGGCTGGGGACGGGCTTCAGCGCGAAGTCCCGGGTGAGGGCGCCGTCTTCGGTGACGTCGATATCCGTGGCGGTGCCGCCGGCGTAGCCGTAGGCGTCGACGGTGACGTCGTAGTGGCCGACCGGAAGGCCGAGGGTGTAGCCGCCGTCGGCCCCGGTGCGTGTGACGTTCCCGGTTCCCGCGCCGACGGTGGCACCGGCCAGCGGCTTGCCGGTGGCCTGGTCGGTGACGGTGCCGGACAGCGTCCCGTGCGGGCCGGTCCGGAAGGCCCGCAGCCCGTCGGGGGTGCCCAGACCGGTCGGACCGTCGTATCCGGCGGAGCCGGAGCACAGGTAGGCCGGGGTGCAGGTGCCGTTGTCCCCGGCGGTGACGTCGAAGAGCCCCCCGTCCGCCGCGTAGGGGTAGGAGTTCGGGTAGGTGCCCGCGACGGGGGTGCCGGCGTTGGCGTAGACCGCGGCGATGATGGGCGAACCGGCGCTGGTGCCGCCGAACTGCGCCCAGCCGCCGCCACCGTAGGTCTGGTACACCGCGACGGGCGTGGCGGGGTCGGCCACCGCAGACACGTCGGCGACGGCGCGGTTGGCGCAGCCGGTGTCCTTCTGGAAGGCCGGCTTGGGCACGTAGAGCGAGCACCCGGACCCCGCGCCGCCCCAGGCGGTCTCGGACCAGCCGCGGCCGCTCCCGCCGTCGGCGGTCAGGGAGGTGCCGCCCACCGCCGTCACATGGGAGGACGCGGCCGGATAGGAGACGCCGTAACCGAAGTCGCCGGATGAGGCGACCATGGCGACGCCGGGGTGGTCGTAGTGGGCGTCGAGCACCGTCGTCTGGTAGGGGTCCTCACCGCTGCCGAAGCGGTAGTCGGTGCCATAGGAGTTGGAGACGAACTTGGCGCCGAGTGCCACCGCCGTGTCGACGGCGGCGCCGAGGTCCTCGAATCCCGGGGTGTCGGCCTCGACGAGCAGGATGTGGGCCTCGGGGGCGATCGCCGAGACCATGTCCAGGTCGAGGGAGATCTCCCCGGCCCAGTCCGGGTCGGGCTGCGGGTAGTCGGTACCGCCGCGCTGGTCGACCTTCGTGAAGCAGCCGTTGTCCGTGGTGCATGCGGGCAGGCCGTACTGCTCGCGGTAGACAGCGAGGTCGTCCTCGGCGGTGGGGTCGTCGAAGGCGTCGACGATGGCGATCGTCTGCCCTGCTCCGCCGCCCGCCGGGACGTTGTAGGCCGAGCGCAGATCGGCCGGGCCGAACCCGCCCGGCGCCGCCTGGGTCCGCAGGCCCTTGGACGGCTTCACATCGGTGCGGCGCAGGGCGTAGCAGGTGGCCTCGCCCTTCTTGGCGGCGCCGCACGCCGCCTCGTAGGGCGCGTGGCCGTCAGCGGTCGTGGCGGCGGTGGCACTCGCTGTGGACGGCGCCGCGGCCTGGGACGGCGTCTGGATGCCCAGGACGGCCATCGCGGCGGTGACGATCACCGCCGGCCAGGTGGACATCCGCCGCCGCAGCGGTGGAACGGATATGTGTGGTACGTGCAACGTCCGACTCCCAAGTCATCACAGGAACGCCGAGTCATGAAGGTTCGACAGCGACTTCTGTGGTCGCCGGGAGTCCATTAGCGGAGAGATCTTGTGTCCATGTCAACGCCGAAAAGGGCGGAAAAGGGCCACCGTTTTGCTTTCTCCGGTGCACTCGACGGGAATGTGTCCGGATACCGGAGAGTAGGCGTGATCAATGACGCCGCGCTCAACAAGTCCCATTATGAAGGTGGTTGACGCATGCATCGCCTGATTCCCGGACGGCGCCCCCGGTTCCGCGTGCCCCGCTTGCGGTCGACCGGCCCTCGTGACGGGGCGTGCCGAGGCGGCCGTCGACCGGTGACCACGTGACTCAGAAGGGACTGGGTACCTGCGTCGCGATCACCACGACGATCGCAAGGTGGGCCAGACACACGACGCGCACCGCCCTCCACCTGTAGGCGACCGCCGCAGTCGCGGCGAGAGACACAGTGGAGAGGATCAGGCACAGGGCCGCGCCTGCCGCGGTGTCGGGATCGCTTGTCGGTGTCGACACCTCGCCCACGGCTGCCGGAAGAGTCAGCAGCAACATGAACACCGCCACGGCGTAGAGGCCGGCAGCCAGACACCCGCGGAGCCACGGGAACAGCTTGCTCTCGACCACCGTCGCCTTCATTCCGATCTCCGTTGTTCGGATCGCCCGGCATGAGCCCGTCCATTCGGCCGCCCCGCCATCCTAAATGCGACCGGGACCACCACTGCGCCGCGAACACCCGGTCCCTGCGGCGGCCCTGGACGTTCTCAGGCCCACTCCCCCGCCGAACACGCCGCGCGCAGCGGCCGCTCGGCCCTGCGCGACAGCCCCCGTAGTGGGCCAACCCCACTGAAGTTTTACCCAGTTGAGGACAAAGTGTGGACTGTTCGGTGCAACCTTCGTACGCTGGGCGTCGATTTCACGCGGAAACACGCAGGCAACGGTCACGCAACGCCAGCGATCCACCCGTACGTGCACGACTCCACTCCGCGGACGCGGGCCACCCCCCGCTCGCGCCGCATTGCGCGCCCAGCAGGAGGAAGAGTGTCGCCACGCAAGTACCCGAACCTCCGCAGCAAACGTCCCGGAACACGAAGAATCACCGGGCTGTTCCTCTCGGCACTTCTCACCAGCGGTCTCGCCACCGCCACCGCCGGCGCGGAGGAGCGGCCCTTCGCCGACCTGCCGCCCCAGGAGCCCGGTGTCACACTCCGCGTCTTCGACATCCAGTCACCGCTGGACGAGCTCTGCGACCTCAAGCCGGCCCAGACCCCCAACGTCGACAGGCTGATCCCCACCGCCGACTGGACCTCCACGGACGGCTTCGGTTTCACCGACAACTTCGTGTCGCAGATCATCGGCAACATCAACGTGCCCGACGCCGGTTCGTACACCTTCCGGCTGATCAGCGACGACGGCTCCCGCCTCTTCATCGGCGGTCAGCAGGTCATCGACCACGACGGGCTGCACGGCGCGGAACCCAAGGACGGCGAGATCACCCTCACGCCCGGGTACCACGCCCTGCACATCGACCACTTCGACCGCGGCGGCGGCCAGCAGGTCACCCTGCAGTGGAAGCCGCCGGGCGCGGCCGACTTCGCCGTCGTCCCGAACTCCGTCCTCAGCACCGACGCCGGCGTCGTCCGGGTCACCGCCCCCGGGCGCAAGGAGTGCGAGGGCAGCTACGACACCCCCGGCGACGGCCTCCCGCTGACCTCGGTGAACCCCGGCTACACCCTCACCGACCTGCGCCCTGCCGGCTTCGAGCCGCAGGTCTCCGCGATGGACTGGCTGCCGGGCGGCCGGCTCGCCGTCACCACGTGGGGCGGGAGCAGCGTGGACGAGGGCGCGGTGTACGTCCTCGATCACGTCACGGGTGACACCGGTCCGGAGCGGGTCACGTACAAGAAGATCGCCGGCGGCCTGAAGGAGCCCATGGGGATCAAGTACGTCGACGGAAAGCTGTACGTCTCGGAGAAGCACCAGCTGACCGAGCTGTCCGACCTCGAGGGCGACAACAGCGCCGACGAGATCCGCAAGGTCGCCGAGTGGCCGTACGGAGGGAACTTCCACGAGTTCGCCTTCGGCCTGCTCTACGAGGACGGGAACTTCTATCTGAACCTGTCCGTGGCCATCAACTACGGCGGCGCGACGACCGATCCGCAGCCTGCGGCGAACCGCGGCAGCACCATCAAGGTGAACAAGAAGACCGGGAAGATCAGTTACCTGGCCGGCGGTCTGCGCACGCCGAACGGGATCGGACGGGGTCCCGGGGGCGAGCTCTTCGTCACCGACAACCAGGGCGGCTGGCTGCCCGCCTCCAAGCTGGTCCACATCAAGCAGGACCGGTTCTTCAACCACTACACCAACCCTGACGGCCCGTTCGACGACCGCGCGGTCACCAAGCCGGTGCTGTGGCTGCCGCAGAACGAGATCGCCAACTCGCCGAGCACACCGATGCTGTTGAAGAAGGGGCCCTTCGCCGGACAGCTGCTCTTCGGTGACGTCACCTACGGCGGAATCCAGCGCGCCGACCTGGAGAAGGTGGACGGCGAGTACCAGGGCGCGGTGTTCCGCCACACCCAGGGCCTGGAAGCCGGCATCACCCGCATCAGCACCGGACCGGACGGCGCGATCTACGCGGGCGGCCTCGGCGCGGACGGCAACTGGGGCCAGGAAGGCAAACTCCGCTTCGGACTCCAGAAGCTCACGCCGAACGGCACGAACGTCTTCGACATCAAGACCATGCGCGCCACCCGGGACGGCTTCGAGCTGACCTACACCAAGCCCCTGTCGGAGGAGACCGCCGCCAAGCTGACGAGCGGCGCCTACACCGTCGAGCAGTGGCGCTACGTCCCCACCCCCGCCTACGGGGGCCCGAAGGTGGACGAGGAGGAGCTGCCTGTCGCGGCGGCCCGTATCTCCGGCGACCGCCGCACGGTGCGGATCACCGTCCCCGGTCTGCAGACCGACCGGGTGGTGCACGTGCGCTCGCCGCGCCCGTTCGCCTCGTCCGACGGTGAGCAGCTGTGGTCCACCGAGGCCTGGTACACGCTGAACGCCCGTCCGGGCCCGGAGTCACCCGTGACGGCGTACGACGCCGAGTCGGCACGGCTGTCCGGGGGAGCCGACATCGACACCGAGCACGCCGGCTACACCGGAGGCGGCTTCGTCGACGGTTTCGGCACCCCGGGCGCCACCGCGACCTTCGACGTCGACGCGCCCAAGAAGGGCACCTACGACGTGGGATTGCGCTACGCCAACGGCCCCCATCCCTTCACCGGCACCAAGACCATCGGCGTCAGCGTCAACGGCGGTCAGCCGCTGCGGACGAGCCTGCCCTCCACCGGCGCCTGGAACCGCTGGTCCACCCGGTCCGAGCGGCTCGAACTGCGCAAGGGCCGCAACACCATCACCTACACCTACGGGCCCGAGGACACCGGCCACGTCAACCTCGACATGATCGAGGTGCGCCGACCCGGCGGCCGTGTCGACCTGTTCTCCGGCGGCAGCGTCGCCACCGCCTGGCAGCACACCGACGGCCGCAGCGTCGAGTGGCCGCACTCCGCGGAGGAGTCCATCGAGGTGTGCTGTGGCGACATCCGGACCAAGCAGGCCTTCGGCGACTTCAGGCTGCACGCCGAATTCAGGGTGCCCAAGCTCCCGGACGACGTCACCGGGCAGGACCGCGGCAACAGCGGCATCTACCTCCAGGACCGGTACGAGCTGCAGATCCTGGACTCCTTCGGTGTGGCGCAGCTCGCCTCGAACGAGGCCGCGTCCATCTACAACAAGAAGGCCGCGGATCTGAACGCCGCCACAGCGCCGGAGACCTGGCAGACGTACGACATCGTCTTCCGGGCGGCCCGTTTCGACGCGGAGGGCAGGAAGACCGACGACGCCAGGATCACCGTGGTGTGGAACGGCCGGAAGGTCCACGACGACGTCGCCGTCGACGGCCCGACCGGGGGCGGCGACGCGGAGTCGGCCGCGGCCGGCGCCATCCGGCTCCAGGACCACGGCAACAAGGTGCGGTTCAGGAACCTCTGGATCGAACCGCTCGACTGACGGGCGGACCATGACGCGGACCGCAACCTGATCGCGCGGTCCGGGCGCGAGGTCTCCGCGGATGTGGGCGGGCCCAGTGGCGCGAGCGGCCACTGGGCCCCTCGTCGCGATCAGCTCAACGACCCACCTGGCCGGACGAGGCGATGTCTAATGGGGCCGCGGTGAATGGATTCATTCCCCATCGCCGCCCCACCGTTGATGACGCGTCACCGGACAGACGGGAACGGATACTTGCCTATACCAAGAAACGTCGCGCGCTTCGGCCGGCACAGACTCACCGCGGGCCTGACGGCGCTGAGTCTGTCACTGCTCACCCTCCTGGGGACGCAGGCACCGGCCGCCGCACAGACGCCGTCCGGTGCGACGCACCAGGCCGCCGGCGCCTCCAGGGACAACGGGCTGTCCATGGAACCCTCCTGCTCCGCGCCGAAGAAGAACGAGTTCGCGTGCTTCGCCCTGCGCCGCACGGACCTCGCGACCGCCGGACGGTCGTCGGAGCCGGCCGGCTACGGCGCCGGCGATCTGCGCAGCGCCTACGACCTTCCGCCCAGCAGCGGCACCGGCCAGACCGTCGCCGTGGTCGCCGCGTACGACGATCCCACCGCCGAGCAGGACCTGGCGGTGTACCGGGAGCAGTACGGGCTGCCGGCCTGCACCACCGGCAACGGCTGCTTCCGCAAGGTCGACCAGCGCGGCGGCACCGACTACCCGGAGCCCGACCCCGCATGGGCCGGGGAGATCTCGCTGGACCTGGACATGGTGTCCGCCGTGGCGCCGAGCGCGCACATCCTGCTGGTCGAGGCCGACAGCGCCGGCCGCGAGAACCTCGGGGCGGCCGTCGACCAGGCCGTCGCGCTGGGCGCCAAGTTCGTCTCCAACTCCTACGGCTCCTACTACGACAGCTACCCCGGAGGCGGTGAGGACCCCGCCGAGACCACCGACACGCACTACAACCACCCCGGTGTCGCCATGGTCGTCGCGTCGGGAGACCTGAAGTACGGGGTCCCCTACCCCGCCGCCTCCCCCTACGTCACCTCGGTCGGCGGGACCTCCCTCGCCCGTGACCCGAGCACCCCGCGGGGATGGTCGGAGTCGGTCTGGAGCACCGGTGACAGCGGCACCGGCTCGGGCTGCTCCGCCTACCAGCCTAAGCCGTCCTTCCAGAAGGACACCGGCTGCCCGCGGCGTACCGTCGCCGACGTCTCCGCCGTCGCGGACCCCGCCACCGGCGTCGCGGTCTACCAGAGTTACGGGAACAGCGGCTGGCAGGTGTACGGAGGGACCAGCGCGGCCACGCCGATCATCGCCGGGATCTACGCGGCCGCCGGAACGCCGGCGGCCGACAGCTACCCCAACTCCTACCCCTACGCCGCCGGCGGCGGACTCAACGATGTGACCAGCGGGTCCAACGGCGAGTGCGACCCCGCCTATCTGTGCACCGCGGGGCCGGGGTACGACGGACCGACCGGACTGGGCACCCCCCGCGGCCTCGGCGCCTTCCGCGGCGGGCCGCGCGGGGAGGTCTCCGGGACGGTCACGGACTCCGGGACCGGGCGACCGGTGGCCGGGGCGGCGATATCGGGCGGGGACGTCGTGGTGCACTCCGACGCCTCGGGTGCCTACGTCCTGTCCCTGCCGGCCGGAACGTACGACATCGGCGTCGAGGCGTTCGGCTACGCGACCGTGTCCACACCGGACGTCACGATCGCCGACGGTGCCGCCCTGACGAGGGACTACGCACTGCACACGGTGCCCAGCCGCACGATCACGGGGAAGATCGCCGACGGCTCCGGCCACGGCTGGCCGCTCTACGCCAGGATCGTCGTGGACGGTGCGCCCGGCGGTCCGGTGTGGACCGACCCCGCGACCGGCGCGTACAGCGTCACGCTCCCCCAGAACCGCGCGCACACCCTGCGGGTCACGGCCTCCCTGCCCGGTTACGAGGAAGTCACCCGGCACCTCGCGGCAGGCACGACGGCGCAGAAACTCGACATCCCGGTACCCGCCGACGTCTGGTCGGCCGGCGCCCCCGCCTACGCGCCGAAGCTGACCGGCCCGACCCAGCGGTTCACCTCGACGAACTCCGCACCCGAGGGCTGGACGGTCGTCAACGCCGAGGGCACCCAGGGCGGCTGGGCGTTCGACGACCCCGGAGGCCGGTCCAACAACACCGGCGGCGACGGCGGTTTCGCCGTGGTCGACAGCGACCACTACGGCTACCCGGCCGCCCAGGACTCCAGTCTCGTCAGCCCCCGCTTCGACTTCACCGGCGTCGCGGTCCCCGAACTGGCCTTCGACACCGACCTCATGCCCTTCTTCGGCCAGACCGCCGACCTCGACGTCAGCACCGACGACGGCGCGACCTGGAAGAACATCCGGTCCCTGACCACCGACGCGGCCGGCCCGAAGCACATCGAGATGTCCCTGGCCGCCTACGCGGGCAGGCCCTCGGTCCGGCTGCGGTTCCACTACACCGCCTCCTACGCCCTGTGGTGGGCCGTGGACGACGTCTTCGTCGGCAGCCGGGAACTCACCCCCACCCCGGCCGGCCTGATCACCGGAACCGTCACCGACGCCAACACCGGCACAGGGCTGGCGTCCGCCGCCGTCACCTCCCCCGACGAGCCCGCCCTGAGCACGATCACGCGGGCGACGCCCGACGACCCGAACCTGGGCGACGGCTTCTTCACCCTGACCGCGCCCCTGGGCGAGCACGCCCTCACGGCGGCGGCGCCGCACTACACGGAGCGGACCAAGACGGTGACGGCACGCGCCGACACCGCCGTCACCTCGGCATGGAAGCTCACGGCGGGCCGGCTGTCCCTGACGACCGACCCGATCGAGGCGACCGCGGTCCTGGGCAAGAGCGCGACCCGGGAACTGACCGTCACCAACACCGGGGGCGCGCCGGCCACCTTGACGCTGGCGGAACGCGCGGGCTCCGGAAGCACGGAGGACGGCGCACCGCTGCGACGCGTCGGCCCGCGACGGCTCCCGCCGTCCGGCGGCGCCGCGCACCCCGCGCAGATCGACGGCCGGAGCACACGGACCGGCGGATCCGCGACCGCCTCCGCCGGGGCGGGGGCCGGGCCTTCGGGTGACGCCTGGAAGCCCGTGACCGACCTGCCCACGGCCATCATGGACAACGTCGTCGACACCTACGACGGCAAGGTCTACTCGGCATACGGGTACGACGGCGAGGACGACACCGGCGACCTCTACCGCCTCTCCCCGGAAACGGGCACCTGGACCCGGCTCACCTCGTCCCCCCATCCGCGCCGCGCACCCGCGCACGGCTTCATCGACGGCAGGTTCTACGCCGCCGGCGGCTGGGGCAGCAGCACCGGCGGCATCGACCCGGGCCTGGACGTCTACGACCCGGTCCGCAACACCTGGACCAGCGGCGCGAAGGCGCCCAGGGCCTACGCCGGATCGGGCAGCACCGTGCTCGGCGGAAAGCTGTACACGATCGGCGGCTGCTCGGCCACGAGCTGCGGCACGACCGACGCCTCCGTCTACGACCCCCGGGCCGACCGCTGGTCCGAGATCGCCCCTTATCCGGAGCCCATCGCCTGGCAGTCCTGCGCCGCCATCGGGACCAGGATCTACTGCGCCGGCGGGGAGAGCGGAGGCGCCGTCGCGGTGTCCTCCACCTACGTCTACAACCCCGCCACCGACACGTGGTCCGCCCTGCCCGACATGCCGATCCCGCTGTGGGGGGCGGCGTACACCGCGGCCAACGGACTGCTGCTGGTCTCCGGCGGAGTGACCGACGACAGCCGGCTCACCAACGAGGGCTTCGCCCTCGACCCCGCGACCGGCTCGTGGAACACCCTGCCCAACGCCAACACCCCCACCTTCAGAAGCGGCGGCGCGACGGGCTTCTACAAGGTCGGCGGCACCGTCGACGCCTACGAGCTCTCCCCCACCGCCACCGTCGAACTCCTGCCCGGCTACGACCAGGAAGGCCTGTCGGAGGTCAGCTGGCTCGGCGAGTCCGCCAGGAAGATCACCCTGGCCCCCGGCCAGAGGACGGTGCTCACCCTCACCTTCGACACCGCGGAACTGGAGGTCGCGCAGCCCGGCGACTACGGCGCCCGGCTGGCCCTGTTCACCGACACCCCGTACGCGGTGCCCGACATCCCCGTCACCCTGCACGTCGACCCGCCCCGAACATGGGGCGACATCAGCGGGACCATCCTCGGGGCGACCCCCGCGGGAGGCGCCGCCCCACTGGCCGGAGCGACCGTGCAGATCGACAGCCGGGCCGGCTCCCACACGCTCACCACTCGCACGGACGGCACCTTCGGTCTGTGGCTCGACACCCATGACAACCCGCTGACCGTGATCGTCGCCAAGGACGGCTACCGGCCGACCGTGGCCACCGTCCGGCTCAAGAAGGGAGCCATCGTCACCCACGACGTCACTCTCGAACGGGCATAGCCGCCGCCCGCGGCCGCCCCTCACGCGACGGGGCGGCCGGTCGCGCGGGGCCCAGCGCGGACCGCGCGCGGCCGATGCCATGGTCCACCCGGACGATCAGCCGCGTCCTTTGGGCGCGCCGCGGCATCGTCGGGCGGGTCGCGGCGGGACGCTCTCTCTAGCCACGGCGGGTTCTTCCCGTCGGCGGGCCGGGCGCCGTATCCCCGAGCACGGCGCCCGGCCCCCGGCATCCTCGGCCGGCCGGGGCAACGCCCTACCGGCACCAGGACGGGCAGGCGGCCAGGCGGTCGGCGCCCACTCGCACCGCATCTGAGCGAGCGGCGGGCGCCGGGCACCCCGACGGGGTTCGGCAGAGGTCCGGGCCCCACGCCGACCGGATGCCGGAACTGCTCACCCCGCCCGCCGAGTCCGGAATTCCAGCCGCGCACAGGCCCCCGGGCGATATCCTTGGGCCCTCATTCCGGAAGCGGATACGGGAGAGCGGCAGCGGGGGGCCACCGGTGGATGTCGACGTGAAGCGGCGTGCCGTCAACCGACTGCAAGCGCTCGACGACTGGCTCCTGTCGGCCGAAGGATGGGCCCGTGTGGAGGCAGTGCTCGCAGATCTGTACGCCGCAGTGACCGCCGGCTCCGACGACGCGATCAACAAGGGCCTCGCCGGTCTGCAGGACCTGGAGTCCGCCAATCGTGCCCAGACCCTGCCCGGCGCCCTGAAGACCCTCATCCCCGCGGACCGGCGCGAGCAACGCAACGTCCTGGTCGAGATACTCATCCTCGATCTGGACGGCCCGGACGAACCGCGCGACGAGAGGGACACGGGCCCCGCGACCGACTGAGCGCCATTCGCCTACGTCTGGAATCGGGTGACGCCTGGTGCAACGGTTCGTCAAACCGTCGCTGATCATCACATGCTTCGTGCCGGCCGTACCGAAGCCGGAGGACACCGCCCCCCGGCAATACCTCGGACGCCTGTGGGAGGCGTGCCGCCTGCTCGGCATGACAGAGGCGTTCGGCGGGCTGCCTTCACGCGAAAGACCCGCTCCCGGATCCGAAGCCGTCACAGCGGAGTTCACCATCCTGGAAGCGGCGAAGCGAGCGGGCGGCCCCGGCATCCACGCCGCTTTCCGGTTCGCCGAGCACGATGTGCTCGGGCTGGTCGCCCTGATGGCGCCGAACGACCTCGACGCCGGGCTCGGGCAGTGGAGCACCCTGCTGGACCAGTGGTCGGCGGCCCTGACAGCCGCGGGGGTCACCGACCCCCCACCGGACGGGATCCTGGGCGAGTTCCACGTGTTCACCGCGCTGCACCAGGCGGGGACGCCCCGGTCACAGCCCCCCGTGGCCGAATCGGTCCGACGCCACGCCCCGCCGTCCGCCCCGGACGAGGACACCTGGTGGCGTGGGCACGACGTCACCGACCACGGGTTCTCCGTCTGGCGCACCGGCCCGGGAGACCCGAGGAACGTGGTGACCGACTTCTGCGTCCTCGCCCCGCTCCGAGCCGAGGAGGCACTGGACGAGTGGGTTTGGGCGAAGGACGGCGAGAACGGCTTACGGCCGCTGACCCGCTACCTGATGCACGCCGCCAAGGTCGGCTACGAGGCTCGCCGTTATCACACGCTCGCCTCCACCAAGCCCCTGCACGAGCGCCGGGCCGAAAGCGACCGGGAGAGCCGCGCCCTGCTGCGTGCGCTGCAGCCCGGCGCCTCCGGCGAACAGGTCAGTCTCAAGGACGTCCTGGCAGCTGCCGCCATGCTCGACCAGACCCAACTCGGGCCCCACGGAACACTGTGGACGATCACCCAGCATCGCGACCTGGCCCGCACGGTGAACATCGCGATCACGAACCTGCGCCTGCACACACCCCGGCTGCGCCGCGTCGGACACGGTACCTCCTGGCCCGAGCGCGACCTGGCCGCGGCCGAGACCCTGGTCGCCCAGGTCCAGAACGATCTGGAGTACCTGTCGACCGCCCGCGAACGGGCCGAGGCGGCGCGCACCGCGGCCACCGCGGTCACCGACCGGGCGTTGAACGAGTACCGCAACCGGCTGAGCCTGGTGCAGACCTCGACACTGGGATCCCTGCTCACCGCGCTGACCGTGGTGCAGACCCTCGACTACGACCTTCCGCTGCCGAAGGCCGCCCAGTTGCCCACCATCCTCGTCCTCGCGGCCGTCGCGCTGCTCCTGCCTCTGGCCGTGCTCAGGCAGGCCGCGGTATCCGCGGCCTCACTCCCCTACCGCTGGATCGACTCGGCCGCCGCGGGCCTGCTCGGATCCTCGGTGTGCTGGCTGGTGCTGACCTTGTGGCGCTTGCACTTCGGTCACGCCCCGCCGGCGCCCGTCGTGACAGTGGGCGCATGCGTGGCCGTGGGCCTGGCCGTCACAGCGGCGGTCCATCGGGCGGCCCGCCGCCGCTGATTCCCCCGACCACCCCGTCCTCACAGAAGCGGGAGCCGAACAGGCCATGCCCCAGTCGACGAGCCCCCAGCCGGAAGACTCCGTCTCGGCCATTCTCGCTCTCATCGGCCGACTCGACGTCGAGGACGTCATCCTTCGTTTCGACGTGGACTTCGACGTCCCCATGCGGCAGGGCGGCGCCCTGCGCCTCCTGCGGCTGGCCGGGGAGTCCGGCCACGGCGGGCGGAACGACATCAGGGCCACGGCGCGCCGGGTGGGCGCCCACTGGTGCGAGATCGTCCACGCGGATGTGACGTACAAGCTGTTCACCGGCCTGCAGCTGATCAAGGCCTCACGGGACGACGCCCGGCTGCTCCACGATCTCCACCTCCGCGGTGAACTGCCGGCGGATGACCCCTTCGCCGCCTACGCGGCCGCCCGGTGGTTCGACGGAGAGGGCCGGATCCGGTACCGGCTGGGCAGTTTCACCTCCGCCCGCATCTCCTTCGGCACCGCCGTCGGCATCGCCCGGCGGGCCGGACTGTGGTGGGCCGTGCCGGATCTGCGCGGCAACCGCGAACGCGCGCGGTTCGAGGAGCAGGGGCAGCCGATGCGGGACGGTGGAGAGGCAGCGGCCAGGGGCGGGTTCGTCACGGAACTCGAGGCGCTCCTGCGGGAGATCGAGGAGCTGGCCCACCTGCACGGCGTGGACGTCGTCGTCCCTCCGACGCCCGGCACTCCCGCCCGCCACCGCGAGTTCCTCCGCGGCTATTCCAACGTCCTCCACAACCTCGCCATCGCACTCCGTGAGGCCGGACGGCCCGAAGAGTCGCTGGCGGTCACTTCACGCTCCTTGGCGATCTCCGAGGGCCTCGCCGACGTCTACCGGGTGGCGCAGTCACGTACCAATCAGGCGCTGTGCGACCCGGAGAACGCCCAGCGGCACTTCGAGGAACTGCTGACCCTCCCGTGGCAACGCGGAAGGGCCATCGCCCGGCAGAATCTCGCGCTCCGCACCGGGGGCGGCCGGGGGCTGGAGGAGCTGAGGCGACTCCTGGACGAGATCGAGCAGGACGACTTGGCGGACGGACACCACGCGGGGCTGGACGTCGACTTCTACGCCTACACCGTTCGCGGGTACCAGCGGACCGCCGAAGCCCTGCCGCCCGAGCGCCGTCCGGAGGACGTCCTCACACGGCGGCTGGGCCTGGCGCGTTCGGTCCGATCCGCCATCGCCCTGCCCGCCTACAAGCGGACGTACGCCCGCCACATGCGACCGGCGTTCCTGCACGCCATCGCCGAAGCCGTCGTCCACGGTCACGACGCGCAGGCCGACCAGGAGAGGGTCCTCTCCCTGGTCGAGGAGTCCGCCGGCCGTGAACTGCTCGACCTGCTCGGCTCCTCGCATCCCTCGTCGCTCAGGCCGCCCGCCCATCGCATCGCCGGAGCACCCTCCCCCGAAGCCTCCGGCCCCCGCCCCGGTCCCGCTGTGCGCGCCCCGCTCCGGGCCGCTTCACCCGAGCTGACCCAGGCCCTGCGCGAGGTCCTGGCCGAACGCGAGCGGGAGTACGAAGAGCACTTCCTGGACGCCCCGTTGACCTCCGTTCCACACGACGAGGACATCGCGCACCGCCTCGTCCAGTACACCCTCAACCACCCGGGCTCCGCCGTGGTGCGCTACTTCCGATACGCCGCGCCCGACGGACTCACGGGCGGCGTAGGAGCGGTGCCCGACTCGCTCGGCGTCATGGTCTGCCGGGACGGGCGTCTGACGACCGTGACGGGCATCCCCTACGAAAAGGTGGCGGACCTGGCCGAACTGGTGTGGGCCGACATCTCCGACCCCGAGTCGCCGTGGCCCTCCGAAGCGACCTGCCGCCACGTCTGGGACCTCCTCCTCGCACCCGTCTGGGACCGCGTCGACGACGGTGCCACCACGACCCATCTCACCCTGATCCCCACGGACCACGTCTTCGCCATACCGCTCCACGTCGCGGTGGGCCCCGGCGACACAAGACCACTCGCCGCACGGGTCCCGCTCTCCCACTCCGTCAGCGTGGCCGCCTTCGTCACGCAGGGCCGCCACCTGCTCAAGCGCCAGCTCATGGAACAGGACGACGACCTGACGGCCCTGCTGTCCACCGACGCCGACGCGTCGGGCCGCGAACTCGTCGGCACCGGCTGGCACCCCGGCAGGGTCTTCGTGGCCGGCCCACCCCCGGAAGGCCTGGAGTACGCCGAGCCGGCCCACGACGCCGACTGGGACGGACTGAGCGCACTCGTGGCCAAGGAGCCGGAGTTCTTCGTCTACGCCGGCCACGGCACCTACCTGGACGGCCCGGAGGCCGCCGGTCCGCTGCTCCACCTCGGCAGCCACGACGTACTGACCCAGTTCGACCTCGCGCTGCGGGTGAGCCTGCCGCGCAACAAGCTGACCGTCCTGGGCGCGTGCGTGGCTGGACAGGGCATGCGCTCCGACGGGGGCGACGTACTGGGATTCATGCGCTCGCTGGTCATCAGCGGCGCCGGAGCCGTCTGCCTGCCCCTCTGGTACGTCCTGGACATCGCGCTGGTACAGACCGTACGCGCGCTGCTCCGCAAGAGCAGGCAGGTCCTGTGCGATGCCGACAGCGCGCCCTTCGACGTCGTCCAGGCCCTCCACGAGCACTACCTCACGGTACTGGACGACTATCCGAACCTGGCCGGCCGCATCCAGCACACCCCGCTGGCCCTGTACTTGTGACGTCCCAGCGGCGGCGCTCGACGGGCGCGGCCGGAGACCGAGACCGCACGAACCGGAAGAGACGAGGCGACACATGACACAGGCCGGATCCGAGGGCGACGCGGTGCGGGAGCGCAGGGAGGCACGCCTGAAGGCCTACGCCGCCCTGCGGGAGCAACGGCCGGAGCTCTTCGTGAACCCCCCGGGGACCGCGTACGAGATCCTGCTCGACCGAGCCGAACAGGACCACGTGACCCGCGAAGTGGAGGCGGTGGCCGTCGCGTTCGGCTTCCCCGAGGATTGCGCGGACATCGGCGTCGTCTACCGCGACCCCTACGTCTGCATGGTCCGCGACGCCGTGCGCTTCCGCTCCGGGCGCGTCAACACCTACATCCGCTTCGTCCCCGAGGGCCCCAGAGGAGGTGCCGCCGTCCTACCGGTCCTGGACGACGGCAGGATCGTCCTCCTCCACCACTTCCGCCACGCCGACCGCGACTGGCACTGGGAGATCCCCCGGGGTTTCGGTGAGCCCGACGAGGAGAGTTCGACCACCGCGCGCCGTGAACTGCTGGAGGAACTCGGAGGAGAGGTGACCGAGATGATCCATCTCGGCGAGCTCACCTCCGACACGGGGATGCACAGCGCCCGCGACCAGCTCTACCTCGCGCGGCTCGCCTCGTCCTCGTTCCCCGAGACGCCGGGCCCGGGCGCGCGCGAGGAGGGGATCGACGCCTTCCGGGCCCTGACCCCCGACGAGATGCGCTCCGAACTCGCCAAGGGACACATCCACGACGGTTTCACCCTTGCCGCCTGGGCCCTGGCGACGGCCCGCGGGCTGCTGCCGTCAGCTCCGTGAGACCGACGCCGCACCGGCCACCTGCCGGGCGACCCGGTGAGCTTCGCTCCGTGGCCGTACCGCGGCACGGCTGTGCGCGTCGCCGCAATGGGCGGCGTCGGCGACGTCGCGGTCGCGAGGGCGACTCGGGCGTGGTCACCGGTCGCTGCGGGCGCGCGGGGCGCGGCAGCGGCTGGCGCCAGTCGCCCAGCGCGGTCAGGAGAAACCGGCGGGCCAGAGTCCGTATCGCGTCCCATGCCGGTCCGTGGCCAGGGCTTTCGCCCGAGTGCACGGTGGGTGACATCCGCTGGGGGCCGACAGCACGGAAGACGGGTCTCACGACAAGACGATGGGGCACCCGCGCCGTATCGCGTGCTGGGCGGCGCGCAGGAAGAGTGCGACGTAGAAGGCCGCGTCCAGGTCCTTGCTCCACAGTCCTGGCCGAGTAGCGGACAAGGCCTTCGCCTGGTGTCTGAACCACATGCTCAGGTCGAGGTTGTCGCATGTCTCCGGGGCCTCGGACGGCAGCTCGATGGCCGCCGCCAGCTTCTCCGCGATCGGCAGTACCTGGGGCGCACCGACGACCGTGGTCGACTCGCAGTACCCGGAGTCGACGGGCAAGCAGATCTCCTCATCGAGCGAGAAGGGTACGAGCACGCTCCAGTCGCAGAGGGTCTCCGATTCCTCCTGCGACAGGTGCGTCCGGCACAAGGTGTCGAAGCCCGTCATCGGCGGGGTCAGCTTCTCCTCGAAGGCTTGCCCTGAGCCGGCCGCGAAGTCCGTCTCTGGAGGTACGTCCTCGTAGGACGGCAGGCCCCGCCGCCTGAGTTCGGCGTCGAGCGCTGAAGCGACCTCGCCCCATCCGTCCTCCTCATCACCGAACCACTCCTCCGCGCCGACGCTCACCAGGTACACACCCATGCGGGGAAGCTACAGCGCGCATCCGACATCGATCAGTGAGCAAGGCGCAGGCCGTCGCCGCCGCCGCTGTCATCGCGGCACACCACCCAGGCGGTGAGCCGATCGGCACCGGCTCAGGATGCCTGCAGTGCCGCACACGCCTGGATCAGAAGGGTGGGCCCTCGCAGTGGCCACCTGTCCAGGAGTCGCGTTCCACCATCCGGGCGGGCGCGAGGTTCGTGGGCTTCGGCCTCATACGTGTTCGCCGGGTACCCAATGTCGTGACCCCATGCCTTCATGGCGTCGAGAACCCGGTGCCGACGGCGGCGGTGCGTGCTGGTGGCCGGCAGACGGCGGGTGCGCCGGATCCGCCGCGGTCATGTCGTCGGATACGGCAAGATCCTGTTCCGTCGAGCTGCGCCTGTCGGCCCGCTGGGTAACCTGTCGATCCATTGGTCGGGAAAGGGGCGGGACGTGAAGACGTTGGTCGACCAGGCCGTCAGGGAGGCGCTTCGTGACCGGGGCGGCGAGGCGGTTCGCCTGTACGTCGCCGCGTGCACCGAACGCATGGCGCCGCTGTTCATCGGTCTGCGGGCGGGTGTGCCGCGGCGGGAAGCCGACCTGGACCTGTATGCGGAGTCCGTGCGTGACCTTTGGTTCGCCGACCGGCCGCTCGCCGGTGCCGCCGAACGCGTACTCCTGCTGGAGCGGTTCCCGGAGCTCCAGCCGCAGGAGGAGGCGATCAGTGATGTCGCCGATACCTACGCCTTCTTCGCCGCCCTCTGCCTGCGGTACGCCCTGCCGGCCCACGGCTCGGGAAGCGCTGATGACGCGGTGTCGTGCGGCCACGCGGCGCTCACCGCGATGGGGATGCTGGATCGGAACACGGCGGGCGCCGGCTTCCTCGCCGAGGAGCGACGGCTCCAGAACCTATCGGTGAGCGGTGACGCCTCAGGCCTGTGGGAGGCGAGCGTCAGCGCGGGGCGGGCGAGGTTCCGCGCCGTGGTGGGCCGCCTGCCCGCCGGGCGCGCCCTCGGCAGGCCGTGAGGGCGGGTCCTCCAGGACCTTCCCGGAGGGGCTCCTCGTGGGCGGCGCAGGAGACCGGCGTCATCCGTTCGGACGCTGAGCTCGAGGGCCTCATCCGGCTTGTGGTCAGCGTCGCGACGGGAGCGTTCCGGGACGAGGCACAGCGGGAGCGCTCGTCACCCGGGCCCCGGCATCGCCGGGCACCCGATCGACGCTGCGGACAGGACGGTCGAGGATCCGGGGACCGGGTGCCGCCGCAGCGATGATTTCGCCGGCGCCCGCCGGTCTACCTTCCGGCAGAGACGACCGACGCATCGGGAGTAGACCGTGGGCCTCATCCACATCGAACTGTTCGCGACCCTCGACCTCGTCGGGCAGGCGCCCGGCGGCCCCGACGAGGACCCGGCCGGGTTCCCGTTCGGCGGCTGGCAGGCACCCCTGCTGGACGAGGTCGCCGGGGCGCAGGTCGGTGCCGCGTACGAGGGCACGGACGCCCTCCTGCTCGGCCGGCGGACGTATGACATCTTCGCCGCCTACTGGCCGCACCAGAAGGACGGCGAGGACGGCGAGATCGCCAAGCTCTTCAACAGCGTCCCGAAGTACGTGGCCTCCCGGGGCAAGCCCGACCTCTCGTGGGCCGGGTCCACGCAGCTCGGCCCGGATCTCGCCGGCGCGGTGCGCGAGATCCGTGACCGGCACGAGCACGTGAAGGTCGTCGGCAGCCTGGACCTGGTCCAGACCCTCCTGCGCGAGAAGCTCTTCGACCGTCTCGACCTCTGGGTGCACCCGATCGTGCTCGGCGTCGGCAAGAAGGTGTTCGACGGCGGCGCGGTCCCCACGAACGTCACCCTCCTCGAACCGCCGGCGGCCAGTCCGACGGGCACCGTGTACCTGCGCTACGGACTCGCCGACGGCACGCCCGGAACCGGCGACATGAGCGCACCCGATCGCGGCGTCGGGCGCGACAACTGAGCGTCTCCTCGCGCCGGATGGCTCCGTGTCGCCGGCGGTCACGCGGGGAACCGGTACCGATGCGCGAGCCGGGCGGCCCGCGGCCGGGCCGGCGATACTCGCGGCCCGGAGTGCCTGGCACCGCGGGTGGCAGGGCCTGCGCCGGGCCGTCTCGGGAGCACTCCTGGGTCGGTTAATCGCTTGCGGACCCTCTTGGTGGGGTGTCTGATCCCGGCCATGACGATTGTGCTGGGAACGCCGGCGGTCGACGGGGTGCGCGAGGCCATGGCCGCGCTGCGGGAATGGCAGTACGACGGAGCGCCGATGCAATTGCATCCGGGCGACATCGGCTGGAACCACCGGTTCGGAACGGCCGAGACGGCCGCGGTGGTCCGGACCTGGAGCCGGGACGGACGGATCCTGGCGGTCGGGATGCTGGACTCGCCGACGGTGGTGCGGATGACGGTCGCTCCGGACGCCTTCCGGGATCAGGGCCTCGCGCGGCGGCTCGTCGAGGACTTCTCACTGCCTGAGCGCGGCGTGCTGCCGGAAGGAGCGGTGTCGATCGAGGCGCCGCTGGGCCTGCTGCTTCACGACCTGTTGACCGAGGAGGGCTGGGGGGTCGACGAGCCGTGGACACCGCTCTTCCGCGGTCTCGCCGAACCGGTGGAGGACCCCGGCGTGCGGATCAGGGCGATCGGCCCGGAGCAGGCGCAGGATTTCGCCGGCGTCCTGCGGTCGGCGTTCAACTCCTCGAGGCCTACGGGCGAGTACTGGCACGCGATGTCGGCGGGACCGTTCTTCGCGGACGCCCGGTGCCTGGGCGCATGTGACGACCAGGGCGACGTGGCGGGAGTGGTGACGGTCTGGTCGGCCGGTCCGGGGAAGCCGGGGCTGGTCGAGCCGATGGGCGTGCACGAGGACCACCGCGGTCGCGGTTACGGCCGGGCGATCACTTTGGCCGGGGCGGCCGCGCTGCGGGAGATGGGCTCGTCGAGCGTGCGCGTTTGCACGCCGAGTTCCAACGTCGGTGCCATCGCCACGTACAGGGCGGCCGGGTTCAAGGCACGGCCGGAGGTGCGGGACCGGATCCGGACCGCCTGACGTCGGGCCGCGCGCAGTCCCCTTCGGCCCAGGCCACGGGGACCTGAACCGGCGCGAGGAGCAGGGGGACGAACGACGACGGGCCCTGCGGGTGAACGGCAGTCGTTCACCCGCAGGGGCCGTCTTCGGTGCGGTGCTTCTCGCTGCTCGGCCGGAACCCGCCGCGGCCTCGTCGGACGCGGCGGGACCGGCGGTCACATGGCGCCCTACGACCGAGGGATCCACATGGGGTTCGCCCACTCCGTCGACGGCGCCCAGAATCCGGCGCCGCCGGCGGAGCCCGTTCCGTCGCCTCCGCGGCTCAGCAGGTCGGCGACCGCGGCAGTGCGGTCACCGCCGTTGCCGCCGGCCGCGACAGGACGGTCGTCGCGGTCCGTGGGCTGGAACCCGACCGTGTAGGTCCGCGTGACCGAACCGTTGGCCGAGGTCACCTTGATGGTGCGGGTGGTGAAGCGGTGCCCGTTCGACGACAGGACCGAACTGCCGTCGGTGACCTTCACCCGCGCGCCGGAGTCGGCCGGTACGGCGGTGAGGGCCGGTATCCTCCTGTTCTTCGGCCAGTCGACGACGTACGTGGACACGGCCGGGTCGAACCCGTCGATCGCGACGCCTCCGACGGTGATCGCCTTGGCGTCGGCGACACTGGCCCTGGTGGCGTCGGTGTGGTTCGTCACCTTGACCGACCCGTCGGCCCCCACGACCACCTTCGCGGCCATCGCGGCCGCCAGGTTGATCCGCTCCCAGCTCGCTCCGCCGTCCGCGGTGAGGTCCAGCGGGGAGCCGGAGTCCGTCGCGGTCTGCTCGAGGATCTGGACGCGCTGAGCCGTGGTCAGGTCCGGGAAGGCCGTGATCAGCAGGGCCGCCGCGTCGGACGGCGCCTTGAGGGCCTGCCCGGACTTCCCGACCCGGGAGAACCCGTAGTCCAGGCGCCGCGTGTACAGGTCGACGTGCTGGGCCGTGTTCAGGCCGGCGTAGGAGTCGCCCTGGCAGGCCTCGAGCGTGTCGCCGTAGCCCTCCTTCTCGCACTGCGCGAGCAGCACGTTCTCCATCTCGGTGTGGGCCTGCGTCAGCAGCTTCGCGAAGTCGGGGTCCGCCCACCGGTGCGCGACGGTGGCCTGTGCGGCGATGCGGCCGCCCATGACGTCGAGCGGGTAGTGGAAGCCGAGGACGATGCGGTTGTCCCCGTACTCCGAGGTGCGAGCGAGGATCGACGGTGCCAGCTCCGGCAGGAGCGTGGCGAGGACGGTCCCCGCCTCGTAGCCGCCGTAGGTGTGGCCGCTCGGGTAGGAGCCGCTGGTGGTGAGGCTGCCGTAGGAACCGTCCTGCGACTCGTAGACGGCACCGCCGTCGCCGACGAACCCGAGCCGCACGTAGGGGCGCTGGTAGGCGTAGTGGTCCTTCGCCGCTCCGCCCCTGTCGAGGCCCTGTGTGACGCGGGAGAACAGCGCGCCGGTCTTCGGCAGCCGCCCGTCGTTCAGGGCGTCCAGGTAGATCTGGCCGAGCCGGGAGCCGAGGCCGTCGGCCATCGTGACGGTGGAGCTGTTCGTCGCGTCGACCTCGGCCCGGTCCACCTCCTTCTGCGTCGCCGCGTTGTTGATGCGCACGGCGATGCGGTCGTTCTCAGCGGTGGGCGGGGTGCCGTAGGGCACCTTGGTGTTGGCGGCGAGGATGCCGGAGTCGAGGTGCTCGAATCCGTCGAGCAGGCCGTAGAAGTAGTCGGTCCCGTCGCCGGTGCCCGGCCACTTGTCGGACGTGTAGGTGGCGTTGAGCGTGTCGTCCGGGAAGGGGGACGGCTCGTAGGCCGGGTCGGAGGCGTCCGCCGCGGCGGTCGCCGAGGTGGTCACCGGGACGGTCGCGGTGGAGTCGTCCGAGGTGCCGGCCAGGGTGACCGCGGTGACGGTGGCCGCGTGGGCCTTCGCCCTGCCCGTGGTCGTGAGCAGCGTCGTGCCCGTGGTGGCGGGAACGTGCGCGGTGGTTCCGTCGTCGAGGGCCACGGTGTAGCCGACGATCGGGAATCCGCCGTCGCCGGCCGCCCGCCAGGTCACGCGGACCCGCTCGCCGTCGGTGATCACACCCGTCACGGCCGGCTTCTGCGGCTTGCCACCGCCGGTGACCACGGGCGCCGTGGTGGCGCTCGGCTGGGAGGTGCCGACGGCGTTGACCGCCTGGACGCGTGCCGTGTACGACCTGCCGGACCGCAGCCAGGTGAAGGTCGTGCTCCGGCTGTCCGGGTCGTCGATCTTGATCTGGTGGCCGTCGCTGAGGCTGATCTTGTAGCCGGTGACCGGTGAGCCGCCGGTGTCCTTCGGTGCGGACCAGCCGACGGTCACGCTCGTGCCGGACGAGGTCGCCGACACCGCGTCAGGCGCGGCCGGCACCGTCCTGGGCTTCGTGGTGAGCCCGGACACGGCGTGGCGGAGGGTGTCGTACCGGGCGGTGAGGGCCGCGTCGGTGGCCCCCCCGTCCGCGATCGCCGTCTTCGCCGCGGCGAGTGCCGCGGTGAACGCCTTCCACGACGCGTCCGTGTAACGGTCGTCGTCGAGGGCCGACGCGGTCGTGACCAGGTCCTCCAGCCTCAGCCGCGGAAGCGGGACCAGCTGGCCCGCCGCCAGGGTGAGGCTGCGCGTCCGCGTGTCGACTTCGAGCTGGGTGGCGTCCTCGGCGGCGGCGAGGACGCGTGCGGCCGCGAGTTCACGCCCGTACACACCGAAGTCGATCGCGTCGTAGCGCTCCGCGTCGGCGGAGAGCCCCTCGTACCGCTCGATCGCCTTCCGCAGGGCGGACTTGTCCGTGACGGGGGGTGTCTCCACGTGGTTGAAGGTGATCCGGCCCAGGTTCGCGACGTACGGGTGCGAGGAATCCGGGGTGGTCGTCAGCCGCAGGTGGACGGTGTGCGTGCCGGTGACCGCCTTGGGCAGCGTCAGGCTCGTCGTCCCTCCGGCCGACCACGCGGATCCCGTGACGGGCAGCGGCACGGTCGCGTACGGCGTGCCGGGGTCGGCCGCGTCGAAGGAGTCCAGGTAGAGCTGGACGGCGGAGCCGGTGCCGCAGCGGGCGGAGTTGTTGACGTAGGTGATGGTGACGGTGCTCTTCGGGGAGCTGCCGAAGTCGATGTCCCCGTAGTCGATCCAGGCCCCGTTGTAGGTGCCGCCGAGGTCGGTGGTGGTACCCGAGCCGGTCCAGCCGACGGGCTCGCTCTTGAGGCCGCCGCCGCTGTGCGAACGGAACGCGGTGGCGTCGAAGCCCACGGGGGCGTCGGCGGTCCGCGTCAGGGCCAGCGAGTAGACGTTGCCCACGTACGGCTGGGAGGCGGTCTGCGTGCTGGAGACGAACGCCGCGTACACGTCCTGGACGCTGGTGAAGACGCTCGGGTCGAGGTGCACGCTCGTGGTGGCGATCGTTCCCCAGCCCGATCCGCTGTAGTCGAGCGGGATGTCGACCTTCTTCGCGCCGTCCTTCGAGCCGAGGTGCAGCTCGATGTGCGAGTCCGACGCGGCCCGCGACTGAGGCTTGTCGTAGCGGACGGTGACGGTGTCGGCGCCGCCCTGGAGGTCGGTGTCCTTCCACTGCGCCCACGCGCCGTTCGTCACGTTCTCGAAGATGCCGTTGCCGAGGTTGAGCGGCAGCGAACCGTTGCCGGTCGTGGTGCTGTTCACCGCGGTCAGCGTGGCGAGCGTGGTCGTCGGGGACGTCGAGACCTCGTACGGCGAGAACTGGTACCAGTCGAAGTTCGACACCCACTGCTGGCCCGACGGGGCGTGGAACACGAACGTCGCGCTCTTGGCGCCCAGCAGGGCGTCAGGGTCGGTGACGGCCGCCTGCACCGTGTTGTAGTACTGCCAGCCGCCGGTCCCGGGGAGCGAGACGGTGGCGACGAGGGGGCCGTCCGCGGCGCCCGCGTGGATGTCGACGCTGCTGGGCTTGGCGTTCGCCGGCTGCGAGTTGGCGTAGCGGACCGAGACGGTCCGCGGGGCGACCCCGCCGAAGTCCAGCCGGGTGAACCGCTCCCACGATCCCTCGGTGACGCCGCCGAGGTTGCCGTCCGAGTTGTTTCGCTCGCTGACGAGGCTGGGGCCCTCCTTCTGGTCGGGGTCCTCGGCCTGCAGGACGGCGAAGCCGCCCTCGTCGATGGTCAGCCCGTCGACGGCGGTCAGCAGCGCGTCCTGCGCGGCCATGATCGTGCCCGTCACGGATCCCGTGTCCGCGAGGACGGTCCGCGCGCGTTCGAGGGCCGACCGGAACAGGTTCCAGGAGCCGTCGGAGTAGTTGGCGCCGCGCACCACGGACGCCTGGTCGACGAGTGCGCCCAGGGTCTCGCGGTGCACCGCGGCGGCGGAGACGAGGAGCGGGTCGGTCGGGGATATCCCGGTGCCGCTCACCGTCGAGGCCCGTACCCCGTGCGCGAAGGCCGCGTCGCGGAAGGTGACGCCGAAGCGCGCGTCCACGTCCGTGGTACCGGTGAGGGACAGCGTCGCCGTCCGCTTGCCGGTGACGCGCAGGTCAGCGGTGACGCCCTTCGGCAGGCCGGTCACGCTCGCCGCACCGGTCTTGGTGAGGCTGGTTCCCTTGTGGGCGTCGAAGGTCGCCGGGCCGTCCAGGGTGAGCTTCACGCTGTCGTCGAGGGTGCCGTCCTCGTCGGTGGCGACGGTGCCCGGCCGGGCGGAGACGACGGTGTCGCCCTTGTCCGTGCCCGTGTCGCCGTCACCGGTGTCGCCGCCGTCGGTGTTCAGCGAGTACGCGGGCTTGGTCTCGGCGCCCCACTGGGAGGGCGTGGAGCCCATGGTGAAGTCCAGCGTGCCGCCGGAGATGATCTGCGCGTAGTCCAGCCACGTGTTGTCGAAGCGCTTGCCGTTGAGAGTGGCGTTCTGCACGTAGTAGTTGCTCGCGGACACGCCGTCGGCCTTCACCGTGAACTTCGAGCCGTTGGCGTAGCTGATCGTCGTGGAGTCGAAGAACGGGCTGCCGATCTGGAACTGGCTGGAGCCGGCGGTCACCGGGAACAGGCCGAGCGCCGCGCCGACGAACATGGTCGACATGGTGCCAGCGTCGTTGTCCATGGTCGGCAGGAAGCCGTTCGGGGAGAGCTTGTAGACCTGGGTCTTGATCGGCGGGGTGAACTGGCCGCCGGAGCTCGGGGCCTCGTTCGTCGAGCCCGTCGCGATGTAGCGGTTCCAGGTCGTGCCGGTGTAGATGGCACGCACCCACTTCTGCGTCAGGCTCGGCTCACCGACGTAGTTGAAGAGGTAGGGGGCCTGGAGGTCGATCTCATTCGCGTTGGAGTGCAGCATGGTCGAGCCGTCGTCGACGGTCGAGTCCTCGCCGAACATGTGCTTGACCGCGGCCTTGCCGGCCTTGTCGCCGCCCATGGCCTCGATGAGGCCGCCCATGTCGTACGCGTCGTACCAGTGGTACTGCCAGAGCGTGCCCTGGTAGAGGCCGGCCGCCTCGAACTTCTCGTAGTCGGCGCTCTGCCAGTCGCCGTTCGCGGCGCGCGGGGTGAGCAGACCGACCTTGGTGCCGTCGGCCGCGGTCCAGGCACCGGACTTCACCAGGTTGTCGACCGCCATGGTGGACTGCGCGCGCAGCTTCTTCGCGTCGTCCTTCTTGCCGAGCGCGTCGGCGATGACGGACAGCGCCCACTGGTCGTAGCCGCGCTGCACGGTCGTACCGGGGTCGCCGGTGACGTAGCCCTGCCGCAGCTGCGCACCCGTGTAGTAGCCGGAGTACGACAGCAGCGCCGGGTACGCCTCGTCGAGCCGGTCGAAGTTCCTGAAGCCCTTCGACAGCGCGTCGGCGACCAGCACGGCCGAGCGCTCCCAGCGCACGGTCGGGACCGAGTGGGTCAGGCTGCCGAGGCTCTTGCCGGAGGCGCGGGCATCGGCGAAGAGCTCGACCAGCGACTGGATCATGTCCCGGTAGGTGGCCGGGTCGATGTAGGCCTCGACGGAGTACTTGCGGAAGTCGTCCCAGGTGGACCAGCCGTCGTAGTACGTGAAGCCGTTCGCCTTGTGCACCGCCCCGTCCGCGCCGCGGTACGTGCCGCTGGTGCTGGTGGCGTTCACCGGCAGCGCGTACATGCGGTACAGGTGCGTGTAGAACTCCTTGGTGAGCGTCGACCCGGGGTCGGCCTTCGCCGAGGCCCGCACGTCGACGGCGCCGAGCGCGCTGTTCCACTCCGCCTTCGTCCGCGCCCGCGCTTGGTCGAAGGTGAGGTCGCCCACCTCGTTGCGCTGGTCGGTCGCGGCCTGTTCCGCGCTGATCGGCGACAGCGTGATGCGCAGTTCGACGTCGTCCCCGTGGGACTTGTCGAACCCGAGGACGGCGCCGGTGTCGGCGCCGTCCTGCGAGGTCGCGTCACCGAGCCTGCCGTCGGCGCCCCAGCTCTTCAGGGAGGTCACGGGGACGTTCGTGGTGGCGTCGTAGTAGAGCTTGTACGAGGCGCCGTTGAACGAGCCCGCGATGAGCCCGCTGATGGACGTGGTCCCGTCCGGGAGCGTCGTCGCCTTCATCGTCGAACGGGTACGGCTGGTGAAGTTGTTCGCGAGGTCGAGGACGAGCTCGGGGTCCGACCCGGCGGGGAAGCTGAACCGCTCCAGCGCGGTGCGCGTGGTCGCGGTCACCTCGGCCTTGATGGTGCCGGGGTCCTGCGTCACCGCGGACCCGGTTCCGGAGATGGCCCCGAGGCCCACCTGGTAGTAGCCGGTCGTCGCGGTCTCGTCGTCGTGGCTGTACGCGTGCGCGTACGTGCTGGGCGCGGGCCGCTTGTCGTACCGCACGGAGGTCGGCACGACCAGCAGGTCGCCACCGCCTCCCGAGCCGCCGACGCCGTCGAGGTTCGTCGCGGTGAAACCGGCGATGTGGTCCTCGTTGTAGTCGTACCCGGGGTGGTTGCGGTTCGGCGTGGTCAGCGGGCTGACCTTGGCAAGACTGTGCGGCGCCTGGGCGCCGGGCAGGTCGTTGCCGTCGTCGCCGGCGGTCGCCACGAACGGGTCGACCAGCTTCGTGTAGTCCGTACCGCCGGAGCCTCCCGCGGAACCCGCGGACGCCGTCGAGGCGGGCGCGGCCACGGCCGCGCCACCACCCGCGAGCGCCGCGAGGCCGAGCGCCCCGGTCAGCAGCGCGGCGACCGCCGCCCGAAGGGGGCTGCGGCGGAGACCCGATGTTCTCGTATGTGTCACGCGGGGCAAGGGCGGATGGGATCTGATGGACACGTAACCTCTCCAGCGTCGCGATACGCACGCACAGTTCGGCCTCACCAGAAGACAACGTTGTCAGCCCGGACGCCGGGCGTGCAACCCAGAGCGAGACGGCAGCGCACAGGCGGGATCGTACTCGCCGTGTTCACAGCCGTCCGCCATCAGATACGGAAAAGGCGTACGGGAGGCGAACAGCAAACGCACAGAGGGTGCGTGCCGGATGCCGTGTCCGGGCACCGGCCGCACTTCCTCCACCTTCCGGCACCCATCAGGCATCTGACGCGTTTTCGCGGGACAGCGGTGTGGGTCCGCCGTCCGGCCGGCGGGGCCGGAGCGGCCGCGGAGACCCGGGGCGCGTCGTCGGGGCGGGGGCGGGGGCGGGGGCGGCGAACGGAACCGCGCACCGCTTCACTGCGGTCGAAAGCCTGCCACGATCTCGTTGGCGTACTGATCCTCCGGACCCAGGTCCTGAACCACTCCCCGGGCCTCCTGGACGCGATCGGTCTCGCACAGCAGCCGTAGGAGGACGTAGAGGGCGTGACGGTCACCGTCCTCGGCGCGGCTGCGCAACGCCGCCGTCATCCCCCGCTCGCCGAGCGAGCCGTTGAGTCTGCGGCGTGCGTGGACATCCGTACGGGCGAGTTCCGCGAGCTCCGGGAACCGCTCGGCGCGAACGAGCAGATCCATGTGCCACAGATGGTTGTCGTGCCTGTAATGATCCCCAGAGAAGCACTCGGCGTGGGCACTGACCAATGCGATGGCCGTGTCCCAGTCACGCGCCTCTTCCGCTGCCAGGACCTGCTCGAACCACTCCACGGGGGCAGTATCGCGCAGGCCCGCCCCGTGCAGCATGGCGATGCCCGTCCCTGTACGAAGGGGCACCGCCGCACAGGCGAACGTCAGTGCAGGTCCACCTGGAACCCATGGCGGTGGTCGGCGGGGCAGGTGAAGATGCGCAGGTCTCCCGATCGGCCGACGACCACGCCCGTCTCGTCGTCGCTGGCCACGGTGAACATGAGTGTCATGGCCGTGCCGCAGTCGTCGCAGGCGAAGACCATGGGCTGCGTCAGGTGCCAGGTGGGCCAGCCGCCGAGCTTCCAGCCGGCGAGGCGGGTGATGACGTCGCCGCCGTCGCCGGTCTCGCGGACCAGTTCCTCAAGGCGCGGGCGGAGGTCCGCCGGCAGTTCCTCCCGGAAGGGGAAGTCGGTCACGCGCTCGGCGGTGATGGCGCACGGCTGCGGCAGGTAGCCGTCCTCTTCATACCGTGAGGGCGGCGGCGGAGTCGTCAAGGGGCCGAGGACGGCGGCGGCCCGACGCCAGCGCAGCTCCACCACGGGGCTGACGTCGGCTTGCGAGGCCGGAGGATCCCAGTGTTCATTGGGGCACCAGAGGATCTGCAGGAGGTCGATGCCGACGGGCCACCAGGGGCCCGGCACGTCGCGTCGGAAGATCTGTGCGACCGGCACCATGGCCGCGGCAGGCGAACCGGCGGGGTCGCTCGCGTCGGGCAGGGAACACTCGGGCCACGGTTCGTCACTCGGCCACAGCAGCGGTCCGCCGATGGAGCTGCTCCAGGGGTCCAGCTCCGCGCGCTCGGGGTGCAGGATGACCGCGTCGCGCGCGTAGGAGGCGAGTTCGGGCAGCACGGCGAGTATCGCCTCAACCGTCGGACGGGTAGTGCGGGTCATCGTGCCTTCCGGTCTCAGGCCGTTATCCCTCGCAGCGTATAGGCCTGCTGTGACAGCCACTCCCCTTCGCGGACGCCGGTCAACGCGCTCAAGGGCTCCAGCGCGGTGGCGACCCGCTCCGAGATGCGGGCCCGGTCTGCCATGGCATGGTGACTCTTCCCGCGGGTCGCCGGCGGTGCTCTGGTGGTAAGGGCTGCCGACACACGATCGGGATCTACGGCCGCAGTACTCTGGCGAGGGCGCGGCGCGGCCGCCGCCCTGCCCTCAGGCGCCTTTCCCGCCATGTTCTTGCGGGCGACGTTCCTTCCGTGCGGGAGGCCAGCAGAATGAGCGCAGCAGGTGCGTGCCGGGTGCCGTGTCCGGGGACTCATCGTGTCCCCTCCACATGCTGGTGTGCCAGGATCTGCTGCCGTGACGAGCGACGACCCTCTCGCAGGCCTGGACGATGTGCCCTGGGCCCAGCTGCAGCACTCCTACGGCATGGCCGACGACGTCCCCGGACACCTCCGGGCGATGCAAGCCGGGGACTGGGAGGGCGGGTACCCGCCGGCTGCGCAACTCGCGAGCCACATCGTGCACCAGGGCACGCGATCGCAGGCGGCGGTGTACACCGTGCCTTTCCTCGTGCGGATGGCGCTCGATCCGAGGCTGGTCAACAGGCATCGGATCGTCGGTCTGCTGGTCGCCATCGCGATCGGGCTGGACAACAACTACCTGCCGAACGGCTATGACCCTCGGGAAGACCGCGCCGCCCTGGCGAATCTACGCGGCGAAGCCGATGGGTGGGCTCAGTGGATCCGCGAAGCGGAGGACGACGAGCAACGCAAAGATCGCGAGGAGACCTGGGCTCACGTGCTCATCGCCGCCGAAGCGGTGGTGCGGTGCCATGACTCCGTCCGGGAAGCACTTCCCGCACTTACCGTCCTGCTGACCTCGGACAGCCCTGAACTGCGGGCCATGACGGCAAACTTGCTGGCGTGGTTCCCCGAGTCCTCGGCGACGTCGATTCCGCTCTTGAAGGCGTTCATCGCCGAGGAGGATTCGCCCGGCGCGACGGCGACGGGAATCGTCGCCCTCGGCCTGCTCGGCGAACCGGCGGCTGTCCCCTTCATCCGGCGCTACCTGGACAGCCCGATCGTCGAGTTGCGTTGGGCCTCCGCCTTCGCGCTGACGCGATTCGGCATCGCCGACCCGGCCGTCGTCGACGTGCTGACACAGGTCGTCGCCCGGCCGCCTGAGAAGACCGGGACCATGTCGTTTCTGAGCGGCTCCTACATGAGTCTCGCGGCGATGGCCCTGGCCGCAACGTCCGAAGGCACGACGCTCAAGGCGGTCGATGCCATGCTGATCGGCCTGGCCGACAGTACTGGCGTCGAAGGGTTCGATGACAGGTACTACACCGGGCAGGTGCTGTTCGGGCTGGTTTTCCCGGGCGATCCCGCCGAGCCTCCTCAGTCCTTCGGCGACCTGAGCGACGCGCAGCAGCGGGTCGTGCGCTTCGTGGCCGACCGGGGCGAGGCTGCCTGGCCATCCGGCGCAACGGACGCCCTGCGTCGGTGGAAGGTGCCGACCAGGCTCTCTGAGCTGCGCGTCTACGCCGGCTTGGGACAGCTTGGCCAATAGGCCGGTGCCCGACGCCTCGTCGTGCTCACGCTGGTTGTCCTTCGCCGCCGCCACCCCCGCCCGCAGACCCGGCCCGGACCGCGCCCGGAAGCCGGAATCGCGCATCGGGCCTGGTGCCGCGCTGCCAGGCTTGCTACATGGCTCTTTCCGAGGGCTTGCCCAACTGGACGGACTGGGACCGTGCCGCCTTCGTGGTGGGCTGTTCACTGGGGATCTTCGGCGATTCCGAGGCCTTCACACGGATCAAGTGGGTGTTCTGGACGGACAACCCGTTGGGGAATGCCCTGCATGAGGTTCTTCTGCACTTGGCCGCCGCGGGAGTGCTGGAGCGGCGGGAGGAGCCGGACGAGCGGTTCCGGTGGTCGGTGCAGTGAGGTCGGACAGGTGGGGGGCCGCCCCGCGCTCACGGCCGGATCGAATCACCCGCCCGGCGCTCACGGCCGCCCAGACTCTGAACAGCGCGAGAGCCTCGGTCAAGTTGCCGGCCCCAGGCGGCATGGAACACCTTCCCGGGGGTCCAGGCCATCACCCAGTCATGTTCACTTCGAACAACCTGCGGTCGGGGATACTCCCGGTCCGCCAGGTCGGTCTCCTCAAGATCAATCTTGACGGACCAGCCCGGGTTGTCGAGCGTCGCGATCGCCACGCCCCATTCGTGCTCCCAGTCACCATCGCACTGCGAGCCATACCAGCGCTGCAACCAGTCAAGAAGGTGCCCGGATCCGGACATGGAGGCAGGTTGTGCGAACCGCCGGTGAACCGAGGAGCCGGTACACCTCCACGGTGTCGCAGGTGGCCAAGCAGGCGTGTGTCACGACCGCTGCGAGTGGCGATCAGTCGGCGGCGAGGACGTCGGAAAGACTCACAGCGGGGCAGCCGAGCATGCCCGCCAGCGCGCGTTGCTGACGTCCGGTCAGAACGGCAACGAAGACCACCGCGTCAACGTTGGCCTGGTCGCAGGCCTGTGCCACCTCTCGGACTTTGCCGTAGCTCAGAGGAGTCCGCGACGAGTAGGGCAGACCCATCTTCCGGACTCCGCCGTCGGAAACGCCCCGCCGCTGCACGAACTGCGCAACGACCCGAGCGCCACGCGCCACCAGTGCAGTGGCTGCCGACGTCATGCGCCCTTCGAAGTCCTTCTCTTTCGCGGAGAAGTAGCCGACCAGGACTACATCAGCGCCGTCGGGTGTGAGCCGGGGAACCCGGCCTCGGGCCGACGCCGACGGCACACGGCGAGGCAGGCGCCGGTCGCGCCTTCGGGGCTGATGCATGAGCCACAGATTAGAGGTCGCGCAGATAGGCGTGGTGGTGGCACCCGGCAACAAGACAGGCACAGGTCTTGGCGATCATGGAGTTTGCGACGCTCTGTGATCACCGGGGAGACCTGTGCCTGTACTGCCATCGTGGCTGACCGAACCACTCTGGGGCCAATTCGTCGCCCTGCTGCCTGAGCGGCCGGAGTATCACCCGGACCATCCACTGGGCTGCCGCCGCCCACGCATCAGCGACCGGGTCGTCTTCGACAAGATGCTGCAACTCCTGCGGTTCGGCTGCTCCTACCAGGCGATCGCCGATACGACCTGCTCGGCCACCACGATCCGCAACCGCCGGAACGAGTGGATTCGGCTCGGCATCCTCGCCAGACTCAAGCAGATCGCGCTGGAGTACTACGACCGGATCGTCGGCCTCGTCCTGGACCAGATCGCCGTCGACGGCTCCGTCACCAAAGCCCCCGGCGGCGGCGAGGCAGCCGGGCGTTCACCGGTCGATCGCGGCAAGCAGGGCCTGGAACGCTTGGGCATGACGGACGGTTATGGAATCCCGCTGGGCCGCGTGCCGGCCGGAGCCAACCGTCACGACTCGCCGCTGCTCGCCCCGACCCTGGACCTGCTGGACGGCCTCGGCCCGCTACCCGACGACGGGACCGTGCACCTGGACGCCGGCTACGACTCTGACAAGACCCGCGCCCTGCTGAGCGGGCGCGGCCTGTACGGCCGCATCGCACACAAGGGCGAGAAGGCACCGATCCGGGCAAGTCAGAGGTGGCATGTCGAGAGGACCCACGCCTGGCAGAACGCCTTCCACCGCCTCGCCCGCTGCTACGAACGCCGGGTCACTGTCATCGACGCCTTCTTCGACCTGGCCGACACCATCATCACCGTGCGCAGCCTGATCCGTCGGGCATGGACGACCTACCGCTGAGACGAACGCCCGAACCGCCGTCCCTGAGCACAGGCTTACCTGCACAACCTCTTATTTGAAGGCTGCGATGTTGCGCGCAGCCCACTGGGCGAAGGTGCGGGGCGGGCGGCCGAGGACCTGCTCGACGTCGGGGCTCACCCGCTGCTCAGCGGCTTTCGGCGTGCCCAGGATGCCAAGGGTGGCTTCCACGGCCGGCTCGGGCATGAATTGCAGCATCTGTGCCCGAGCCTCCGCGCGGCTTTGTTCGACGAACCGCACCGGCTCACCCAGCGCGTCGGCGATCGCCATCGCCTGCTGCCGAGGTGAGATCGGCGCCGGCCCGGTCAGCTCATACACCCTGCCGACGTGGCCGGCGTCCCGCAATGCCGCGGCGGCGACCTCGGCGATGTCGGCCGGGTCGATGGTCGGCAGCGCGACGTCACCGAACGGCGCGCCGACCATCCGTTGCGCGCGGACCATCTCGGCCCACTGCAACGTGTTGGAGTTAAAACCTCCCGGCCGCAGCAGTGTCCATTCCAGGCCCGACTCCGTGACGGGCTCCTCCAGTGTCGAGGGGTGGCTTCCCGTGGCAACTCCTTGGGAGGACAGCAGGACAACCCGGCCGATCCCGCCCGCCCGCGCGACATCGAGGACGTCGCTGACGCTGCCACCGGCTGATACGAAGTCGCCCGAGGTCAGCAGGAACAGTGCGTCGGCGCCGTCGAGCGCGGGCGCGAGGCTTTCCGGCTCGGCCAGGTCGGCCTGATGGTGCCGTACCCCCGTCGGCATGTCTCGTGCAGAGATCCCTCGCGACACCGCCGTCACCTGCTCACCGGCCGTGACAAGCGCCCGAACCAGCGGCTGTCCGACGTTGCCCGTAGCTCCAGTTACCACAATCATGTTCGCTCCCGTTGACGAGTCCTCTGTGGGCCCAACGGAAGCTACCGGCAAGGGGATAGTAGTTACCTACTGACTTGTAATGCGTGATGTCGTGGGGTGCTGACAGGTAGTGATCGTCGCGGTACACCACGGTAATGAGGTATGCGCAGGGTGGTGGGCTGACTGCCGAGCGGAGGGCGTTTCGCGAGCGGATCCGTCTGGATGCGGGTGCGATGTTCGCGGCTGGTAGCGACAACGCCGAGGTGGCGAAGGTGCTGCGGGTTCATGTGCGCTCGGTACAGCGCTGGCGGCGCGAGTGGGCCGAGCGGGGTGAAGAGGGCCTGGTCTCGAAGGGGCCGGCGTCCTTGCCCAAGCTCAGCGACGAGTTGTTCGTGAAGCTGGAGGCGGCCTTGGCGTTGGGGGCGGTGGCGCACGGCTGGTCTGACGAGCGCTGGACGCTCGCGCGGATCAGGACGCTGATCGGGCGCATGTTCCACAAGAGCTACACCGTGCCCGGGGTGTGCCTGTTGCTGCACCGGCACGGCTGGTCGCCCCAGGTCCCGGCTCGCAGGGCCGTGCAGCGCGACGATGAGGCGGTCGCGACGTGGGTGAAGGAGACCTGGCCTGCCGTGGAACCACCGCGGCGGCGCTCGGGGCTTGGACGCGCAGCCTGGCGCCGCTGTTCGCAGCACTCGCCCACTGGTCGGTCAACCTGGGCGAGGTGGAGCAGGCCCGGCAGAAGTACGATGCCAAGGAGCAGCCCCGTAGCCGTAGAAGCTGAAAGTGCTCCGGTCAGCCATGACGGGAGCGCAGGCGCAAGCCCCCAGTGATCACAGAGCGTCGCAACTCCGTGATCGCCAGATCTGTGCCCGTACTACTTCCCTCGGGCCCCACCATGCCTAGGACTTGTCCGGACGATCATGTGACTACTCGCCGTCCGCGTCGTTGATGTGGACATGGGGCGGGGTGACTTGAGCGATGCTGAATGGGAACGACT
>NZ_JARAVM010000003.1:0-360080 GCF_033792735.1 Streptomyces sp. PA03-3a
TCCCCGCCTGGCTGCACACCTACAATCACCACCGCGGACACACCGCGCTGAAGGGCCAACCACCCGCCAGCCGCGTTCCTAACCTCACGGGGCAATACACCTAGGATGGCCCGGCCGCGCCGCACACTCACCGCATGCACGGCGCGGCCCGGGGAGGACGCCGATTGACCGACCACACGGGACGGGACGGGCCCCGGCTGCCGCGCAGGCCCCGCACGCGGTGGTGACGGGTGGTCACGCGGGGCCGGCGGCGAGCGTCATCCCAGCCCCAGCCGGGGTATCTCCCGTCCCGGGGAGCGGTCCATCACCATCAGCAGGCCGGCGTCGCGGGTCCTGGCGTAGGCGGCCTCGTCGATGACGTCCACCTGGAACCAGACCGCCTTGGCGCCGATCGCCACGGCCTGGTCGGCGACATCTCCGGCGAGCGCGGAGTTCACGAACACGTCGACGACGTCGACCACGAAGGGGATCTCCGCCAGGGACGCGTAGCCCTGCTCACCGTGCACCGTCTCCGCCTTCGGGTGCACGGGCACCACCCTCTTGCCGAGCCGCTGCAGCTTCTCGGCCACGCGATAGGCGGCCCGATCGGGATTGTCGGACAGACCCACCACGGCCCACGTGTCACCGGCCTCGGTGAGTATCCGCCTGATCGTCGCGTCGTCGCCGTAAGTCGTCATGTCCGGAACCCCCGTTCGCGGGTGGGCACCGCACCGCCCACCGCCGACCGCATCGCCATGGAAGGGGCCGGGCCCCTGAGCTTCGTCTGCAGCATGGAGCAACCCTAGGCGGCTCGAATACTGTATGCAATACGTCCGTGGCGACCGGCGTGCCGGCGCTACGGCGGCGGGTCACGAACAGGACCGGTTCGTCGGCACCCCGGGTCACGCCCCTGTGGTCGAGCCAGGACGGACGATCATCAGGACGACGACGGCGGCCCACAGCAGGTTGAAGACGCCGGTGAGCATGGTCAGCCGGGCCGCCGCGGGACGCGACTCGCCCTCGGCGGCCGCGTCCTCGGCCAAGGCGAGCAGTCGCTGCTGGCCGGGCAGGATCGCCAGGGCCAGGATGGCCGCGGCGATCACGGTCAACATGAGCGAGGCGATCAGCCAGACGTCGGTGAGGACGCCGAGCAGGGCGCCGGTGGCGACCCCGAGGGCCGGTACGGCGAGACCCGCGGCGGCGTAGCCGCGGCAGATCCGGTGCAGGAGTCCGGCGATCGCGGCGGCCCGCCCGTCCGGGCCCCGGCCCCGGTCGCGGCCGCCGGAAGCCTGCAGCGCGTAGCGGGGGAACATCGACGCGGCCGCCGTGATCGATCCGACCGTCACGATCGCCGCCAGGACATGCAGGGACAGCATCACCTTGGTCACCGCGGATTCCTCCGAGCAGAAGCGTGAATATGTTGGCTGCCAATACATACACTGCCTACGCCTACTTTGGGTAGGCTGCCTACACATGAGGGCAGACGCGGTGCGAGGGCACCTGGACGGACTGTTGCTGGCCGTGCTCGAACCGGGCCCGCTGCACGGTTACGCGATCATCGCCGCGGTCCAGCACCGCAGCGAGGGCGTACTGGAACTGCGGACGGGCACGATCTATCCGGCCTTGAACCGGCTGGAGCGCCTGGGGCTGCTGAGCAGCAGCTGGCAGTCCTCCGGTGAACGGCGACGGCGGTGCTACGAACTCACCGATGCCGGACGGCGCTCGCTGGCCGGCGAGCGCACCGCGTGGAGCGAGTTCACGACGGCGATCGGATCGGTGCTGAACCCCGTCCCACCGCCCGGCGCGGCCACATGAACGCGGCCGGCCGGCAGGCCGATCCCGTCGAGGACTACGTCACGGCCCTGACCGCCGCGCTGCACGGCCCGGCCCGGATCAAGGCGAGGATGATCGAAGAGATAGGCGGCGGCCTCGCGGACACGGTGGCGGCGTACACCCACGCCGGAACGGCACACCCGCGCGCCGCCCACCTGGCGGTCGAAGAGTTCGGGACCGTCGACGAGATCGCACCGGGCTGCCAACGTGAACTGACCGTCGCCCAGGCCCGGCACACCGCCCGGGCTGTCGCCCTTACGGCTCCCTTCCTGGTCACCTGCTGGTATCTGGCCCGGACGACCGGCCAGGATCAGCCCTGGGACCTGCCACGTGTGGCTCAGCTGCTGGCCGTTCATCTGGCGGGCGTTGCCGGTGCTGCGGCACTGCTCGCCGCGGCGGCACTGGCCGTCACCGGCACCCTCGCTCGCCGGCTGCCCGTGCCGCACCGGCTACCCCTCGCGGTCGCCTGGACCGGCACCACGGCCAGCGTCGCCATGGCGGTCGCCACGCTCGCGCTCGCCACCGCGTGCGTCCTGGCCGCGAACTGGCCCCTGCTAGCCCTGGCCGGCGCACTCGCGGCCCTGTCCCACGCCGTGGTGGCGGCCTCGGCCCGCGCCTGCCGCCGATGCGCACGCCTGCGGACCGCGTGAACCCGCGCCCACCGGGGATGGGTCCCGCCTGAGCAGGCCTGCGCCGCCGCCGGGGCCTCCTTCGACTTCGCGAGTGGCCTACGCGGCCGCGACGCCTACGGCACCGGTGCCGATCCGGACCGACGGCGGCAGCGCCGCCGCCGGCGCGCCCGCCGGTGTGCGACTCCCCGACCCGGTGGAGCCCTCGCGGCCGTGTGACTTCTGCGGTCACCGGGTCGCTTGGGGCACCGCCGACGAGTACGGCTGTCCGGTGTGCGGGGATCCGGAGTCTCGGTGACGCAGGCCGAGGCGTCGGTCCACGGTCCGCCGCAGGTGCTGTCGCGGACATTGCGAACAGGTCGTCGGCCCGGCGGCCGGGTGGTGTTCGGCGTGCGTGCCCGTTCCCAAAGCCTTCGGCGGGGGCTCGTCCGACGCCGTTTCCGCTGGTGAGACCTCGCTCACGATGGCGCGTCCCGGCCGGCCGGTCATTTGCTTGACTCGTCAAGTAATGTTCTCATGGGATCCGGGATCGAACCCGGGAGCCCCTTCGCGCGGGTGACCATCGGGCGCGCGGGCCGTCGCGCCGCGCTTGCCTTCACTTCTTCTTCAGGACTAGGAACCATCGTGTACACAGCCGCTGTCATCCTCAGCGTTCTGCTCGCCCTCGTCTTCCTCGCCGCCGGCGCACCCAAGGTGCAGCTCAAGGGCCCCGTGCCGGAGGGCCTCATCCACAAGGGGCTCGGCTCCGGGCTGGTCCGGTGCGTGGGAATCGCAGAGGTTGCCGAGGCCGTCGGGCTGGGCGCCGGCATCTGGTGGCAGCCGCTGGGCATCGCGGCTGCCGCGGGCACGGTGGTGGTGCTCATCGGCGCGATCGGCTTCCACGTGAAGAAGGGCGAGTACGCCGACAGCGCGACCCGCAACGCCGCGGTGACCCCCATCGTGCTGCTGCCCGTGGCCGTGGCCACCGCCCTGACGCTGGCCGCGTCCCTGTAGCAGCGGCGGCCGACCCGGCAGCCCGCATAGAGCGCCGGCGGGTCCTCGGTTCCGTGTACCGGGATGAGACGGCCGCCGTCAGCCCTTGCGGGCCATGACCAGCCGGGCGTACGGGGCGCCGTCCGGGCGGCGGCCGAAGTCGGGCAGTACCGCGGTCCGCACCGTGAAGCCCGCCGCGGTCAGTTCGGCGCGCACGGCGCGCAGCGGGAAGGTGCGGTAGTACATGACGAACGGCGGGCGCCAGACCGCGTTCCGTATGCGCATGGCCGCGTCGAACCCGGCGGGCACCCAGTAGCTCCGGGAGGAGATGCGGGGCGGCGCGAACACCGGGAAGGCGAAGAGCCCGCCGGGCCGCAGGGCGCGGTGCACCCCGGCGAACAGGGCCGGCCGGTCGGTGGCCAGGAAGTGGCCGAAGGCGCCGAAGCTGACGGCCAGGTCGAACTCGGCGGCGAAGGGCGGTCTCCGCGCGTCCGCGCGTATCCATTCCCCGTCCGGGTGGGCACGGCGCGCCTCGGCGAGCATGCCGGCGCTGAAGTCCACTCCCGCGACCCGGCCCCGGCACAGCGGGTGCAGGACCTGCAGGCCGGCCCCCGTGCCGCAGCACACGTCCAGCCCGTCACCGAAGGGACCGAGCGGGCGCAGGGCGGTGACGGTCGCGTCGAGGATCCGGTCCGGCGTGCGGAACGGCGTGTGGTCGAACCTCGGCGCGAGCAGGTCGTATCCGCGCTCGACGGAGGAGAAGGCCTGCACGGCCAGCTCGCGCAGCGAGGGCCCTTCGGGTGAGAACATCCCTTCAGGGTAGAGCCGTTGGCCACGAAGACCGGCGGCTGTCGGCGAAGCGGTCCGGGGCCTCCGCGGGACCGGGGAGCCAAACCGTCTTGTAGAGGCAACTCCTGACGTCGAATCCTTGAGCGGCCTCTGGACGTCGCCCGTCAGGGCGACGAGTTCGCCGCGTCGACCTGAACCGGCAGGCCGCGAACGACGTCACCACGAACCGGCGGCGTCGGCCTCGTCATGGGCGGGGGGCTCGGCTCCCGACGGTGCGCGACGGTCCTCGGTACCGAGGGTCAACGCCCTTGGTGGCGCTGGCCCCTCATTGACTGCTGTGCGCGGCGCGGCCCCCGCCCCCTTCACCGAGTCCTCGTGGCGTTGGCGCCGCGCGAACAGTGCGTTCCGGGAGGCTCAATATCTGCGCTCGCGAAGTGAGAAATCGGCGCGACACGCGATGAGGTATCTCACGGGGATCGTCTGTGCACGGTTATCAACCGTGCACAGACGATCGCGCCGTGCTACTCTCAAAAGAGTTGCAGTTGTGGTTCCCAAAAAGTGCCCTCACCGGCCCGCGCCTATGAGAGCAGTCCTTTATTCCGGTCATCTGCTGGCGGGGCAATCATTGCGGCGACGCGGGATCCGTACCGTACGGGCTCCGGGCACTGCCCCAAAGGAGATTCAGCACATGGCTACTGGCACCGTGAAGTGGTTCAACGCGGAAAAGGGTTTCGGCTTCATCGAGCAGGACGGTGGCGGCGCGGACGTGTTCGCCCACTACTCGAACATCGCCGCCCAGGGCTTCCGTGAACTCCTCGAAGGCCAGAAGGTGAGCTTCGACATCGCACAGGGCCAGAAGGGCCCGACGGCCGAGAACATCGTTCCCGCCTGACGCTGAAACAGGCACACCGCAGCTGGGGCCCGCACCTTGGGTGCGGGCCCCGGCTTGCAGCGCATCGGTACACACTCTGCCCTGCTCACGCCGTGACGATTTCACCGCGGGCAGGCTCTTGAGGGCGCCGCGATCCCCCCCTCGGCAGCAGATGTCCGCTCAAGGCTCCGGATGAAAATCCGTCAGAGCCTCTCGACGCCCAAAGCCTCGGTCTTGGGGACGTGGACCGGATCGCCCAACCCGTTCAGCGCTCTCAGCCCGCGGGCATCGCCCGCCGGCCATATTTGCTTGGCCCATCTTGCGATTCCCTGTACTGCGCAGCGCAGCAGAGTTCCTAGAATGCGGCCGCTTTGAGGAAGGTTCTGGATGAGCCGCACACGTATGAACGACGGTTTCACCGCCACCCGCGGCGGAAATTCCGGCGCAGGAAAGAACGGCGTCCGCACGAGGACCAGCGACGCAAGCCGCTCCGGCGGCCATCGCCACCGCCCCGCCGCACCGCAGGGGGAGTTCGTCCTGCCGGAGACACTGACTCCGGCACTGCCCGCCGCTGGGGCGTTCGCCGACCTCGACATGCCCCGGCCACTGCTGGTGACCCTCACCGCGGAGGGCGTGACCGTGCCGTTCCCGATCCAGGCGGCGACGCTGCCCAACTCCCTGGCGGGCCGCGATGTGCTGGGCCGCGGACGAACCGGGTCCGGCAAGACCCTCGCCTTCGGCCTCGCGCTGCTGGCTCGTACCGCCGGACGGCGCGCCGAGCCCCGGCAACCGCTGGCCTTGGTGCTGGTGCCCACCCGCGAGTTGGCCCAGCAGGTCACCGACGCTCTCGCCCCCTACGCCCGTTCGATGAAACTCCGACTGGCCACCGCGGTCGGCGGGATGCCGATCGGCCGTCAGGCCGGCGCGCTCCGCGACGGCGCGGAGGTGCTCGTCGCGACGCCGGGCCGGCTGAGGGACCTCGTCGAGCGCGATCACTGCCGGCTCGGCCAAGTCGCCGTCACCGTCCTGGACGAGGCCGACCAGATGGCCGACATGGGCTTTATGCCCCAGGTAACGGCGCTGCTGGACCAGGTTCGCCCCGAAGGACAGCGAATGCTGTTCTCGGCCACCTTGGACCGCAACGTCGACCTGCTGGTCCGCCGCTACCTGCACGACCCGGTGGTCCACTCCCTGGACCACTCCGCCGGCGCGGTCAGTACGTCGGAGCACCACGTGCTGCACGTACACGCCGCCGACAAGCTGCAGACGACGACCGAGATCGCTGCGCGGGAGGGCCAGGTGATCATGTTCCTGGACACCAAGCACGCCGTCGACCGACTCACCGAGCACCTGCTCGACAGCGGCGTCCGCGCCGCCGCCCTGCACGGCGGCAAATCGCAGCCGCAGCGCACCCGAACCCTGGCCCGGTTCAAGTCCGGGCACGTCACGGTTCTGGTCGCGACCAACGTCGCCGCGCGCGGGATCCACGTCGACAACCTCGACCTGGTCGTCAACGTGGACCCGCCCGGCGACCACAAGGACTACCTGCACAGGGGCGGCCGCACGGCCCGCGCCGGCCGGTCCGGCATCGTGGTCACGCTGGTCACACCCGACCAGCGCCGCGACGTGGCCCGTCTCATGCAGCATGCCGGAATCCGCCCGGAAACCACCCAGGTCCACCCTTCCGGGGCCGACCTCATCCGCATCACCGGCGCGCAGACTCCATCGGGTATCCCGGTGGTCATCACTGCGCCCGTGGCCGAGCACAAGGACAACGGCCCCGCCTCCCGCGGCCGACGCAACCGCGTCACGGCTCAGGAGCGCCGCACCATCCGGGAGGCGCGCCGCACAGATCAGTGGCGGTCCGTCGGCGACGCCGCGGCGTAGGACCGTCCCGGTCATGACGCCCACCACTACTCCAGGAGGCACCTCTTGACGCTGGCGCATTACTTGCCACGCCCTTCGGATTCCACTCGCGGGACCGTGGCCGAAGCCATGGACGCGCCCGGACCGCAGGTCTGGGACGACATGACCGTCGAGGTGGCCCTGTCGGTCATGGCCAGTGCACGTACCGGACATCTGATCGTCTGTGACGAGGACGGCCGGTGCACGAGTTTGGTCACCCTCGCCCAGCTCACCGCCTTCCGTGACGGCTGCACCTATACCGATCAGGTCCGCCTGCGGGAAGTCGCCCGTGACGGCGGGCCGTTCGCCTCACCGATGACCAAGATGGCCGAGGCGCAGCACATCATGTGCCACCGCCGGCTCACGGCCGTGCCCGTCCTCGACGAGCACGGCTGCGCCGTGGGCGTACTCACCCGCTGACGTTGACCCGTCGCCCGCCGGTCCCACTGCTTTCCACTCCCCCTGTGAGGCACCATGCGTTGCGTCATCGCCCGTTTCGCGTTCGACCTGTCCAAGAGCGGGGTGGTGGCGTCGATGAAGGGCGTCAGACCCGAGCCGGTCACCGGTGAGTCCGTGATCATCGGCCGCCGTCGCTACTCCGTCATGCAAGTGGGCGAGGTCGTCACCCGGCAGGACCGTCGTGACTTCACCTCCGGCGAGGTACTCCGGGCGATGGCCCGCCTCGGCTTCACCTGCCGCGACCTGCCTGCCGCGGCACCGGCGCCCGGGCTCACGCCGCTCCAGGAGGCCTCGGCTCTGCTCGGCGTCCCCACCGCCGGGTAGCCAGGGCGAAGGCCGGCCGGCGCGGCACGAGGGCTCGGCCGGCGCGCGGCCCTGGTGTCGGTGTCGCGCCGAGGCCCAGCCACCTGTTCCACCAAGAGGTGTGATGACAGCAGCCGACTCCTCCGGCCCTGTCGATGACGACGGCTACCCCGCCTACACCATCGGCCGGGCCGCCGCGATGCTCGGCACCACCCCGGGCTTTCTCCGCGCGATCGGCGAAGCCCGCCTGATCACCCCGCTCCGCTCCGAAGGCGGACACCGTCGCTACTCCCGCCACCAACTGCGCATCGCGACCAGAGCCCGTGAGCTCGTCGACCAGGGCACCCCCGTCGAGGCCGCCTGTCGCATCGTCATCCTCGAAGACTTGCTGGCGGAAGCCCAGCGCGACCATGCCGAATTCCGCCGCGCCGCCGCGTCGGCGGATCCAGCGGACTCAGGGTGAGACAGGTCGGCTCGGCCTGTGCGCCGGCCCGGATTTCCGTGGCTACCGCTGGTGCACGCTGCCCGGGACGCTCAAGACTTCCGAGTACCGCGTGCCGGCCGGGCCGAACGGCACGTTACCCCCCGGGGGGACGTCCCCCGGGAGGTAACGCTGCACAACCGCTACCCGTCGGACGGTCAGGCGGGCGTGAGTCCCGGGTTGCCGGCCTCGGTGACGAAGGAACCGGCCGTGGTGATCGGGGCGTCCGGCGTGGTCACCGCGGACACCGTCTTGAAGTCGGCGCGCGCCTCGTCCTTGCCGAGGGTCACCACGGCGTAGCCGCGGCGGCCGTTGTAGAACTTCAGGTGCGGGTTGGCCTGCATGTAGGTGGCCCAGTTGGACGGCTTGTCGGAACCGTCCTTGCCGCTGGAGATCGAGCTGGTGACGATCTCCGTGCCGAGGGTCTTCGACGCCGGGTCGTCGAAGTCCTTCTTGATGTCGAAGCCGTAGTGGACGTGGACGTCACCGGTGAGGACGACGAGGTTGTCCCGGCCCGCGGACTCCCAGCCGTCCAGGAGGCGCTGCCGGGAGGCCGGGTAGCCGTCCCAGGAGTCCATGGAGACCTTGAAGTCGGGCGTCGAGCGGTCCTTGCGCTGCGCGAAGGTGACCTGCTGGGGAACGACGTTCCAGGTCGCCTTCGAGGAACGCCAGCCGTCGACCAGCCAGCGCTCCTGGGTGGCGCCCGTCATCGTGCGCGCCGGATCCTGCGACTCCGGGCCCGGAACCTGCCAGCCGTCACCGTACGCCTGGTCCGAGCGGTACTGGCGGGTGTCGAGGATGTCGAACTGGGCGAGCCGCCCGAACTGCAGGCGCCGGTAGAGCTGGGCCTCGGGACCCTGCGGGAGCTGCCGGCGGCGCAGCGGCTGGTTCTCCCAGTACGCGCGGTAGGCCGCGGCCCGCCGCAGCAGGAACTCCTCCGGGGGAACGTCGTTCTCGGGGGTGTCGTCCGCGTAGTTGTTCTCCGTCTCGTGGTCGTCCCAGGTCACCACGAAGGGGTGCGCCGCGTGGGCGGCCATCAGGTCGGGGTCGGACTTGTAGAGGGCGTACCGGAGCCGGTAGTCCTCCAGCGTGAGCGTCTCGCGGTTGAAGTGCGAGGGCAGCACGCGGTCGGTGTAGGCGCGGGCGCCACCGGTCGCGGTCACGGCGTACTCGTAGAGGTAGTCGCCGAGGTGGAAGACCGCGTCGAGGTCCTCGTCGGCCAGGTGGCGGTAGGCGGTGAAGTAGCCGTCGTGGTAGGCCTGGCAGGAAACCGCCGCGAGACGCAGCTCGGTCAGGCGGGCGCCCTTCGACGGGGCGGTGCGGGTACGGCCCACGGGGCTGACCCACTGGCCCACACGGAAGCGGTAGTACAGGACGCGGTCGGCGTCCAGGCCGCCCACCTCGACGTGCACGGCGTGGTTGTACTCCGGGTGCGCGTCGACCGTGCCGCGCTCGACGACGCGGGTGAAGCGCTCGTCGTGGGCGAGTTCCCAGCGCACCTTGAAACGCTTCTGGGGCAGGCCGCTGCCGCTCTCGTACGGACGGGGGGCGAGCCGGGTCCACAGCAGCACCGAATCGGGCAGCGGGTCGCCCGACGCCACGCCCAGCGTGAAGGGGTTCTCCGTGATCTTCACGGCGCTGGCCTCGGCCGCGGCGGCGGTGCCGCCCAGCGGGATGTTCACGGCGAAGGCCAGCGTGGCCGCCGCCCCGGTGACGGTCAGAAAACGGCGCCGATCCATGTGGCGTACGGCGTCACGAAGTTCGGCGGAGTGCCCGGACGGGGAAGGTGATGCGGAAGGCTGCATGAGCGTGCATTGCAGTGGCCCAGGGCGGCGTACAGCCACCGAAAGGTTGGCGCGTACATGTATGGAGGGTGACCGTTGGCCCCGTCACCGGCACGAAGCCCGTCCTTCACAAAACTCGCACGAACGCGCCATGTCTCAGGGCCGGTTCGTTCCACGTCCCGCAGCCCGCAGGGGCTGCTCCGAGCGGCCGAGGGCTCCTGGCGGCAACGCCTGGGGCCCGGGACGTCGTCCCGGGCCCCAGGCGTTGCCGGCTACCGCTGCCGGTCGCGGCCAGTCAGTGTCGGCCGTGGCCGCCGTCGCTACGAGGGCGCTGGAGCGTGAACTTCTCGAAGACCGACAGCTCACCCGTGGGCGTGATGATGTTGTAGTAGGTGACGTGGATGCGGGTCATGTCACCGGGGTGCCGGCCCGGGTCGACGGAGAACTCGGCGAAGCCGTACGGATGCTCGGCGTCACGGACGCCGATCCAGACCGCCGTCTCCTTCTCCTTGACCGAGTTGTACTTGCCGACGTGCTCCATCTGGACGTACGCCGAGTGGTGCCCGTGGCCGTCGGCGTCGTCGGTGGTGAAGCTGTTGTTGGTGATGCCGGACACGCCGCCACCGCCGAGGACCATGTGCGTCGTGCCGTGCGCGCTGTCGATCACGTCGAGTGCGGTCTGACTCGGGTTGGGTGTGAGGGTGACGCTGCCGGGGACGACGCCGCGCACCGCCAGCGAGCGCTCGTAGTCGTGCTCGTGGCCACAGACCACCAGGTCGACGCCGTACTCGTCGAACAGCGGGCCGTACGCCGCGCGCAGCGCGACGTCGGCGCCGTTCGCGGCGGTCGCGGAGCTGATCATCACCTGGTGCATGCAGACGACGATCCAGTCGATGTCCTTCGAGGCCCGTGCCGACTTGAGCTCCTTCTTCAGCCATGCGAGCTGCCGGCCGCCGGAGTAGCCGTTGATGTAGACGTCGCCGCCCTCCTGCAGGGCGATGTCGTCGTTCTGCAGGGCGATCACCTTCACCGAGCCGACCGTGAAGGAGTACCAGAGGTTGTCGAGTTCGGGCTGGGTCTCGGTCGAGGGAAGCTCGAAGTAGGTCTGGTACGCGTCGAGACCGAGCTTGCCGTTGCCCAGCTCGATCTCGTGGTTGCCCGCGCACGGCATCCACGGACGGAAGCGCGCCGAGCGGCTGTTGTTGGTGAGGAAGTCGCGCCAGACGCGGATGCGGTCGGGCCCGGTGTTGGCGTAGCAGAGGTCACCGTTGAGGAGGTGGAACAGCGGGCCGACCTTCTCGACGCCGGTGACGATGTCGGCGGCGGCGGGCGTGGCGTTGGGCTCGAAGTCCCGGCCCGAGGCGTCGGCCGGGTTCGCTCCGGTCTTCCACGTCACACTGGGCGCACCCTGGTCGCCGAAGCTGGTGAAGGTGAACGGGGCCCGGCCGGACGGCGCCGTGTGGAAGGTGCCGGCGTCGGGGGTGGCGCCGTCGTGCTGGGCCGCGTACAGGTAGTCGGTGTCGGCCTTGAGCTTGCTGAGCAGCGCGTGATGGGCCCAGACGGTCCGCCCGGAGGTGCCGTCCACGTACGTCTTCGTCGTCGCGTGCACGGTGGAGCCGAAGCCGCCGCTCAGCGTGCCGTAGACGACCCGCGGGTTCCTGACGGCCGCGTCGGTGACCCACGAGACGACCATCTGGCTGCGTGGGTCGGCGCCGAAGGTCAGGTGCAGGCCCTGGACGGGCGTGGTGGCCGAGCCGGTGGTGAGACCGGTGACCTCCGACGTCGCCGGGACCGCCTCGGCGGTTCCGGCGCCGAGGATAAGCGGCCCGGCGGCGGCGCCGGACACTGTCGCGCCGAACAGGCCGAGCGCGTTGCGACGAGAGATTCTGGTTTGCTTGGGTTCTTCCGACATTCCGGGGGCCTTTCGCGTCGTCGGGTGCAGTCGCACACCGACGGGACAGCGGCGCTCCGTACCTGACAGCGGGCTGCGGCAGGTCAGCGGTGCGCGCACTCACGGACGCTAGGAAGCACGGTCGACCGGAGCGGTGGGACAGGTATGAACGGCAGATGGCGGTCACCGCAACGGACGGTCGTTCACGGCGCCCTGGCCCTGTCTCGGCTCATGCCGTGGAGCGAGGCGCTGCCGCCGGACGAGGTGGACGACCGGGAGGTCACGATCGCCTGGCTGCTCGCGCGGGACGACCGCACGGAGGAGGCCGTCGCCCTACTCCGTCGGTGCCCCGGCAGCCGGGCGGCGACCGATCTGGCGCGTCTGCTCGTCCGGCAGGGCCGCTGCGCGGAGGCCGTGGCCGTCGTCCCCGACATGAGCACGCAGCGTGCGGAGAACCGGCGCCGTCTCGGGAAGGGGGAGGAGGCCGAGTAGGCCGCCAGGGACGACGGGCCACACGAGCACGGCCGGCCCCCGAAGGGACCGGCCGTGCCCGTGCCGCGGGTCACGCCGCAGGGGTGCGCCGACGGCCCGTTCCCGGGGCCGTCGGCGCCGTTCCCGGCGCTTCCCCTTCTCCTGCTACTTGCGCTTCAAGGTGAAGTCGGCGGTGACCGTCGCTCCCTTCGTCAGTTTCACCGTCGTGACGGTCGGCTGGTAGCCGTCCTTGGCGACGATGACGGTGAGCGGGTTGTTGCGGACGTCGAGCCACAGGGCGTACGTCCCGTCGGCGGACGTGGTGAGCGTGTAGCTCGCGGCCCAGCTGTCGATCTGCACGGTCGCCCCGGCCAGCGGCGCGCTGCCGCCGGTGGCCTTGTTGCCCAGGACGACGCCGGTGATCTTGCCCCAGGTCTTGGGCGGGCTGACGTGCAGGCTCACCGGGATGGGCGCCGTGGAGTACGGCGTGTCGGTGCCCACGCTCAGGCTCGCCGTGAGGTCGCCGGGCTGGGTCACCGAGGCGGCCTTGGCGTCCAGCGTGACGGAGACGGTCGCGCTGGCGCCCGGCTGCAGCGTGAGCTCCTGGACGCTCTCGCTCAGCCAGTCGACGTCGCCCGCGCCGCCCTGGTCGTAGCCGGGCAGCACCTCGACCTTGGTGATCGGCCTGCCGGGGGCGTTGCCGCCGCCGACCTTGTAGAAGCCGGCCGCGCCGCCGCCGCGGTAGGTGGCGACGTTGGCGTTGGGGAGGGTGCCCCAGGTGCCGGACTTCGGGTCGAAGGCCTGGCCGCGGTTGGTGAGGGCGTTGTTGCCGACGCCGCCGACCATCAGCAGACGGCCGTTGGCCGCGGCGTAGGAGGTACCCCACTGCGGGGCCGGGACGTCCGCGAGCTGCGACCAGCTGTCGGTGCCCGGGTCGTAGGCGTAGGAGTGGACGACGTCGTTCTCGCTCGCGCCGAGACCGCCGGCGCAGTAGATCTGACCGTCGATGGCGCCGCAGGCCTCCCACGAGATGGGCTCGGGGTAGGCGGCGATCTGGGACCAGCTGTCGGTGCCCGCGTCGTAGACGCCGGCGTCGGTCGTGCCGCAGAAGTCGGCGCCGCAGCCGCCGATCATGTACAGCTTGCCGTCCAGGACGGCCGTGCCGGAGCCGGCGTACGGCTTGGGCGCGGACGCACCGGTGGTCCAGCTGTCCGACTGCGGGTCGTAGATCTCCAGCTTCGCGTCCGGGGAGCCCGACGCGCCCCAGCCGCCGACGGCGTAGAGCTTGCCGTCGATGACCCCGTGCGCGGGGCTCTCACGGGTGTCCGACGCGCTCGCAAGCTTGGTCCAGCTGCCGGCGACCGGGTCGAGGACGTACAGGTCCTTGACGTCGGCCGATCCGTTGTAGCCGAAGGCCGAGTAGACCTTGCCGTCCAGCGTGTCGACGGCGTTGTCCATGAGGGCGCCCGGCAGGTCCGGGGCCGTCTGCCAGGTGTCGTCGGCCGGGGCCGCCGCGGTCGGACCCGCCTTGGCGGACGCCTTGTGGGCCTTGCTGGACAGCGGGTTGAAGTCACCCTTCACGGTCTGCAGGGCGGCACCCTCGGCCTGTTGGGTGAACCCTCCGGACTGTTCGCCGAGTTTGACCGTGGCGGCGGCGCCGCCGGTGTTCTTGACGGTCAGGTTCTGCGTCTTGGAGCCGCCCCAGGCGACGGTCGCGGAGACCGAGGCCGGGGTGACGGTGACCTTGCCGGCCTTGAGCTTGAAGTTCGCCTGGACGGCGCTGTCTGCCCCGACCTTGACGTTCTTGCTCAGGGAGGTGTACTTCGCCTTGGCCGCGGTGAAGGGGTGGCTGCCGAAGGCCGTCGAGACGAACGAGTAGAAGCCGTCGGAGAGGTTCGGGTCCTCCGGGGTGGCCGTCGTGATGGTCTTCTCGGTCGGCTTGTCCTGGCTGGTGACGGTGGCACCCACGACGCCCGTGCCGGTGTTGGCGTCGGTCACGGTGCCCACGACCAGGCCGGCGGGGATCGCGGTCAGCTGCCGGTCGCCGACGAAGACGTCGTCGACGGCCCACCACCAGCCGAAGCTCCCGGCGAAGTGGAAGCGCAGCTGCACCTCGGGCTTGCCGGCGAAGTCGGCCAGCGACGCCTCGATGCGGTCGCCGGTGACGTCCGCGCCGGGCGACCAGACCCTGGTCCAGTGCTCGCCGCCGTCCGAGGTCGCCTCGAGGGCCGCGGACTGCCCGCCGTACTGCTTGTACTCGGTGCTGAACGCCACCTCGGGGTCGTTCTTGCCGGTGAAGTCGTACACCGGGCTGAGCAGCGAGCTGTCCTGGACGGCGCCGCCGCCGAAGTGGTCGCTGTCGATGACGGCGAACGCGCCGTCACCGCCGGTGTGGTTGCCCCGGTCGCCGGGGTCGTCGAACTGCCAGCCGCCCGTGGTGTCCTCGGCGTTGACCACCTTCCAGCCGGTGGGCGGGGCGTCGGTGGCGTCGAACGGCTCGGTCGTGCCGGTCACGTCGACGCGGTATCCGGGCGTGTTCGCCGTCCAGGAGTCCGCCGGGACCGCGATGCCCGCGGTCTGCGCGGAGTCCCCGACGGTGATCTTCTTGCTGACGGCCTTGTATCCGGGCGTGGCCGACGCGACGTGCAGGGTGTAGGAGTGCCCCTCGGGCAGGTCCATGCTGTACGAGCCGGTCGCGGGGTCGGTCCACACCACGCCGGGGACGCCGTCCGCGGTGATCTTGGCGTAGAGCGGCCAGCCGTGACCGGAGCCGTCGGTGACCTTGCCGGCGATCGTCTGGCTGGGCACCGCGGTGAGGGTGAAGTTCTCCGTGACCGTGGCGTCGTCGTCCACCACGACCCCGTCGGCGGAGTCGCCCGCGTAGCCGAAGGCCTCGACGGAGACGTCGTAGGTTCCGGTGGGCAGGGTCAGGGAGTACGCGCCGGAGGCGTCGGTGTGGGTGACACCCGTACCCGCCGTCACCGTGGCACCGCTGACGGCCTTGCCGGTGGCGCCGTCGGTCACCGTTCCGGAGATCACGCCGTGCGCACCGGTGCGGAACGCGGCCAGACCGGCCGGCGTGCCGAGACCGGTCGGGCCGTCGAAGCCCTCGGCGCCGTTGCACAGGTACGACGGGGAGCAACTGCCGTTGCTGCCGGTGGTGATGTCGTTGATGCCCGTTCCGGCCGCGTACGGGTACGCGTTCGGGTACGAGCCGGCGGCGGGGGTGCCGGCGGCGGCGTACACGGAGGCGATGATGGGCGCCGAGACGCTGGTGCCGCCATAGACCGCCCAGCCGCCGTGGCCGTAGGTCTGGTAGACCGCCACGTCCTCGGCGACGGCCGAGACGTCGGCCAGTGCCCGGTTGTCACAGCCGGTGTCGTGCTGGAAGGCGGGCTTGGGCTCGTACAGCGAGCAGCCGGAACCCGCCAGGCTCCACGCCGACTCGGTCCATCCGCGCGTGGTGGACGGGGCGCGGGTCAGCGTGGTGCCGCCGACCGCGGTCACGTACTGCGAGGCCGCCGGGTAGCTGACGCCGTAGCCGTAGTCGCCGGTGGACGCGGTGATCGCGACCCCGGGGTGGTTGTAGTGGGCGTCCAGCTCCGTGGTCTCCGACGGGTCCTCGCCGTTCCCGCCGCGGTAGTCGGTGCCGTAGGAGTTCGACACGTACTTCGCGCCCATCGCGACCGCCTGGTCGACGGCGGCGGACAGGCTCTCGAAGCTGTTGTCATCGGCTTCGACCAGCAGGATGTGCGCGTTGGGCGCGGACGCCGAGACCATGTCGAGGTCGAGCGAGATCTCGCCGGCCCAGCCGGGGTCCGGCGCGGGGTAGTCGGTGCCGCCGCGCTGGTCGACCTTGCGGAAGCATCCGTTGTCCGTGGTGCAGGCGGGCAGCCCGAACTGCGCCCGGTAGACGGCGAGGTCCGCTTCGGCGGTGGGGTCGTCGAAGGCGTCGACGATGGCGACGGTCTGTCCGGCGCCGCCGTCGGCCGGCAGGCCGTAGGCGCTCTGCAGGTCGCCCGCACCGTAGCCGGACGGTGTGTCGGCGGCGGGCATCAGGCCCTTGACCGGCTTCACGTCGGTGCGGCGCAGGGCGAAGCAGCTGAAGTGGCCGGGCTTGGCCGTGTCACAGGTGGGTTCGAAGGAGCGGCGGACGCCGGTGCCCGAGGCGGCGGAGTTCGCGCCCGCGGCTCCCGAGGCTAAGGCCGGTGCCTGTACGCCGAGCACCGCCATGGCAGCGGCGCCGAGGACTGCCAGGCCTCTGGTCACCGTCCGGCGAAACGGGTGGGGGGTTCCTGCTGGTCTGCGCAACGTGACTCCCATGCGTGCTTGCAGGGATCGTGAGCCGTGCACGGCTCCTGGCGACGGCGGACGTCGGAGCGTTCGCCGGAGCCCATTAGCGTGTTCGGTTCTGTTCATGTCAATAAGGAGCCTGAGGCGACGAATATGACGCAAAGTCATGACGCGAGTGCGGAATGTGCGCGCAGCGTTGCGACTTTTGATGTTTTGGGCGAAACGCATGGTGCTTTCGTGTTCGCTGAGTGAACGCCACGCATTCGCTGTTCGAAACTGTTCACTAGGCGTATCGGGGGCGTATATACGACACGCGACGCAAAGCCGCCAGCACCCACCGGGCACCCGATCCGGCTCCCGGACGGCCATCCGCGCTGGTCAGCTCTCCCCTCCGGGGACAACTCGGCCGCGCATGGGACCCGCTGGGCCGCAGAATACCTTTGCCGGCCCTTGACCTGCCCGTCTCCCCGCCCGATCGGGCCAAAGGCTCCGTCGACGCCCGGCCAACCAGGCCGGGCTTTCATGATCGTCCGCCATGGCGCCCGGCGGGCGCCGTGCGGGGACGTGACTGCTCCCGATGCCAGGGCACCCGCGGCCGATGTGCCGCGCTGGGCACCTACGAGAGCAGCCGGACAGAGGCGGCGCCGGCTGAACCTGGCCTGCGCGCGGGTGCCGCCCCCACCCCCACTCGCAGGCGGTCCAGAGTCACGACGCCGTCGCCGGCTGCTTGTCCGCCACCACCCCCTTTGTGGCTGCCCGTCCACGCGGACGCGGTGACTGTGCTGGTGGGGCCGGGCGCGTGGTTCATCGATCGCGTCCGGGTGAGGGCGAGGCCGCCGCGTCCCGGCCGAACCCGCCTCGGCAGGGCTGAGCGACCCGTGCGCAGCGGCGGCCGCCAGGCCCCCGCACTGCGGTGGCCATCCGCCGCACGGAGCTGCTCACCGGCGCCTCCTCCCCGCTCCCTCGATCAGCGGGCCCGAGCCGCACACGCGCCTGACATCGGGAGACCTCCGACGCCTTCGACAGCGGCACGCCGGCCCGGGAGCGTGACGTCGCACAGCGCCCGCACCGACGTTCAGTGCCGGACGCTGCCGCGAAGGCTCCACCGAGGGCCCGGGATCAGTCGGTCTCCAGTTCGATGATCTTGAACTGGAATCCGGTCGGGGTGACGGCCGTGCGCCGCCATCCGGATGCGGCGAAGAGCTTGTCGAATTCGGGGAGATCGCGCTCCTGCCCGGGCAGCATCGCCAGCATGTGCATGTCCGCGAGCGGTTCGAAGCCGGGCGCTCCGATCTCCCCGATCACGTTCTCCACCACGACGACCCGCGCGCCCGGGAGTGCGGCGGCACGGCAGTTCCGGAGGATCCTGACGCAATCGGCGTCGTTCCAGTCGTGCAGGACCATTTTGAGGAGGTACAGGTCAGCCGGCGGGACGGACTCGAAGAAGTCCCCGGTGACCGCGGTGAACCGGTCGGTCAGCCCCTGCTTCCCGGCCGAGGCCTGCGCCGCGGCAGCGGCATGGGGCAGGTCCAGGCTCTGCCCGCGCAGGGTCGGGTTCGCCAGCAGGAGTCCCTGCACCAGCGCCCCCGTACCGCCGCCGACGTCGACCGCGACTGTGCTGCGGGTGGTGTCGAGCGCCTGGGCGAGGTCGCGGTTGAGTTGTTCCGACATGCCGGACATGGCGACCGAGAAGAGTTCCGCCTCGGCGGGGTTGTCACCGAGGTAGGTGAAGAAGTCCGTGCCCAGCGCGCTTTCGATCTGGGTGCCGCCCTTTCGGACAGCCTCCGGGAACCGCTCCCAGGCACGCCAGTGAGAGGGCCCCGCCCATGTGAGGGCCACCTCCCGCAGGGTGTTCGGTGCCCCGGTGCGGAGCAGCCGGCTGAGCGGGGTGTCGGAGAACCGGCGTTCTCCCTGGTACTCCACCAGGCCCAGCGAGGCGCAGGCGCGCAGGAGCCGGTACGTGGTGGCGGGGTCGCTGGACTCCCGTTCGGCTATCTCCTCCGCGCCGAGGGGCCCATCGGCAAGGTGGTCGGGGATGGAGAGGTCGACTGCGGCCCGAACGATCTGCGTCACCCAGTATCCGCTGAGCATCTGCAGCAGAACGCCGGCGCTTGCGGCTTCGGAGGGTGGGTTCTGGAGATTCTCGGTCATCGGCAAGCACACCAATCGGAACTGGTTCAATGGTCAACCAACTGTAGCCCGGGGTGGGAAGCCGAACGTGTGCCCCCTACACCAAAAGCGCGCAAGCGCAGAACATTCGGCAAAGCGTCGGCGAAACGTTCACCGCGATTCACGATCCGGGTCCCGGCACGAGCCGAGGGCCCACGCGTCATGACGGGAACGTGCGAACCATGCCCGCGCACGGCCCCCGCCCGACTCCTCCGGGCGACCCGTCACGACACGCGCGCAGTCAGCAGCCAGGTCGCTGTCCTCGTAGCGGCCATCCACGAACGGCCGTGATCAGCGCGCGTCGCTACAGCTCGTAGTCCTGGGCCAGCTCTTCCCAGCGAACGCCGCGCAGAGCAAGGTCAGCGTCCTCGCCCGACGGCACGTCCCGGCCGGGCTGGAACCAGGCGACGGTGAGGACGGAACGGTGCAGCACCGGGTCGACCTGAGGAGCGACCGCTGTCGAGCGGAAGACGCCGATGCAAGCCACGGAAGGCAGCACCTCAACAGGACCGAAGGCGCCGGCGGTCTGGTCCGGGTACTCACGCGAGGGCGGAACGAGATGGAACGGCGTGGAAGGAAAATCCCGTTCGCCCTGCCGCTTGAGGCCGCTGACCCTCATGTCGTTGATGCGCTTGCACGGGTAACCCTCCAGCATCCCCCCGTAGGTCGACGACATCCGCAGTTCGGTGAGCTCGATGGAACGACCGGACGAGAGGAGTACGTGGCTCAGGGACATGCCAACAGCCTATGCGCACGCTTCACTTCCGCTACACGCCCTGGCTCCCGCCGCGGGTTCTGCGTACCGGGTTCGAGAGCGAGCATGCCGTCCCCCATCAGGGCCTGCCGCCCGGCCTGGCGTGGCCGAGCGAGCCGGGCCGGACGCTTCACCGATCGTTGCGCTCGCCCCGAACTGCACGCCGTACGCCAGGACTTCGGGCAGCTTCCGTGCAGGTGGGGGCGCCCCGCGCCAATGCGTTGTCAGACCTCCGCACTACACTCACCGCGCGTGGCTCCTCCTGCCCGGCGTGCTGCCTCTGCACGTACCGGCATGGGGAGCCGGACACCTCGGGATCCGTCCGGGGCGGCGAAGTCAACACGCCCACCGCTTGGCCATGTGACGTCCAGTCACCGGCAGGTCGTGCAGTGAGCGGTGGCCACGTCGCATGCCGCGGGTCGCCGAACTGTCCGTGGTTACACGAAGAAGGGAAAGAACGTGAACACCGAGAAGGTTGCAGCCCGACGTCTCACGGCCGAGGAGGTTTCGGAGCTGGGCCTCCAGGACGAGATCTTCGTCCCCGCGGAGATGGAGGAGCTTCGGCTCGACTGCTTCGCACCGGCGACTCTCACCAAGTCGGGCAAGAATTTCGAGGGCGGGTCCTTCACCGCGAGGACGGTCTTCGGCGACGAGGTCCACGTCCTGCCGGACAACGCCGAGGAGCGCGGTATATGGGTCGCCGACAAGGCGGGTGAGGAGATCGAGGTCCTGCAGAAGGCCGGCGTCCTCCTCAACCTCGCCCTCTTCGTGCCCGACGGGAACGCGGAGTCCCTGGCGTCGCTCTACGCCGCCGCCCGGGAGGCGTTCGGCGCGGGGATCGTCCAGCGCTGGAACGAGGAAGTCGTCGCGGTGCCGGACGTCAAGGTCGACCTGTTCGAAGAGCCGGCCCGCGGGCGGAAGGGCACGGGCGGCCAGAACCGCGACCGCCGCGCCCTGGACATCTACCCCACCCGCGTGCGGTTCATGGAGGCCAGCGCCGGCTGGAAGTTCGTCCTCGAGCCGCACCAGGAGCACGTCGACGACACGCCGACGATCTGAGCCGACGGGCCCCAGGCCTCCCATCGGCACGACGCCCCCTCCGGACCGGAGGGGGCGTCCTCGTGCTCGGCCCGGCTGTCGGCACCGTCAGGCGATGCCGCCGTTCAGGGTGAGGTCGATGGCGTTGGCCATCGGGTTCTCCAGCAGGAACAGGCAGCCGTCGACGATGTCCGCCATGGTCGCGAGCCGACCGGTGAGCGTCATCTGTCGTGCTCCGTCCTGCAGTTGCGCGTTGTCCACGACGAAGGGGCTGTCCACGATGGCCCACGGGTGCAGCGAGTTGACCCGCACCGGTGCCAGTTCGACGCTCAGCGTGCGCACCAGGCCCTGCACGGCGGCGTTGACCGCCGTCAGCGTCGTCGAACCCGGGTACGGGAAGTCCTTGGCCATGCCGCCGAACAGCAGCACCGAGGCGTCCGCGGACATCCGGGGATACAGCGTGGTGACCACGGCCGTGTAGCCGACGATCTTCGTCGTGGCCAGGGTCGTGGCCGCGGCCACGTCATAGGCCCGGGCGGTGTTCCTGTCGCGGACCATGCCGACCAGCGCCAAGCGGTCCACCTGGGGCACCGCTTCGAGGGCGGCGGCGATGTCCGCCGGACGGCTCAGGTCGAGTGCCAGGCCCGTGACCGTACCGCCGGTCTCCTTCGCGAGTTCCTCCGCCACCGTCGTGGCGCGCTCCTGGGTACGTCCGGTGATCAGGACGTCCGCGCCCCGCCGCGCGTACTCCGCGGCCAGTGCCCGCCCTGTGCCCTGCGTGGCCCCGACGACAAGTACCGTGCTCATTTCTGCTCCCCATGCGATCTGCGAGAGCTGCCTGCTCTCACACCATCCAGACGCTCGCCGGTCCCCACAGGTTCTACGTCGGCGGTGACTCGTGTCATGTTCCCGCCCGGGCCGGTGCCGAGGGGTCGCCCCGCGCCTTCGGCGTGCAGCGCTCCGTTCCGCTCGTAGCGGCGCCCGGACGAACCTCGAGATCCACCACGTCGAGGACGGCACAGTCCGCGAGATCGACGTCACGCCGAGAACCCCCACGAGCTCGCCGCGTTCCACGCGCGAGCCGGGGCGGGCACTCCTCCCTGACTGACCGATCGTTTTCAGAATGAAGTTCGGAGTCGCCTCAAGCAGATGACGGCGCAGGCCAGTTGGAGCAGGTCGAGGTGGATGTCCGCGCGAACGGATGACGCTCGCGCCGTGCCCGCGCTGATCGACCAACGACGACCCGATCCCGGGCAATCAGCAGCGAGGCCACCACCTCTCACTCACCCGCATGACCGGCCAAGCCGTGCAGCAGCCCGACCGGCTCCCCCGGCCCCGCCCCGGCACCGTCGTGCACCACCACACGCTCGGACCACACCACGACCGCCCCCAGGCCACGAGCCGCGCTGGCGCGCCGTCATGAAACACACACCGGCCTCGTCCGCGGCGACGGTGCCCTGCGACCGAGCGGGGCAACTGCCACTGTCAGACCCAGGTGACAGCATCACCGAAGTGAATCCTGAGGCGTCCTCAACTCACCTCCATCGCGAAAGAAGAGGAGTCTTTCCCTTGCGACTGCATCGCGTAGCGCCCGGCATCGCCGCGGGCATGCTCGCCCCGGCCCTCCTGCTCGCCACCCCGTCCTTCGCGGCCACGGCGGCAGCGACCGCGGTGACGGTGCCCGCGGTGTCCTCGTCCGCGGACGAACCGGACTGACCGGCACGGCGCCGCACCACAGTACGTCGCCCGGCAGGCCCGGTGTCGGCTCGGCACCCTCCGCAGAGCGCTGTGGTCTCGCCGCCCGGTGCGGCATGGGCCACTGAGACCTCCGACAGCAGAAAGCACATTCCTCGATGACCACACACCCCCTACGCACCGAGCGCGGCGGTCCGCGGACCGCTTCCAACGTGACCGACCTGCCGTTCAAGCCTCAGCTCGTCAAAGCGGTGTTCCGGGACGTGACCTCGTTGCACGTCTCCCGGCCGGCCGCGCGGGCCGCCGCGTCGGTGACGCGCACCGTGCTGGCGGAGATCATCGACGCCGCGAGAAGCGCGGCTGCCGAGGAGGCCAGGAAGAGGCTGATTCCCAAGGACCTCATCTCGGCAATCGACCGCAACGTCGAGGTGGAGGTGGGATCGGCGTGGTACCTGCACAGCCCGACCTTCCACGGCCTGATGGGCGAGCTGCGCAACGCCGATGGTGCGCTCGTGTCTCTTCGTGAGCGCCGCGGGACGCGTACACCGAGTGGTGTGGCCGGCGCCCACCGGTTCGAGGCCGGGGTGAGAAGGCTGCTGGGGAGCCGGGGTGTGAGGGCGGTCCCGGCGATGGTCCGCGACCTGGACGGAATCGCAAGCGTGTTCCTGACGGCCCTGGCCGGGGACGCGGCCAAGGTCGTCCGCGAGGGCGGGGTCAAGCGATTCGGGACGGTCAGTCCGATGGTGCCGGGCGAGCCGGCCGCGGGCCCGCCGCTCAGGCACCCTCTCCTCGCCCTGTCCACCCGCCGCGGGGACGGGCGGACTGTTCACGAGGACGACGTCCTGGCCGCCGTCACGATGCAGCTGTTCGGCGATCTCGGACAACGCGCTATCACCGAGGCAGCCGGAGTGGCACGGAACACGTCGGCCAACTGATCGGGCCCGCCACTGCGCTCTGCCCATCGCGCACGGGTCCCACGTGTGCCCGGCTCCCGGAACCTACCGCCGGCATTCGGCTCCGGTCGGCTTGCGAGAACGGGCTCGTCGCATGCGCGCGGACCTCCGGCCGCAGGCACCCCACGGGGAAGACCTCCCTTAAGGCCGCCCCTCGGCCGGCCCTCGGGGTCAGGGAGTGTGGCCCGGCCAGGGGACATCGGTGGCCACCGGGGCGGCGTAGTCGACGCCGGGCACGGAGAATCCGTAGAGGCGCCGGACTTCGGCCTGGAACCAGTCGAGGTCGGCGAGGCCGGAGATCGTGTCGGTGGTGGCGGCCTGCCAGCGGTCGGCGACGGCGGCCTGGACGTCGTCGGCCAGTTCCCAGGCGTCCAGGCGGATCCGGTCCTCGTCGTCGGGCGCGAGCGGGGCGCGGCCGGTGAGTTCGTCCCACAGCGCGGCCAGTTGGCGGACGGGCGGCAGCATGTCCTGACCGAGGACGCCGCGCAGCAGGCCGGTGTAGAGGGCGATCCCGGGGACGGCGGTGGAGAACTGGGTGACGGCGGCGCCGTTGACGCAGGTCACGGCACGTCCGCCCACGGTCTTGTCAAGCCGTTCGTCCAGGGTGCGTGCGGTGGCCTCCAGGTGGGCCTTGGCCACGCCGATGGTGCCCTGCCGGTAGATCGCCGCCGTCAGCGGCGATCCGATGTACGACAGTGCGGCGGTGGTGAAGCCCTCGGCGAGCACACCCCGGTCGCTGAGGTGGTCGATCCAGCGTTCCCAGTCCGCGCCGCCCATCACGGCCACGGTCTGCTCGACGTCGTCCGCCTCGGCCGGTACGGTCTCGACCTCCCGGACCTCGGGAACGCCCTGCTCGTCGAAGACGAGGGTCTTGGTGCGGTGCGCCCGCCCGATGGGCCTGAGGACGGACGCGTACGTGGTGCCGGTGTCGGGGTCGGTACGGCGGGGCGCGGCGACCGAGTAGACCAGGTGGTCCAGCCTGCCGCCGAAACGCCGCTCGATGAGGTCGGCGACCTGGTTCTTCATCGCGTCGGACGCTGAGTCCGGCGAGGGTGGCGGCCAGACCGTACCCGGCGGAGGAACCGACGATCAGCGCCACGGGCCCCGGGCCCTCAGGCGGACCGGAGGGATCGGCCGGGGCGGGGCAGGCATGCCAATCTCCATGTCAGTGAGGGATGTCATCCTCGGCTCCATGGATCACTCTGCGCGGATCACCGCATTCACAGGTCTCGTCGGACCGCCGCCAGGCCCGGCGCCCGCCGTCGACTGGGCGGCGGTCGAGGGCTGGCTCGGCACCCCGCTGCCCGGTGACTACAAGGCGCTCGTGTCGGCGTACGGTGCGGCCGAGATAGGCGGCCCGGGTGCGGCGATCCGGCTGCACCCCCCGTGCGTCAGCACCGACGGCCGCTTCGAGTACGCAGCATGGATCGTCGAGACGCACCGGCACTCGGCGATCCGGCCCGGCATGTTCACCGCGCGTCGGCGCCCCTTCCTGCCCGAGGAGAGCGGCCTGCTCGCCTTCGCCACGACGAGGAGCGGCGACCACCTCTTCTGGAACACGGGCGCGTCGGACGATCCCGACGAGTGGCCGGTCACGCTCATGACCACGAATGTGGCAGTCGGGGTGAGTGAGCCCTGGGTGGACTATGAAGTCCCGTTCCTGGAGCTGCTGTTCACGCTGCTGCGCACCGGCCTGCCGCACCCGGGCGAGCCCGGCGGGCTCCTGGGCCCGTTGTCCTCACAGATACGGGTCTGGCCGTCGCTGGCCGGGGCCGCACCCTGGTCGCCCCCGCCCGCGGGCACCGCCGTGGACGCGCGGCAGCGCGCGGCGCTCACCGAGGGCTCGGGCCTCGACGCCGTCATGGCGCTGGTCCCACCGCCCCTGGAGCCGTATTTGGGCGAGGGCACATGGGAGCAGGTCTTCGAGCGGCTCGGCACCCGGCTGCCGCCGGACTTCGTGGCGCTCGCGGAGCGGTACGGGGCGGGCAACTGGAGCTGGTGGCTGGACATGAGCGCCCCACTGTCCCTGGACCGGCCACGGGAGCAGGGGCTCGCGGCCACCGTAGAAGGCATGCTTGACGGCTACCGCCAACTGCGCGCCGCCCATCCCCAGTACTACCCGATGCCCGCGTGGCCCGAGCCCGGCGGCTTCCTGCCGTTCGCGTCGACGATCGACGGGGACCAGATCGGCTGGTGCGCGGACGGCCCGCCCGAGACATGGCGCGTAGCCGTCAACCCACGCCACTGGGATCAAGGGCCGCCCCTGCCAGGCGACTTCACGGCGACCCTGCTCACGTGGTTGCGCGGCGGCCCTGCCGAATCCGGCTTCCCCGGTCTGACCGGCCGGGACCTGCATCCGCTGGACGTCATGTTCTTCGAACCGTGGGGGCCAGGCGCGCCGTGGTGAGGCCCCAAGACCACGGGCTGGGGCCTCAGCACCGTTGCGAACCTTGATCAACTTTCTCGCCGATCGTTGATCTACGGGAGTCCCTTTGCCTCGCCCACCCCCCCTGCCCCGCAGGCCGCAAACGCAACGCAACGGTGTTGATCTTGGCGTGTTTCCACCACGTCCGGCGGGGCGCGGGGATCCAGGGCGAGACCGGTCCGAACGCTGCTCTACGGGCTGCGGAGCGCCACGGCCAGGACGGCCGGGTCCCTCCTCCCCGGCAGGGGAACGAAGCCGTGCCGGGCGAGGTCGGCGGCCATCTGGTCCCTGGTGGCGGGCCACATCCAGAACGTCTCGGTGTGCTCGCGCAGCACCCGTCGCGGGTCTCGCACCCAGTAGTCGAAGCGGGTTCGGATGCGGTTCCCCTCGGCCGACATCACCAGCCGCCCGCCGTAGAGATGCCCTCCTACGCGCTGTTCGGGGTAGACCTTCACGACGTCCCGGGTGGGGAGCCGGGACGGGGGCAGTTGCAGGATCAGGGATCCGCCGGGCACGAGGGCCCGGGCCACGGAGGGCCACAGTTCGCGGCGGGCCGCGGGCGGCACGGCGGCGACCGTGTTGTGGCACACGGCGACGTCCGCGACCGACCGCAGCCCCGCCTGCCGGAGTGTGCTCGGGTGCACGGTGACCCTTCCGCGCAGTTCGGCGGGCAGCATGGCGAGCCGCGTCATCAGGGGTGCGCGCATGGCGCGGGCGGGCTCGACGGCGTGCACGCGCACGCCCGACTCGGCGAGGCTCATCAGCGTCACCCGTCCGGTGCCGGCGCCGATGTCCAGGACGCCCAGGCGGGCGTCGGCGACGTCACGGCCGTAGAGGCGGCGGACCCGCTGCTCGTCCTGCCGGGCCTGGAGGAGGTCGTAGAACTCGGCGCTCACCGTGTAGTCGTCGTCCTCGGTCGACGGGGCCGCCGCGGCGTCCACGGGCGGCGCGGGGAACCTCTCGAGAACCACGGTGTGCTCGTCCTCCTTCACGGTTCGTTGCTCGATGCGGTTCGGGGCTCAGCCGGCGGCGCGGCGGTGGGCGAGCCGCGGCACCGGCGGGGGCTCCATGAGCCAGCCGTGCACCCGGACATGCAGGTGGTGGGGGGCCGTCGCAGTCCGCCGGAGCGTGCCGAAGGCCAGGGCCGCGCCGATGGCGAGCAGGCCCGCGCACAGGGGCATCGCCTGGCTGTACGACGCGTCGAAGGCGGTGGCCGAGCGGTAGGCGTCCGGGCCCATCCCGGCGAGCAGCGGCAGCGCCGCCACGGCGACCAGCCCGGAGGCCCGGGCCGCGGTGTTGTTGATGCCGCTGGCCAGCCCCGCGTTCGCGGCCCGGACCGACGACAGCAGTGTCACGGTCAGCGGTGCGACCAGGACGACCATGCCGGCGCCCATGACCAGCAGGGCGGGGAGGACGTCCCGGACGTAGGAGGCGCCGGGGCCGACCCGCAGCATCATCAGCATGGCCGCGCCGCAGACCAACGGGCCCACGGTCAGCGGGACGCGCGGCCCCAGCCGCTTGGCGAGCTCTCCGGAGGAGGACGAGAACGCCAGCATCAGCACCGTGTTCGGCAGCATGGCGGCACCGGCCGCCAGCGCCGAGTACCCGACGACGATCTGCAGCTGCAGGGCGGTCAGGAAGAAGAAGCCGCCCGTTCCCGCGTAGACGCACACGGTGATGAGGTTGACCGAGGTGAACTGCCGGGACGAGAAGACGGACAAGGGCATCATCGGGTCGGCGCTGCGCCGTTCCACGAGGACGAAGGCGGCACCGGCCAGGACGCCGCCGACGGCGGCGGCGACGACCGCGGGCCCGGCGTCACGGGCCTCGGTCAGCGCGTACGTGGCCAGGGCGAGGGTGAGCGCGCCCAGGGCCGCGCCCGGAACGTCGAAACCGTGGTGCCAGCGCACCGGGGCACCGGCAGCGGCGGCCGGCCGAGGGTCCTCGCCCGCGGACTCCGGGACGTGGCGCAGCGCGACCGGCACGCACAGGACGGCCAGCGGCACGTTCAGCAGGAACGTCCAGCGCCAGCCGGGACCGTCCACCAGCCAGCCGCCCAGGAACGGGCCGAGGGCCGCGCCGACGCCGCCGAAGCCCGACCACAGGCCGACCGCGCGGGGCCGGTCGTCGGGGTGGAAGGAGGCCTCGATGATCGCCAGCGACCCCGGGGTGAGCAGGGCCCCGCCGACGCCTTGCAGGGCGCGGGCGGCGATCAGCGTGCCGGTGCCGGGGGCCAGTCCGCACAGCAGCGAGGCGACCGCGAACCACACGACGCCCAGGACGAAGATCCGGCGCCGTCCGAAGCGGTCCCCGAGGGAGCCGCCGAGCAGGATCAGCCCGGCCAGGGTGAGCATGTAGGCGTTCACCGTCCACTGCAGGGCCGCGAGGTCGGCGTCGAAGTCGGCCCCGATGTGGGGCAGTGCGACGTTGGTGACCGTCGAGCCGAGCTGGACCACGCCGGTGCCGAGCACGGTGGCGAGCAGGATCCACCGGCCCCGGGCGCTGGACGTGCGGATGGCGGGCTGAGCGTCCGCGGGCTGCTGCCGGGAGGACGGGGCGGGGGCGGTGTGTGCCGTGGCGTGTCCTCGCGTCGGCCGTGGACGTGGACGCGGGCGGTCCGTCATCGGGGTCCTCCGGGTTCCGGTGCGCGGGGCGGGCGAGGGGGGCGGTGGGCGCGCGGGCCGGCTCGGGCGGCGCGGCGCGGTAGGTATGACAGCGGGGTGCCCCGAGGTGTGACACCGCCCCGGCCGCCCCCTCGTCCGGCGGGACGGCGGAACGACATCCCGGGACCGGAACCCCGGCCGCCCCCTCGTCCGGGGTACGCGTCTCGGCGGGCGATCCGCGCCGTCGGCCGTGGACTGCCCCATCATCGGGGGCGAGCGCGCTGAGGCCGCCGCGGGGCGTACGGCATGCGGCTCCGGAGCTGGTGGACGTGACCGCCGCGGCAACGGCCGGGGGCGCGGGCCCACGTCTCGGGTCGCGGGGAATCCGGGGCGGCCCGGCGGCGTACTCGGGCCGGCCGGGATCACCGGAACCGTCGGCGTACGGGCCGGGGCCTCCCCTCACCGAGAGCCGCGCCTCCGGAGCGGCGCGCAGGCCCGCCCCGGTGGCCGACGCCGGCGCCTGCTCCGTGCCTACCGGGGCGGCGTGAGGAAGACGCGCGCGACTGGTCCGCGCCGCGGCGGTGAACTCACCAGGGCGTGACGCAGCCGGGCCCGTTCGACCGCCTCACCGCTTCGTCGGGCGGGCGCCGGCCTGACCGGCCGTCACCCGCCGGTGCGGCCCCAGCGGGCGGCACCCTCCCCGGTGTCCGGCAGTTTGCCGTTCGCGGCCTTGGCGGCGGCGATGCCGCGGGCGAGCTGGAAGGTGGCGACCGGGTCGCCCTTGTCGGTCCACGGTTCCGCGCCGCACCACGGGCCGATGAGCCGGAACTGCTCGAGCGCGGCCTCGTGGTCGCCGCTCTCGCCCAGGTAGTGCGCGAGCAGGTGACGCAGGCGGGGCAGTTCCCGGGCGTCCCCGCGCGCCTGGCCGAGCGACCGGTCGACCTCCGTCAGGACGCCCTTGACCCGGGCCGTGGTCACGGGCGCCACGGCGCCGTGGCGTTCGGTGAGTTCGGACAGGGCGTGCAGGTAGATGCCCGCGAGGGGGCTGCCCTCCGGGGCGTTGCGCACGGCACGCTCGGCGAAGTCCATCATCTGCTTGTCGGTGCCGCACCACTTGGCGCACCAGTACTGCAGGGCCTGCCAGTGGCCCGAGTAGTGGTGCGGGGCGCGCTCGGCCAGTCCCTCCCACAGCGGGTGGAACCGCATGCCGCGGTAGTTCAGGGCGCGCGCGGTGGTGATCATGACGACCCACGGGCCGGGGTCACGGGGTGCGAGCCCGGAGGCGTGCTGCGCGGCCTCCATGGCGGCGGGCAACATCTGCTTGAAGCGGCGCATGCGCTCGGCGGGGACCTGGTGCGCGTACCCGGGTCCCCGGATCTCCCAGGCCCGGTGCACGAGCAGTTGCGCGTGGAGCGTGGCGGCGTCCCCGTTGTCCGGGTCGTTGCGGCGCCAGTCGCCCAGCCAGTCGTCGTCCTGCCCGGCGATCTCCTGCAGCAGTTCCAGCCGGTGCCAGCGCTCGTCCCACTCCTCGCCCGCGCGGTCCACGTAGGAGGCAGCCGTGCGCCAGTCCCCTTCCCACGCGGCGTCCGCGACCGCCTGCATCTCCTCGATCCGGTGAGCGGGCAGGGGCGGCCCGGCCCGTCGGGGGTCGAGCATCGCGACGGGCACCATCCCGTACTCGGTGGGATCGAACCGGGTGCGGACCCATCGCTCGAGGCGGGCCTTGTGCACGGGGGCGAGGAGGTTCATCACACCGGAGATCATCCGGACGGCGGTCGCCCGGGGCAACCCGTTAACCTCCCCTCCGGGGCGTCAGGCGTCCGCGTCCCCGGTGGGCTCGCCGCTGCCTGCCCGAAAGCGGTGGAGCCGGGCAGGCGGATGCTCGATCGGCAGGTCGGGGCGCCAGATGGTCAGGCACTGGGCGCTGGGGACGAACAGGCTGTTGGGGAGCCGGTCGAGCGCCCACCACCGCCAGTCGCCCACGCTCTCCCCGGGCTGATCCCCCGGTTCGCCCTCCCACGCGGTGATCACCGCGACGGCTGTCGCCCGCACCGTGCCCTCAACCTCGTCGAGGAGCAGACCGAGCAACTCGACGTCCTCATCGCGTACGAGGCAGCCGGTCTCCTCCCTCACCTCGCGCACAGCAGTGCCCACCAGCGACTCGCCCCGCTCCACCGAACCCCCGGGCAGCTCCCACGTACCCCGCCGGTGCCGGCCCAGCAGAAGACCGCGCGGGCCGTGCAGGATCGCCCCCACTCCGAGGGCGGTGTTCGACGGCGGCGGGCCGGCCGTGCGGGGACGGCTGGCGACCCGCGTGCGCCGGCGCGCGTGGAAGAGACGGCAGGAGGTCGGGACGTCCTCTTCCGGCGCGTCCAGGGTGTCGATCCGCTCGACGACGAGGCCGTGCTCCTCCAGCAGATCCCGCCACAGTTCCGGTTCCAGGACCCACATCCGGACGGTCAGTTGCCCGCCGCCCGCCAGAGGCAGGATCTGCGGGCGCGCCGTCACGGTGTTCGAGGGCCCCTGGCCGTCGGAGTCGGTGTGCAGGACCGAGAACACCAGCCTGCCGCCCGGGGCCAGCGCGTCCACGACGGCGGGCAGCAGGCGGCGCGGGTCGATGTAAGCGAAACCGTGGACCGAGTAGATCACTTCATACGGATCCGTCAGCCGCAGGTGGTCGACGGCGTCCGCGAGGACCAGGCGCAGTCCCGGCACGCCGCCGTAGCGTGCCGCGGCGCGCTCGTGCTGGGTGGGCGAGGCCTCGACGGCGTCGACCACGGCACCGTGCGCCCGGGCGAGGTGGGCGGCGTGCCGGCCCAGGCCCGATCCGAGGTCCGCGACCCGGCGGCCTCGTACGTCGCCCAAGATGTCCACGCCGTGGGCGTCCTGCCAGAACCCCCAGGAGATGCCGTGCGCGTCGGGGACATCGGTGCCCCTGGCCAGGTGGTGGGAACCGTAGGCGTTCCAGGCGCTCGCGTTCGTCACTTCGGGATCGTCCACGGTGCAGTCCTTCCCGTCGGCGCGGGGCTTCGATCGGCCAGCGGTGTCCTCCGGATCCGTCTCGTGGGCGCGGGTCGGTTCGGTCCGATCGAGCGTCGCCGTGATGGCCGTCGAGGCGAGCCCTCTTCGCCGGCTCGCCGGCCCGGTCGGCGTCCCCGATCGTCCGCTGCAAGTCCCTGCGCCTGCCCCTGCGAGCCATTCGACACCGCGCCGCACGCCACCGTCGATGGTCGTGCCCTCCGGGGCGGGTGAGCACCGCTCCGGCTGCCCCGGAGCGCTGTCAGCCAACATGGCGATACATCCGACGTACTTGAGCCGCACCGCCGGGAACCCCCCTCCCCTGATGGCGAAATCACGAACCAAAAGGGCATAAGTTCAGCATGGACCAAAGCAAAGGTCGGGTTAATCTGGGCGCAGCCGTTGACGTGGACGAAACAAGTTGATTATTTATGAATACTTTTTGTGGGCTCCTGCAACCCCGGAAGGGAAGCCTTGCCGTGTCCGCTTCTTCCCGTCGTGACTTCCTCCGCATCGCCGGTGCCACCGGCGGAGGCCTCGCCCTGTCGGGCGGCCTCCCCCCGTTCGCCGCGCACGCCGCTCCCGCCCGCCCGTCCAGCGTGGACATCGTCCCCGAGGGCAAGGCGACGTCGATCTGGTACCGCACGCCCGCCGACGAGGCGCGCGTCATCCAGGAGGCCCTGCCGGTCGGCAACGGCCGGCTCGGCGCGCTCGCCGGCTGCGATCCGGCGGACGACTTCCTCTACCTGACCGACGGCGCGTTCTGGACCGGCGGCCGCAACGACACCCTCACCGACGACGGCCAACTCCCCTACGGCCCCGACAACTTCGGCAGCTTCGGGCTCCTGGCCAAACTGCGCGTCGCACTGCCCGGCCACACCGCCAAGTCCGTGACCGCCTACCGCCGCCAACTGGACCTGAGCAACGGCGTGGTCTCCGCGACCTACCGGCACGAGGGCAACACGTACCACCGCGAGGTGTACGCGAGCCACCCGGACGACGTGGTCGTCGTCCGGCTCACCGGCGGCCCGCACACCGGCACCGTCTCGCTGGCCGGCACCCACGGCGAGACCACGACGGGCGGGGGCGGGCAGCTCTCCTTCGACGGGAAGCTCAAGAACGGCCTGCGCTACGCCGCCGCGGTCACCGCGGTCAGCGCCACGGGCCGGGTCAGCGTGGACGGCGACAAGCTGTCCTTCGCGGGGTGCCGTGAGCTGCTGATCGTGGTGTGCGGCGGCACCGACTACTCCCCCGACGCGGCGAAGGACTTCCGCGAGCCGGGCACCGATCCCCTCGCCGTGGCGCGCGCCAAGATCGCCGCCGCGGCGAAGGTGCCGGGGAACGAGTTGCTGAAGACCCACGTCTCGGACTACCACCGGCTCTACAACCGGTTCACCATCGACCTGGGCGAGTCCTCGGCGCTGCAGCGGTCGCTGGACTCCTGGTCGCGCATAGCCGTGCGGTACACCGACGACTCCACGCCGGACCCGGAACTGGAGGCCGCCTACGTCCAGTACGGCCGCTACCTGACGATCACCGGCTCCCGCGACTGGCTGCCGATGAACCTGCAGGGCATCTGGGTGCACAACAACAACCCGGACTGGTACGCCGACTACCACACCGACATCAACGTCCAGATGAACTACTGGCTGGCCGACCCGGCGGGCCTCGGCGAGAACTCCCTCGCCCTCGCCCGCTACTGCGTGTCCCAGCTGCCCGTCTGGACCGACGTCACCAAGCGGCTCTACAACAGCGACCGCAACCGCTTCCGCAACAGTTCGGGGAAGATCGCCGGCTGGGCGGTCGCGTTCTCCACCAACATCCACGGCGGCAGCGGCTGGGCCTGGCACCCCTCCGGCAACGCCTGGCTGTGCAACTCGCTGTGGCGGCACTACGAGTACAGCCAGGACCGCGAGTACCTGGAGCTGATCTACCCGGTCCTCAAGGGCGCGGCGGAGTTCTGGCAGGCGCGGCTGATCACCACCACCGTCAAGGACGAGGACGGGACCTCGCGCGAGGTCCTGATCGACGACACCTCCTGGTCGCCGGAGCACGGTCCTGACGGCAAGGGCAACACCTACGGCCAGGAGCTGGCGTGGGAGCTGTTCGAGGAGTTCACGACCGCGTCGCGCGTGCTCGGTCGGGACACCGACCTGGCCGCCGAGCTGCACGCGATGCAGGCCAAGCTCTACCTGCCGCGGGTCAGCCCGAAGACCGGCTGGCTCGAGGAGTGGATGACGCCCGACAACCTCGGCGAGGTCACGCACCGGCACCTGTCCCCGCTGATCGGCTTCTACCCGGGCGACCGGATCGCCGCCGACACCGGTTCACCCCAGCTGCTCGAAGGGGTCCGCGCGCTGCTGACCGCCCGCGGCATGGACAGTTACGGCTGGGCGTGCGCGTGGCGGTCGCTGTGCTGGTCCCGGCTGAAGGACGCGGAGAAGGCCTACCAGCTGTACCTGACGGTCCTGCGGCCGTCCATCACCAACAGCAACGGCACCTCGGCCAACTGGTTCGACATGTACAGCCAGGGCAGTTACACGATCTTCCAGATCGACGCGAACCTGGGCGGTGCCGCCGCCGCGCTGGAGATGATCCTCTACTCGCGGCCGGGCGTCATCGAGCTCCTGCCCGCGCTCCCGGCCGCCTGGGCGGCCAAGGGTTCCGTGACCGGCGTCGGCGCCCGCGGCGGCTTCGAGGTGGACCTGGCCTGGCGCGACGGCAAGGTGACCGAGGCGACCGTCCGCAGCACCGGCGGGACCACGACCGAACTGCGCGCCGGCAGCTTCCGCAAGCGGCTCACCCTCAAGCCCGGCAGGTCCGTGACGGTGCGGATCTCCTAGTCCCGCCGCCCGCCGTCCGGTGTGCCGCACGCCTCCTCGCGGGTGCGCCGCACCGGACGGCCGTCGCACCTCCTCAGCGGCCGCGGGAGCGGCGCCGGTGCGTTTGCGGGGGCGGCGGATGCGGAGGAGCATCGGTCTGAGTCGTCTTGACCGGCGCCGACGGCTGATCCGCCCGCGCGGCGCGCGCGGACTTGGACCGCCATGTGCGACACCAGCCAGGCCACCCCTCACGACGCGGCGCTCTCCGTCCCGCGGCCCGCTCCCGGCCGTGCCGTGGACCCGATCGCCCTCCAGCCCGTCGACGAGGTCCGTGTCACGGTCCTGATGGACAACACCTTCGACGCCTGCTCGTCGGCGACGAGTACACCACCAGGGCCGGAATGGGGCCCGCCTCCACCGCCGCCGGCCAGTTCGAGACGGGACGCACAGCGGTGGGTCTGCTGGCCGAGCACGGCTTCTCCGCTCTGGTCACGGTCCGCCGCGGCGACCGCGAGACCGTGCTGCTGTTCGACACCGGGCTGTCACCGTCGGGCCTGGTCACCAACGCCGACCGGCTCGCGGTCGACCTGGGGAGTCTGCAGGGCGTCGTCCTCAGCCACGGGCACTTCGACCACGCGGGAGGCCTCGGCGGCCTCGCCGGCAGGCTGGGCACCCGCCGTATGCCGATGGTCGTCCATCCGCATGCCTGGACCCGGCGCCGCCTCCGCACCCCGCAGAGCACCTTCGACATGCCCACCCTCAGCAGGAAGGCGCTCGACGCGGAGGGGTTCGAGGTCGTCGAACGCAGCCTGCCCTCCCTTCTCGTCGACGGAAGCGTGCTGATCACCGGCGAGGTGGACCGCACCACCGATTCCGAGCACGGCATGCCCGCCGCGCACCAGGCGTTGCGCGGCGACCACTGGGAGCACGACCCGCGGGTCGTCGACGACCAGGCGCTGGTCGTACATCTGCGGGACCGCGGCCTGGTCGTCCTCACCGGCTGCGGTCATGCGGGAGTCGTCAACATCGTCCGCCACGCGCGGCGGCTGACCGGGGTACGACAGCTCCACGCCCTGCTGGGCGGGTTCCATCTGACCGGCCCCGCCTTCGAACCGTCATCCCTCCCACGGTCCGCGCGCTCCGGGACCTCGCCCCGCGGCTGGTCGCCCCCGGGCACTGCACCGGCTGGCGGGCGCAACACGCCCTCGCCGCGGCGATGCCCGACGCGTGGTCCGCCGGCAGCAGCGGCACCACGCATCGCCTCGTCCCGGCCTGAACCGCCGCCGGACGATGGCGAGGGGGAACGGCGCAGGACCGCCCGCGTGTCACACAATCGCGGCCGCGCCGGTCGACCACTGCGTAACGGTGCGCACCCCGGACCGTGGACCCCTGCGCCGCACGGCTCGGCCGCGCACCGCAGGCGGGACCCGGGGCCACCCCACCTCGACGAAGGGTGACCAACGATGCCCGCTTCGCCCGCCGACCTCCCCGTGCCCGAGCACGGCCTGCTCCTGACGCACTTCCTGACCGTCCGGGACGTGGCGGTCTCACGCCGCTTCTACGCCGACGTCTTCGGCGGCGAGGTCGTGATGGAGGAGAACCCCGCGATCGTGAAGGTCGCCAACAGCTGGCTCATCATGAACCCCGGCGGCGGCCCCACCCCCGACAAGCCGGACGTGACCCTGGAGGTGCCGCAGGTGACCGACCGTGTGTCCGGCTTCCTGAACGTGCGCGTCGCCGACATCGCCGCCTTCCACGCGCACGCCGTCGCCAAGGGCGCCCGCTTCCTGACCGAGCCTTTGGACCGCGGGTCCGAACTGCGCTGCTACCTGCGCGACCCCGACGGCTACCTCATCGAGGTGGGTCAGGCCACCGGCCTGCTCCGCGGGATCCTGGCCGATCCGCCCGCCGGCTCCTGACCGGCCCCGTCCTCCACGCGCCTCACGGCAGCGCGGCCTGCGGGGCGGCGTGGGGGACGGTGCCGTCCGGGGCGTGGGGGGCCGCCGGGAGGCGCCTTACCTGGGGAACGCACAGCAGGGCGATGGCGGCGGGGACCCCGATGACCGTCATCGCATAGAGGGTGGGCCGTACGCCGAGGGCCTCGGAGACCGGGCCGGCGAGTGTCAGGCCGAGCGGCATGAGACCCGACGACAGCAGGTAGTCGTAGGAACTCACACGGGACAGGGCGGCCTCCGGCACATGCGTCTGCAGCGCGGTCTCCCACAGGAGGAAGAAGAGCGAGACGGCGACGCCGGTGACCCCTTCGAGGATCGCGATCAGGGCGACCGAGCCGCCGCTGCCGATGATGACCGCCTGGCAGGAGGCCACCGCCAGCGCGGCGGCGGCCAGGGCCATGGGGCGCGCGATCGTGAGGCGGTAGGCGCAGACGTCCCCGACGACGGAGCCGATGCCGAAGGCGGCGACCACCACCGACCAGCTCGCCGCGCCGCCCCACTCTCGTTCTGCCAGGACCGGTCCCAGCACGAACACCGACGGCAGCACGACGACGTGGTAGACCGCGATGGCCGCCATGCCGGACCACACCCAGGTACGGCCGCGCACCTGCGCCCAGCCGGCGCGCAGTTCCCCGAGGAACGTCGTCGCGGTGGCGGTCCGGCCCGTGCCGGGTTCGGTCTCGCGGGGGCTCAGGCGGGCCAGGAACGCGGCACTGACCGCGAAGGTGAGGGCGTCCAGAGCCAGTGCGCCGCCGGGGCCCGCCAAGGCGATCAGACCACCGGCCAGGGCGGGACCGAGCACGAGTCCGGACGACTGCACGAACCCCCGCAGGGCGTTCGCCTCGCGCAGCCGGTCGGGCGCGACGACCAGCGGCAGCAGGCCCGTCGAGGCGGGCATGAAGAACGCGTCCGCCGTACCGAACACGGCCATCAGCAGGACGAAGGCCGGGACCCCGGCGACGCCGGTCAGCAACGCCACGGCGAGGAGCCCCTGGGAGGCGAACCGCACCAGGTCGGACAGGAGCATGATGCGGTGCCGCCGGAAGCGGTCCGCCCACACACCGCCCACCAGGGTGAAGAGCAGCGTGGGCACCAGCCCGGCGGCGGCCACCAGGCCGACGTCGGACGCGGACCCGCCCGCCGAGAGCACGGCGAAGGGCACCGCCACGAACGACACCCGGTCGCCCAGCACCGACAAGGACTGCCCGATGAACAGGCGGGCGAACTGCGGCTCGTCACGCAGCACGCCGGGAATCACGGATTTCACGGCTGACCGATCAGGGGCAGGGACACAACGGGCAGCGCCCGATCGTAAGGAATACCGGCTCGCCGGTCACCTGGTTTTCCTGGGGCGGCGGGGCGTGGCCCGCGAACCCCGGACGGCGTGTGGCGCCCTTGTGACATGGCCCAGTTGTGCCAGGCGGGATCGCTGACAGGGCACGCCGGCACACCGGATGATTCCGAACGGCTTCTGAACCGCAGTTGTACGAGGGTCCTCGGGCGCACCTGTGCGGGCTTCACCCGCGCGGGGCCCCGGCCTCACGTTCCCGGACCGCCGACGGCGGCGGGGTGTCACGACGACGGTCCATGCCACCCGCTCACGAACGCTCTGCCCGCGTGCCGGGATGACAGAAGGGGTGCAGACACCGATGAGACGGATCCGCCTTTGGGCGGCGATAGCGATGTCAGCGACAGTGGCGACGGTTGCTGTCGCGCCCGCCTCCGCCCAGGCCCCCTCGGGGTCCGCCGCACGGACGCCCGCGCCGCACGACCGTACGACCACCGTGCGGTTGATCACCGGCGACCGGGTCACCGTCAGCGACGCGGCGAACGGCAGGAAGACGGCCTCGGTGCAGCGCGCCCCGGGTCGAGAGAAGGTGTTCTTCCAGATCGCCGAGAAGGAGGGCGCCCTGACGGTGCTGCCCTCGGACGCGGCGGTGCTGGTCCGCGCCGGGCGGCTGGACGCGGACCTGTTCGACGTGACGGCCCTGGTCGCCCAGGGATACGACGAGGCGCACACCGACGCCCTGCCCATGATCGTGTCCACGCCGGGGAGTTCCGAGCGTGCGGCGGCCAAGAGGGCGGACGCGCTCGCGAAGTTCCACGAGGACTCCGCCGAGCCGCGGCACCTGGCGAGCATCGACGCCCAGGCGCTGCGCGTGGGCGCCGAGGATCTGGCCGCGTTCTGGAGGCAACTCGCGCCCCAGGCGGGTGCGTCGGTGGCGAGCGCCGCCGCGGCGACCCCGAAGGTCTGGCTGGACCACCAGGTGCGCCCCACCCTGGACCGCAGCACCGCGCAGATCAACGCGCCCGCCGCGTGGGCGGCCGGTTTCCACGGTGAGGGCGTCAAGGTCGCGGTCCTGGACACCGGCGCCGACCAGACGCATCCGGACCTGGCGGGCCGGGTGAGCGAGGCGAAGGACTTCTCCGACAGCGGTTCGACCCAGGACCACTTCGGTCACGGCACGCATGTCGCCGCCACCGCCGGCGGCAGCGGCGCGGCCTCGGGCGGTCTGCGCAAGGGTGTCGCGCCGAGCGCCGACCTGCTGATCGGCAAGGTGCTCGGGGACAACGGTTCCGGCAGCGAGTCGCAGGTCATCGCGGGCATGGAGTGGGCAGCGGCCGAGGGCGCCAGGGTCGTCAACATGAGCCTGGGCGCCGACATGGAGACCGACGGCACCGACCCCATGAGCCAGGCGGTCAACGAGATCTCCCGCAGCAGCGGCGCGCTGTTCGTCGTCGCCGCGGGCAACGCCGGCGAGCTGGGCGAGATGACGGTGGGGTCGCCGGGCGCGGCCGACGCCGCCCTCACGGTGGGCGCTGTCGACCGCGACGACTCCCTGGCGTCCTTCTCCAGCCGCGGCCCGCGCGTCGGCGACAAGGCGGCCAAGCCGGACATCACCGCTCCGGGTGTCGGGATCGTCGCCGCGCGCGCCGCAGGCACGACCATGGGGACCCCGGTCGACGACGACTACGTCTCGGCGAGCGGTACGTCCATGGCCACCCCGCACGTGGCCGGCGCGGCGGCGCTGCTGGCCGGGCAGCACCCCGACTGGACGGGCGAGCAGCTCAAGGACGCGCTGGTCAGCACGTCCCACACGGTGTCAGGGCAGGTGCCGACCGAGCAGGGCGGCGGCCGTGTCGACGTCAAGGCGGCGTTCACCGCCCCCGTGACCGCCACCGGGACGATCGTCCTGGGCCCGTTCGACAGGGAGGGATCCCCGGTCCAGCGGGCCGGCGTGGTCCGCTACACCAACCACTCCGGCGAGGAAGTGTCGCTGAGCCTGAGCGCCGCGCTGACGGCCAAGGGCGGCAAGGCGCTCCCCGCCCAGGCGCTGACGCTGGGCGCTGACACGGTCCGTGTCGCCCCGGGCGCGACCGCCGAGGTGCCGGTCGCCGTCGACCCGGCGAAGGCGGGCCGCGGCTCCTACTACGGCTACGTCACCGCCACGTCCGCGGACGGAACGTCGGTCCACACCACCCTGAGCCTGTGGGTGCGCGCGCCGATGCACAAGCTCACCACCAAGTCCTTCGGCCCCGACGGGCAGCCCACGGTGTGGTCCCTGCTGGACGTCTACGGCGGGGACGCCGAGGTCCGGTTCACCGACCTGGGCGTCGCCGAGGTCGAGGAGGGCACCTACCTCGTCGGCGGCACGCTGGCCGAGGACTCGAGCGACGGCGTCCGCCTGATCCAGGTCGTCGAGCCCGAGGTGAAGGTCACCAAGGACACGACCGTCACCCTGGACGCGCGCAAGGCCAAGCTGGTGCGGGTGCAGACGCCCAAGCCGGCCGAGCGGCGCAACAACGTGACGTACCAGATGTACCGGAAGATCGACGGGGTGCCGCTGACGCTGGGCATCTACTACGAGGACGGCGGCGGGTTCGTGGACCTGTACGCGAATCCCACGTCGAAGGTCACCGAGGGCGACTTCGAGTTCAACGCCCGCTTCGAGATGACCGCTCCCGAGCTCAGGACCGAGGTCCGCGGCGCCGACTTCGACCTGCGGCCGTTCTACGCCAAGCACTCCACGCCGTTCGACCCCCGGGGCGAGCAGCTGGTCGCCGTGGACGCGGGGACGCGGGACAAGCCGGACCTGCGGCCCGCCACCGTGCGCGGCAAGCTCGCCGTGATCCGCGACGAGTACGCGATGGACGGGTACGACCTGGCGGAGACGGCCGCCAAGGCCGGCGCCAAGGGCGTCGTGATCGTCCTGCCCGAGGGCCTCATCGCCTGGACCCGCTGGAAGCCGATGGACACCCGCTCGGCGCTGCCCGTCGTCCGGATGACCGCGGACGACGGCGCCAGGCTGCTGCAGTACATGAAGAAGCGCAAGACCGTCGTCGACATCTCCGGTACGGTCGCGAGCCCGTACCTGTACGACGTCGCGACGCAGTGGCGGCAGATCCCGCAGGACGTCACGTACACCGTCTCGGACCGCAACACCGCGCAGGTGAAGGCGTCCTACGCGAACAACGGCGACCTGCACTGGACCAGCGAGCAGCGCTTCAGCTGGCGCCCCTACACCGACGTCGCGTGGGAGACCTCGCGCTGGGTGCCGACGGGAACGCCCCGTACCGAGTACGTCACCTCCGGCGACACGCAGTGGATGCACGACGTCGACTTCATGACCGGTCCCGAGCAGTTCTACGCCGGGGCGCTGCAGTCGGGTCTGCGCGACACCCCGCGCACCTTCAAGGCGGGCGAGAAGGCCACCGAGGAGTGGTACAGGGCCGTGGTGCGGCCGTCCATCCCGCGCGGCTGGGACCGGCCCGCCGTCCGCGAGGGTGACGTCCTCAGCCTGGCGATCCCGGAGTACACCGACACGGTCGCCGGCCACTGGGGCCGCAGGCAGGTTCCCGCCTTCGGTGGAGGTATCGGCGGAAGGGCGGGGACGCCCGGGACGATGGACGATCCGTCCTACCTCAAGGGCGACACCGTGGCGGCGGTCCTCTACCGCGACGGCAGGAAGGTGACCGAGGCCGCGGACGCCTGGCGGGAGTTCTCCGTCCCCGCCGGAGCGGCCGAGTACCGTCTGGACCTGACGACCGAACGCGACACCGAGTTCTGGCAGACCGGCACGAGGACCTCCACGTCCTGGACCTTCCGCTCCGGCACCGCGGCGAAGAAGACGCTGCTTCCGCTCCTCCAGGTCGACTACGGCGTGCCCGCCGACCTGGGGAACACCGTCGGTGGCGGCAAGCGGCACGACATCGACCTGACGGTCCGGAACCAGGACGGCCTCGCCGCCCCCGCCGGGGTCAGGCTCAAGGTCGAGGCATCCTTCGACGACGGCAAAACCTGGAAGGGCCAGGTCCGCGTCAAGGACCGCGGCCGCGACCGGTTCACCGCCACCATCGAACGGCCGGGCGACCGGCGGGACGGCGGATACGTGACCCTGCGCGTCACCGCCGTCGACAAGGCAGGCAACTCGGTCCGGCAGACCGTGGAACGCGCCTACCGGTTCGGCGCGTAGGCACACCCGTCCGACCGGCGGAGCGGGTGCCGGGGGCTCGGCCCCCGGCACCCGCTCCGTCATCACCCGTCCGTCATCACCCGTCCGTCATCACCCGTCCGTCGTCACCCGGCGGCGCGCGTGCCGAATGCGCGTGGACACGCCGACCGGCAGGGGAACGTCCGGTGCCGCCCGGTGAACGGTCGACGAAGATCGGTGACCCAGGGTTATGTCACGCGGTGGAGGCGACCTAGCCTCCGGGCATGTCTGACGTTTCCCGCCGTAAGGTCCTCGGCGCCCTCGCCGGTGGAACCGCGCTTTCCTTGCTGCCCCCCTCGCTGCACCAGGCGATGGCCGCGCCCATGCCGCGCGGCGGCATGCGGGCCATCGAGCACGTGATCATCCTGATGCAGGAGAACCGTTCCTTCGACAACTACTTCGGAACGCTCAAGGGCGTGCGCGGATTCGGCGACCGCACTCCGCTGCGGCTGCCCACCGGAGGAACCGTCTTCGAGCAGCCCCGGCCCGGCGGCGGCGAGGTCCTGCCCTTCTCGGCCCGGCGGGCGGCGCTCGACGCGGGCCGCCCCGAGAGCGACATCCAGTACCTCGGATCGCTCGCGCACGGGTTCTCCGACGCCAACCAGGCTCGGGGCGACGGCTGGTGGAACGACTGGGTCGCCGCCAAGAGCCAGAGCACCATGGCCTACTACGACCGGCACGACATCCCGCTGCAGTACGAACTGGCCGACCGCTTCACCATCTGCGACTCCTACTTCTGCTCCGTCTACGGCTCGACCAACCCCAACCGGAACTACCTGTGGACCGGCACGACCGGTTACGAGCCCGACGGCGTCAACCGGGCCGTCACCAACGCCGCGTACGACTACGGCCACGCCGGCTACGACTGGACGACGTACCCCGAGCGCCTGGAGGCCGCCGGCGTCTCCTGGCAGATCTACCAGGAGTGGGACAACTTCACCGACAACGCGGTGGAGTACTTCCGGCCCTGGAAGGAGATCGGGCGGAAGATCCTCGCCAGGGTCGGCGGCGGGTACGCCACCACCGAGCAGTTCTACGACAGCCTGTGGGACAGGACCGCGGATCAGCGCAAGGCCGCGCTGGCGGAGTTCCAGCGGGGCGTCGACGCGCTGACCGAGGCCGAGCGGCGGCTGTTCATGCGCGGCGCGTACCGCTCCGAGCCGGACACCCTCGTCGGGCGGCTCGCCTCGGACATCGCAAAGGGCACGCTGCCGCAGGTCAGCTGGATCGTTCCGACGGCGGCCCTGTCCGAGCACCCCGGCAGCTCCACCCCGGTCGGCAGCGCCAACCTCGTCTACGACCTCCTCGACGCGATCGCCCGCGACCCCAAGACCTGGTCCAGGACGGCGCTGTTCATCAACTTCGACGAGAACGACGGCTACTTCGACCACGTGCCCGCGCCGGTCGCGCCGAAGCCGGCCTCGGGCAACGGCGACGACTGGTTCAAGGGCAGCCCCGTCGGTCCCGGCCCGCGCGTGCCCATGACGGTCGTGTCGCCCTGGACGGTGGGCGGTTTCGTCAGCTCGGAGGCCTTCGACCACACCTCGGTCATCCGGTTCCTGGAGAAGTGGACGGGCGTCCACGAGCCCAACATCAGCCCCTGGCGTCGCAGCGTCTTCGGTGACCTGACCTCCGCCTTCGACTTCGACCGCGCGCAGCGGCAGCCCGAGGTCGAGCAGCCCGCCGCGGTTCCGGCACCGATAGGCCGGTGGAACCCCGTACCCCCGAAGGACCAGTCGCTCCCGGAGCAGGAGTCCGGCACCCGACGCACCCGCCGCTCCCCGTACCGGCTGTCCCTGCGTGCGCAGGTCACCCGCTCCGCGGTGGAGCTGCGGCTCGGCAACGAGGGCGGCACCGGCGCGGCGTTCACCGCCTACCCCGGCGACGGCTCCGCCCCGCGGGCCTGGACCGTGTCCGCGGGCAGGAGCGCCGACGAGACGGTGGAGTACGGCGCCGACGGCTACGACCTGCAGGTCCACGGCCCCGGTTGGTCGGTGTGGGAGCTGCGCGGCGCCGGTGTGGGCGGCGAGGCGTACCTCGTCGAGCACCCCGCGCCCGGCCAGGTGACGGTGGTGTGCTCCAACCCCTCCCCCACCACCCGTACGTTCCTGGTCGGCGAGTCGGCCCACTCCGGGGGCCACGGCGACCGTGTGGAGACCGTCACCCTGGGGCCCGGCAGGTCCCACACGGTGCGTCTGCGCCTCCCGGACCACGGCTGGTACGACGTGGTCGTCGTCGACCGGGACGACCCGTCCTTCCTGCGGCGTATGACGGGCCGTCTGGCCGACGGCAGGCCCGGCGTCACCGATCCGGAGACCGGCACGGCCCCCGCCCTCGCCGCGGCCATCGGCCTTCCGGCGCCGCCGCCGAACCTGGACACGCCGTTCGCCCAGGGCAACCCGACCGATGTCGTGGTCACCGTGCGGAATCAGGGCCGGCACCGGCTCGACGACCTGTCCGTCGCCCTTCTCGCCCCGTCCGGCTGGACGGTCCGGCGGGGCGGCGGGGCACCGACCGCGCTCCGGGCCGGTGACTCGGCCGACGTGCGCTTCACGGTCACGCCCGCCGGGAACGCCACCACCGGCCGGCTGGACGTCGCCGCGCACGCCGACGGCGACGGGCTGCTCCGGATCGCCGACGCCCGCGTCAGGACCGGGGTCGCCCCGGCCATGAGCCTCGCGCTCACCGGTCCGGCGAGCTCCCCCGGAACGGACGGCACGGTGCTCTCGCCGGGCAGGCCCCTCACCGTGACGGCCACCGTCACCAACGCCGGCGGCACGCCCCTCACCGGTGTCGCGGCCACGCTGGCGCTCCCCGAGGGCTGGACCTCGACCGCGAAGGGCAGCACGCCCACATCGGTGCCCGCCCGCTCGTCGGCCTCGCTGGCCTGGGACGTCGTCGCGCCCGCCGCCGCGGCCCGCACCTCCGGCACTCTCAGGGCGACCGTCGCCGCACAGCTGAACGGCGCCTCCACGCAGGCGTCGGCGTCCCTTTCCGCCAGGACCGGTCCCGTCATGACCGGCCATCTGCTCGCGGAGGACTTCGAGTCCCTCGCCCCCGCGCTCGCCCCGGCGGCCGATCTGAGCCGGCCCGGACTGCTGGGCTGGACCCGGACCGCCCCCGAGGGCTGGACGGTCAGCAACGCCCCGGCCATGCCGCAGGGTACGCGGGAACTGCAGGGCTGGAGCTTCCTGTCCAAGCAGTTCTGGTTCCCCGCCGGGCAGGACCGCCCCGCCTTCGGCCGGGCCCTCGGCGTGGTGGCCGTGGCCGACCCCGACGACTGGGACGACACCGGCAGCCCCTCCGGCCGGGGCCGCTTCGACTCGACCCTCAGCACCCCGGCGGTGGCCATCCCCTCGGGCACGTCCACCCTCCACCTGGGCTTCGACTCCCACTACCGGCAGGAGAGCCCGCAGGAGGCCGAGGTCACCGTCACCTTCGACACCGGCGCCCCGGTCCGGCTGCTCCACTACAGCAGCGCGACGTCCGGGAACACCAACCTGGGCGAGGACCAGCAGAACCGGCTCGTCCGGCTCTCCTGCCCGGTCCCCGAGGAGGCGACCTCGGCGAAGGTCGGCTTCCGGATCTTCAACGCGGGCAACAACTGGTTCTGGGCGATCGACAACGTCCGTCTGGGCACCTCCCCCATCGCCGACGCCTGACCGAGCAGACCGGCCTTGGCGGGGCGGCGGGCAGCGACCCGCCGCCCCGCACCGCGCCCTCGGGGTATCAGCGGTGCCGAACGGCGGCGTGCCCCCTGCGCTCCGGGGGCACCCTCGCGCCGCGACGTCACTCAGACGGCCGCCTGGATCGCGATCGACTGATCGGCCTCGCGAGCGTGACCGCGGGGTTCTCGCCGTGGGGAGGGCGCCCCCGTGGACACGAGCGACCTGGGCGGAACGGCCCGCACCGGCACCGGCCGCTTCCTCAAATCGGGCGCGCACACCCCGGACCGGGCGGACCACGTGGCGGGTACGGTCGGTGGCGGCCCGGTCCCTCTGTTCCTCCCCGCGAGCAGGCCACCCAGGGCAGCCCCACAGGCTCCGCACGCTCGCCCGGCGCACGACGGCCGCTTGCACACGGCTGCGGCGCGGGCCCGCCGCCCGGCTTTCAGTCCGCCTGTTGGGCTGTTGTGGGGCTCGTGTCGCCGCGCTGGTAGATGTCGGGAATGCCATCCCCGTCCGCGTCGACGTCCTCTTCCGCGCACAGCCGCCGGTACAGCCGGTTCCGCCGGTGCAGGAGCAGCGAGGCGACGCAGGCCGATGCCAGGGAGGCGACGAGGACGGCTGCTTTGACATGTTCCCCTTGGGCCGGGGGGAAGGCGAGTTCGCCGATCAGCAGGGCGACGGTGAAGCCGATTCCGCCCAGGGTGGCGAGGCTGAACACATCGGCCCAGGCCAGGTCCGGGTTGAGGCGGGCACGGGTGAAGCGGGCCGCGAGGTAGGTACCCGCGAAGATGCCGATGATCTTGCCGCAGAACAGGGCCACGACCACACCCAGCGGCTCCGGGCGGGTGAACACCTCGCCCAGTGCGCCTGCGGAGACCGCGACGCCCGCGGCGAACAGCGCGAACAGCGGGACCGCGATCCCCGCGGACAGCGGGTGCAGCAGGAACCCGGTGCGCTCGGCAGGCGAGGCGATCTCGTCGTCGTCCCGTGTGGTGCGCAGGATCAAGCCCATGGCGACGCCCGCGACGGTGGCGTGCACGCCGCCGTTGTACATCAGCGCCCAGATCATCAGCCCCAGCGGCACGTACCACCACCAGCCGGTGACCCGCAGCCGCTGGAGCCCGTAGAAGACCACCAGCGCGGCCACCGCCCCCAGCAGAGCCCACAGGTTCAGGTCGGAGGTGAAGAAGACCGCGATCACCAGGATCGCGCCCAGGTCGTCCACCACCGCGAGGGTCAGGAGAAAGGCCCGCAGGGCCGCGGGCAGGTGGGTGGAAATGACTGCCAGCACGGCGAGTGCGAAGGCGATGTCGGTGGCCATCGGCACGGCCCAGCCCTGCAGGCTCCCGCCGCCAAGCGCGGCGACCGTCACATACAGCCCGGCGGGCACGATCATCCCGGACACGGCCGCGACGACCGGCAGCGCGGCGGTCGCCGGAGTGCGGAGTTCCCCGACGACGAGTTCACGCTTCAGCTCGATCCCGGCGACCAGGAAGAAGACCGTCAGCAGCCCGTCCGAGGCCCAGTGCCCGACCGACAGGTCCAGCCCGAGGGCGGGAACGCCGAAGTGAAAGTCGCGTACCGCCTCGTACGCTCCGCTCCACGGGCTGTTCGCCCACACGAGCGCCACCACCGCGGCAGCCAGCAGGACCAGCCCACCGACCGTTTCCGTCCGCAGGGCCCGGGCAACCACCCGCCGCTCCGGCCACGGGAGCACACCGAGGAACAGAGGAGGGCGGGAAGGGGGGGTAGGGGCCACAGGGGGCGAACCTCCGGGGTGTCGACGACGGAGCGCACACGGCTCCACAACGCCGACCAGACTTCCCGGCACACCGGGCGCCTTTTCTTGACGCCTTACTGACACCCTAGCGACCGATCGTCACTGCCCCCAAGTGCTCCTGGCCGGGTCGCCGGGAGCCGTGTTCCGCGGCCGCCGTCGGGTGTGCAGAGGTCACTCGCCTGCCCCGATCACAGGTCCTTTCGGTCGGTGATTGCCGGTCCTTGGTGGCGGCGGGACGATCTGCGGCCGAGCTCGGGATATGTGTGGGTGGCTGGATCACGGCCGCTGCCCTGCTCGGCGCGCGCCCTGGCTGCGGAGGGTCGGTTCATGAGCGGACGCGGACAGCCATCGTCGGCCGGACGCGCGGAAGGTCCGGAGGAGTCCCGGGCTGCCCCCCGGCGCCACCGCAGGAGGATCGTTCCGGCCCTGTCCGTCCGCGCGGGCGCGGTCGGGCGGCGGATCCGTTCGGCGCTTGCGCCTCCCGGTCCTGTACGGCCCGATTTCTGGCGCAGTCCCATCCGGGGGCCGTGGCTGACCTCGGTCTTCGGTCTCGTACTGCTGTTCGGCATCCCGGTGATGTTCGTGACCGGCGTGCTCTCCTACGCCGCGTACAACCCGGACCTGGGGCCGATCAACGACCAGACTCCCGACAAGGGCCTGCTGGGGTTCTACCTCTTCGACTGGCCGACCCGTCCTCAGTGGCTGTACCGGCTGACCCAGGGCGTCCATGTGACGCTGGGCGTCGTCCTCGTGCCGGTGGTGCTGGCCAAACTGTGGTCGGTCATCCCGAAACTGTTCACGTGGCCGCCGCTGCGGTCGGTCGCCCACGCCCTCGAGCGCCTGTCGCTGCTCCTGCTGGTGGGCGGGGTGATCTTCGAGTTCGTGACCGGCATCTTCAATGTGCAGCTCTTCTACGTCTTCCCCGGCTCCTTCTACACCCTGCACTTCTACGGCGCCTGGGTGTTCATCGCCGCGTTCGTCGTCCACGTGAGCCTCAAACTGCCCCGGATGACGCGCGCGCTGCTCAGTCGCGATCCGTTCCGGGAACTGCGCACCGGGGTCTCCGGAACCCGGCCGGAGCCCCCCGACCCGGACGGCCTGGTGCCGGTCGCGCCCTCCGCTCCCACCATGAGTCGTCGCGGCGCCGTGGGGATGGTCGGCGCCGGATCACTCCTGCTGCTGGTGGTCACCGCGGGGCAGAGCATCGGTGGCCGACTGCGGGACACCGCCCTGCTCGCGCCGCACAACCGTGATCCGGGCAGCGGTCCGAACGGCTTCCAGATCAACAAGACCGCCGCGTCCGTCGGCGTCACCCCCGAACTCGTCGGCCCGGCCTGGCGGCTCGAGCTGCACGGCAGCGGACGGCCCCTGGCCTTCACCCGCGAGCAGTTGCTCGCCATGCCGCGGTACGCCGCGGCGCTGCCGATCGCGTGCGTGGAGGGCTGGTCGACCACGGATCAGCACTGGGAGGGCCTCCGGCTCGCCGATCTCGCGGCCCTGAGCGGAGTGCGCACCGCCGCGAGCGTGCTGGTCGAGTCCGTCCAGCCGCCCGGCCCCTACAGCTCCGTGATGCTTCGCGGAAACCAGATCCACGACCCGCGGGCCCTGCTCGCCCTGCGGGTCAACGGAGTGGACCTGTCCATGGACCACGGCTTCCCGGCGCGTGTCATCGTGCCGGCCAACCCCGGGGTCAACAACACCAAGTGGGTGCACCGACTCACCTTCCGGACGTGATCATGTCCCGTTTCCCGCGCTGGTACGGCGCCAACCCCCTCCACCTGCTCGTCCTGATCTGCTCACTTGCCGTCACCGGCTACGCCTGCGTCCGGCTGTTCGCACAGCGGCCCGTCGAAGTGGCGATCTGGCTGGTGGGGGCGGCGGTCCTGCACGACCTCATCCTGCTGCCGCTCTACTCGCTCGCCGACCTCTCGGCCCGCTCGGTGCTCCGGCACCGGGCCCGGCACATGCCGACACCGGCGTGGATCAACTACCTGCGGGTGCCTTCCTTCCTGTCCGGAGTGCTGCTCCTGGTCTGGTTCCCCCTGATCTTCCGGCTTCCCGGCCCCTACCGAGGCGCCACCGGGCTCACCGACGCCATCTACATCGGCCGGTGGCTCGCCGTCACCGCCATCCTGTTCGGCGTGTCCGCCTTGCTCTTCGCCCTCAAGCTGGGCCGGATCCACCGGCAGGCGCCAGGCGACGAGGCACAGCCTCCGAGGGCGCCGCGGCAGCCGAGCGGTACCGGCTGATGCACCTGGCGGCGACTCTGACGCAGGCGACCGGCACGCAGGACGTCGTCGATCCGGTCGCCGACCGACTGGTGCCCGCCTGCGGATCCCGGGGGCTCGCCCTGATGACGAGGTCCGGGCAGGGTGAGGCGCGACGTCCAACCTGGGCCCGGCTGAGCGAGGTGGCGGCCGGGGGCGGTGCTGGAGCCGTTGCCGATTCGATCGCTCCACGGCCGCGCTTCCCCGATTCCCTCGACGACCGGCAGCCCATGTGGCTGCCCGCCCGTGGCCCTGGCGACCGTGTGACGCCACGGCGCCTCGGCGGCGGCCTGGTGAAGGCTGGGACGTCCCTGTTCCGTAAGGGGCTCGGGTGTTCCGCGGCGGCGTGGCGGCGGCTGGGATGGACGCATGAGATCACGTTTGCTCCCCCCGCGGTTCAACGGCAGGCTGCACGACGCCCGAACGGCGACGTCGATCGGGCGATGGCTCGGGATCGCCTTCATGGTGTGTTTCGCCACCGGTCTGATCAGCCATGTGCTGCAGCATCCGCCGGCATGGCTGTCCCCTGATCTGCCGAGCCGTCCGGTGTGGGGTTACCGGCTGACGCAGGGCCTGCACGTCGCATCGGGTGTCGCGGCGGTCCCGCTGCTGCTGGCGAAGTTGTGGACGGTGTACCCGCGGCTGTTCTCCTGGCCCGCGGTCCGATCAGTACGGCACGCCCTGGAGCGGTCGTCGGTGGCCGTGCTCGTGGCGGCGGCGGTCTTCGAGGTGGCCACCGGTCTGCTGAACACCGCGCAGTGGTACCCGTGGCCGTTCTCCTTCGCACCGGTGCACTATGCCGTGGCCTGGCTGGCGGCCGGATCGGTCCTGCTGCACCTCGCGGTCAAGGCCCCGGAGATCCGCGCGCACTGGGGCCGGCGGTCGCCGGGAACCCTGGCGCTGCCCGAGGAGGACGGGCCCGACCGGCGCTCGCTGCTGGCCGCGGTGGCGGCGGCGGCCGGTGCGGTCACGGTGACCACCGTGGGCCAGTCCCTCACCCCGCTGAAGGGCTTCACCCTGCTGGCGCCCCGCCATCCGGACCACGGCCCGAGCGGCCTGCCCGTCAACCGCACCGCCGCCGCGGCCGGCGTCGGGCTGATCACGGCCGACCGCTTCCGCCTGACGGTCACCGGACCGCGGCCCCGCACGCTGACACTCGACGAGCTGAGGAACCTCCCCCAGTACGAGGCGCGGCTGCCGATCGCCTGCGTGGAGGGCTGGAGCAAGTCGGCGCGCTGGGCGGGTGTACGGGTGGCGGACCTCCTGGACCTCGTGGGGGCCCCGCCGCACGCCGGGGTACGGGCGGTCTCCCTGGAGACGCACGGCGGCTACCGGGTCTCCGAGATGGGGCGGGAGTACGCGCGCGACCCGCTCACCCTGCTCGCCCTGCGCCTGAACGGTGAGGAACTCACGCCGGACCACGGCTACCCGGTGCGTCTGATCGCGCCGAACCGGCCGGGTGTGCTGCAGACCAAGTGGGTCGGCAGGCTGGAGGTGACGGTGTGAGGGTGAGCGTGACGCGACGCCTCACGGGCGCGGTCGGTCTGGTGCTCGCGGGCGTGGGCGGCTGCCTCCTGGTGGAGGTGCGAGATGTGACGGGTGTGCTGATCTGGCTCGGCGGGGCGGTGCTGCTGCACGACGTGTTGATCGCGCCTTTGGTTCTGCTCATCGGGTCGGCACTGGTTCGCGGGGGCGTCCGTGGCGCTGTCCGCGGGGCGTTGCTGGTCGGCGGCGCCTTGACGGCGGTCGCCCTGCCGGTGCTGCTGCGCCCCGGGAAGCCGGCCAACCCTTCGGTCCTGCCCCTGGACTATCCGCGCAACTGGCTGGTCACGCTGCTTGCGGTGGCGGTGGTCGCGGCCCTCGTACCGGTCTTGCGGAGTGCTCTTCGCAGCCGCCGGCGGTCGCGTGCGGCGGGAAGGCTTACGAACCGCTGACGTGTCGGCGCAGTACGGTCGCCGGGCGGGCGGGCGGCCGTACGGTCGAGGCATGTTGATCCTGGTCACCGGAGGCGCGGGCTTCATCGGCTCGCACATCGCCGACGCACTCACCGGCGCCGGGCACGAGGTGCGCGTCCTCGACGCGCTGCTGCCCGCCGCGCACCGCACTCCCCCGCCCGTCCCCGCGGGGGTGGACTGGCGGCAGGCGGACGTCCGGGACGCCGCCGCGGTGTCCCGGGCGCTGCGGGGCGTGGACGCGGTCTGCCATCAGGCGGCGATGGTCGGCCTCGGCAAGGACTTCGGCGACGCGCCCGCCTATGTCGGCTGCAACGACCTGGGCACGGCGGTGCTGCTGTCAGGCATGGCCGAGGCCGGAGTCGGATCGCTGCTGCTGGCGAGTTCGATGGTGGTCTACGGCGAGGGACGCTACGAGTGCCCGTCGCACGGTGCCGTGAGCCCGGGACCGCGCACGGTGGCCGACCTGCGGGCGGGGCGCTTCGAGCCGCCCTGTCCGCGGTGCGGCGAACCGCTGGCGTCCGGGCTGGTGGCCGAGGACGCCCCGCTCGATCCGCGCAACGTGTACGCCGCCACCAAGCTGACGCAGGAGCACCTCGCCTCCGCGTGGGCGCGCGTGGTGGGCGGACGGGTGATCGCGTTGCGCTACCACAACGTGTACGGCCCGGGGATGCCGCGCGACACCCCGTACGCCGGCGTCGCCTCGCTGTTCCGCTCTGCGCTGGAGCGGGGTGAGGCGCCAAGGGTGTTCGAGGACGGAGGCCAGCGGCGCGACTTCGTCCATGTACGGGATGTGGCCGGCGCCAACCTCGCGGCCCTGGACGGTCTGCCCGGTCTGCCGGAGGGGACCGCGCGGGCGTACAACGTCGGCAGCGGTGAGCCGCACACCGTGCTGGACATGGCCGCCGCCCTGGCCGAAGCGCACGGCACGCGGACACCGGTGGTGACGGGCGAGTACCGGCTCGGCGACGTCCGCCACGTCACGGCCACCTCGCGCAGGCTGCGCGAGGAACTGGGCTGGCGGCCGAGGGTGGCGTTCGCCGAGGGGATGGCGGAGTTCGCGACCGCTCCGCTGCGCGACGCCTGATGGGAGCTACGGAACCGGGGCTGCTCGGTTCCGTAGCCGCCGGCTGGTGAGCACGTTCGACGCCGGAGCCTTCGAGTTCCGAGGTCGGACCGTGCCCCTGCTGGTCGGCCGGGATGCAAGACCGCTGACGGGGTGGCGTGCCCGTCCGCCCGGCCGACAGGGGTCTCAGGCGGCGGCGGGCAGCCGCACCTCGAACCGGCAACCGCCGGGGACGTTGCACACCGCCGCCCGGCCCTTGTGCGCCTCCACGATCCCCCGCACGATCGCCAGGCCCAGACCCGCGCCGGCGGGCGGGGTCCGCGCGTCGGTACCGCGCCAGCCGGTGTCGAAGACACGCGGCAGGTCCTCCGCGGGAATCCCGCCGCAGCCGTCCGTGACCGACACCACGACGCTGTTCGCCTCCCGGCGTGCGGAGACCGCGATCGTGCCGTCCGCGGGAGTCCGGTGGATCGCGTTGACGAGCAGGTTGGCCAGTACGCGGGACATCTCGCGGCCGTCGACCTCGACCGGGACCGGCTCGACCCCGTCCCCGACGATGCGCACGCCGTGCTCCCTGGCGAGGGTGGCGGCACCCGCGAGCGCGTCGCCCACGAGGTCGTAGACCGACATGCGCGTGGTGTTGAGGGCGAGGACGCCGGCCTGGATACGGGAGAGCTCGAAGAGGTCGCCGACCATGCCGCTCATGCGTTCGACCTCCGCGCGGATGCGGGAGTGGTAGACGCCCGGATCGTCCATGATGCCGTCCTCCAGGGCCTCGGTCATGGCCTGCAGTCCGGCGAGGGGGGTGCGCAGGTCGTGGGAGATCCAGGCGACCAGTTCGCGGCGGGATTCCTCCAAGGCCCTCTCCCGCTCCCTGGACGCCGAGAGCTTCGCGCTCGTGGCGGCCAGTTCACGACCCAGTTCGGCCAGTTCGGCTGTCGGTGCGGCGGCGGGCGGTGTGAAACCGCCGCCGTCGCCGAGGGCGCGGGTGGCCTCGGCCAGAGCCCGGCTGCCGCGGACGACCCCGCGGCCGAGCGCGAGGGCCACCGCGAGTGAGACGACCGCCGCGATGGAGCAGACCATGGTCACGACCCACAGGTCGTGGTCGGACAGGAACATGGCCCAGGACACCAGCATGGTTCCGGCGAGCATGGCCGCGACCGTGACGACCGCGACCACCGCCAGGGAAAGCGCCACCGAGCGGCTGCGCAGCAGCCGCAGAACGCCGGTGCCGAGCAACCCGGCGGCGGCGGCGCCGATGGCCGCGTAGACCACGATGAGGAGGGTGTCATGCACCATCGAGGGCTCCCTCGTCCGCGGCCGGGGGGTCGAACCGGTAGCCCACGCCCCACACGGTGCTGATCAGGCGGGGGCGCGCGGGGTCCACCTCGATCTTCTCCCGCAGCCGTCGGACGTGGACGGTGACCGTCGACAGGTCGCCGAACTCCCAGCCCCACACCCGGCGCATGAGCTCCTCCCGGCTCGTGGCCCGTCCGGGATTGCGGAGGAAGAACTCCAGCAGATCGAACTCGCGGATCGTCAGGGCGAGTTCGGCTCCGTGGCGGGTGACACGGCGGGCGCCGGGATCCAGGGCGAGGGTGCCGGCACGCAGCCCGGATCCGTCCGGGGCACCCCGCCCGGCGCGGTCTCCTGTGCGGCGCAGCACCGACGCCACCCTGAGCACCAGTTCGCGGGGGCTGAAGGGCTTGGTGACGTAGTCGTCGGCCCCGACCTCCAGCCCGAGGACGCGGTCCTCCTCGTCGCCCCGCGCCGTCAGCATGATCACGGGGATCGGGCCGTTGTCGCGGATGCGGCGGCAGACCTCGAGGCCGTCCATGCCGGGAAGCATCAGGTCCAGGACCACGAGGTCCGGCGCCCGGACGGCGGCCAGGGCCACGGCGGAGGGTCCGTCGAAGGCCACCTCGGCGCCGAAGCCCGCCCGGTTCAGGTAACCGACGACGACCTCGGACACGGTGGCGTCGTCGTCGACGACGAGTACGTGTTTCACGTCGTCGAGTCTCGCACCCGGCCTTCGGCCGACGGCGGGAACGGTGGCGGACGTCAGGGATCCGTAAGACGCGCGGATCCCTTTTGAGGCTTTTGTACTCGTAGGGTGAGTGGGGTGATCGAGACTCCCCCTTCTCCTCCCGCCGCCGTGGACGTGGTACTTCCCTGCCTCGACGAGGCCGGGGCCCTGCCCTGGGTGCTGGAACGCATCCCCTCGGGCTGGCGCGCGATCGTCGTCGACAACGGGTCCACCGACGGTTCGGCGGACATCGCCCGCAGCCTCGGGGCGCACGTGGTCCATGAGCCGCGGCGCGGTTTCGGGGCCGCCTGCCACGCGGGCCTCACCGCCGCGACAGCGGACGTCGTCTGCTTTTGCGACTGCGACGCCTCGCTCGACCCCGCGCTGCTGCCCGCCGTCGCCGGAGCCGTCCTCGCCGGCACCGCCGACCTCGTCCTGGGGCGCCGCAGGCCCCTGACGCGCGGCGCCTGGCCCCTGCACGCCCGGCTGGCCAACCTGGAGTTGGCCCGGATGGTCCGGCGGCGCACCGGTCTGCGCCTCCACGACCTGGGACCGATGCGCGCCGCGCGCCGTGAGCCCCTGCTCGCCCTGGCCCTGACGGACCGTCGCTCCGGCTACCCCCTGCAGATGGTGGTCCGCGCCGCCGACGCGGGCTGGCGGGTGGCGGAGACGGACGTCCCCTACCGGCCGCGCACAGGCCGCTCCAAGGTCACCGGCACCTGGCGCGGTACGTGGCAGGCGGTACGGGACATGCGTTCCGTCCTCGCCGAGCCGCCGGCCGCCGACTCGGTGGCCGCCGCGGCGACCGGACGGGGAACGGAACGATGAGCGCCCGCGGTCCGGCCTCGGGAGCCCTCACACTGCTGGTCATCGCGAAGGAACCCGTCCCGGGGCGGGTCAAGACACGGCTCACCCCTCCCTACACACCCCGGGAAGCCGCCGCACTCGCGCAGGCCGCCCTCACCGACACACTGCACACGGTGCTTAGGGCCCCCGCCCGGCGCCGCGTCCTCGTCCTCGACGGTGCTCCCGGTCCATGGCTGCCGCCCGGCTTCGAGGTCGTACGCCAGGAAAGCGGCGGCCTGGACGAACGGATCGCGGCCGCCTTCGCCTGCTGCGACCGCGAACCGGCCCTCCTGCTCGGCATGGACACCCCGCAACTCACCGCGGACCTCCTCGCGGAGGCCGGACACGACGGCCACGACGCATGGTTCGGTCCGGCCGAGGACGGCGGATTCTGGGCGCTGGGCTTCGCCGATCCGGGCTGCGCCGCGGCCCTCGTGCGCGGCGTGCCGATGTCCACCGCCCACACCGGCGCGGCACAGCGGCGCCGGCTCGTCGAAGCGGGGCTCGACGTCGGCGACCTGCCGGTGCTGCGTGATGTGGACACCGCCGCCGACGCCGCGGAGGTGGCCGCGTGCTGCCCGCCGGGCTCGCGCTTCGCCACCGTGCTCGACTCGCTCGCGAGGGCGGGTCGGTGAGCGGCACGGCGGGCGGTCCGGATCCCGTCCTCGCGGAACGGACGCAGCCGAACGGGGCCCCGCGGAGGACCCGGACGACGGGCCTGCCGCCCGGCATCCCCGCGCCGCCGGGCGAGCCATGGTCCGACGACCCCTACGCGCACGCCCTGCGGACCGGTCGGGGCCCGCTCTTCCTGCGCCGCCTGTCGCCGCCGCCGCGGCCGTACGGCACCGCGGAGGAAGCGGATCAGCTGCTGCCGCTGGACGTGGAGCGCTGGTGCGCCGTGCCCGACGCCGCCGACACCGTCGTCCTGAACCGCTGCTCCGGCCCCGTTCTGGACGTGGGCTGCGGACCGGGACGCCTGGTCTGCGCACTCGCCGCCCGGGGCGTGCGGGCACTCGGCGTGGACGTGAGCCCCGCCGCGGTGGCCCGGACCCGGCGGCATGGGGGCTCCGCCGTGCGCCGATCCGTGTTCGACCGCCTTCCGGGGGAGGGCCGCTGGGGCAGCGTCCTGCTGCTGGACGGCAACATCGGCATCGGCGGGGACCCGTTCGCCCTCCTGGCCCGCCTGCGCGCCCTGGTCGCGCCCGGCGGACGCCTCCTGGCGGAGGCCGCGCCGCGTGTGGAGGAGGAGCGTCTGACCGTCCGAGTCGAGGACAGCCGGGGCCGGCACGGCCGCCCTTTTCCCTGGGCCCGCGTCGGCACCGCCGTCCTGCTGCGCACCGCCGAGGCGGCGGGGTGGACACCGGCATCCCGGTGGACCGCCGAAGGACGCCCGTTCGTCGAACTGCACCGCCCGCGTTCCGGGCACCGCGACGCCTGCCTCACGGCCGCCGAAGGGCCCGGACGGCCATGAGTGACACAGCCGCCGCACAGCACGGGTCCCCGCCGTCCGGCCGGCCGGCGACCGCGAACCGGACACCCGCCCGACTCCGCACCGTCGCCGTCGCGGTCCTTCTCGCCGCACTGACCGCCGTCGTCATCGGCACCCTGCGCGCGGGCGACAGCCAGAGCCACCCCGGCCGACTGCTGGCCGGATACGCCGTCGCCTGGACGCTGTTCGCCGCCGCTGCATGGGCCGTCCGCGGGGTCCCGGCGCGCGCCGCCACCGCGCTGGTCCTGGCCGGCGCCGCCGCCGTGGCGCTCGCCGGGCTCGCCGCCCCGCCGCGCACCAGCACCGACATGTACCGCTACGCCTGGGACGGCCGTGTCCAGGCCGCCGGAATCTCGCCCTACGCCCATCCGCCCGCCGCGCCGGAACTCGCCGGGCTGCGTGACGCCTGGCTGTTCCCCGCCGGGGGCTCCTGCCAGGGCTGGGGACTGACCCGAACGGACAGCGGCGTGTGCACCCGCATCAACCGCCCCGACGTCCCGACCATCTATCCGCCGGTGGCCGAAGGCTGGTTCGTCACCGTCCATGCCCTCTCGCCGCCCGGCAGCCGCCACAAACCGCTCCAAGCAGGCGGCGCCCTGCTGGCGTTCGCAACGACCGTCGCCCTCCTCGCGGTACTGCGCCGGCGCGGCGACCCCCGCCGGGCTCCGGCTCGTGCCGCGTTGTGGGCGTGGTGCCCGGCCGTCCCCTTCGAAGCGGTCGACAACGCCCACATCGACACCCTCGGCGTCCTGCTGACCGTGCTCGCCCTCGGGACCGCCACCTCCGGCGCCCGGCGCGGAGCGCTGCTCGGTGCCGCCGTCGCCGTGAAGCTGCTGCCCCTTCTGACCCTGCCCGGCGCGCTCTCCGGGGAGCGCAGCCCGGCCCGCGTCCTGCGCACGGTGTCGGCGACGGCCGCCGTGGTCGCGCTCGCCTACGTGCCGTACGTCGCCGCGTCGGGCGCCGCCGTCCTGGGCTACCTGCCCGGATACCTGGAGGAGGAGGGCTACGAGCCCGGCGACGTGCACCGTTTCGCGCTGCTGCGCCTGCTGCTGCCGGACACCGCTGCAGGAGCGGCGGCGGTCGCTCTGCTCGCACTGCTGACCCTGTACGTATGGTGGCGAGGCGACCCGGCCCGCCCCTGGCGCGGAGCCCTGCTGGTGACCGGTGCGGCACTGCTGCTGGTCTCGCCCAACTACCCCTGGTACTCACTGCTCGTGGTCGGCCTCGTCGCGCTCGACGGCCGCTGGGAGTGGCTGGCGGTCACCATCGCCGGAACGGTCCTCTACCTCGGGGGCGGGCTTCTGACCGGTACCTCACTTCAGACGTGCGCGTACGGTGCGGCCGCCGTGTGCGTCGTGGTCGGCGCGTGTCTGCGCGCCGGCCCGCCACGGCGGCTCCTGGACGGGTTGCGCTTGCGGTCGCGCACCTGACCCACCTCGATCCGGCCTCCGGCCTGAACGCCCTCGGGCTGTCCCGCCCGGACCGCACCATGGCCGCCCTGCGCCACCGCCGGCTGCCGCTGGCGTGGTCCCGCGACGGCACGCGCATGCGGCCGCTGCCACGGTTCCGCGGGTACCTGCGCAAGCGCGCCGACGCCATGGGCGAGAACGCCCGGCGCGAACTCAGGCGCCGGCACGCCACGTTGCTGGAAGCGTCAGGCCGTCACGAGGAGGCCGTGACGGAACTGCTGATGGCCGGAGAAGCGGCGGCGGCACGGCGTGCCGCCGAACAGGTCCTGGCCGGTGTCCTGGACCGGCTGGACCTGGCCACGGCGGAGAGCTGGCTCGATCGGATGCGGCCCACGCCCGGCCCCCCGGCCCCGGAGCTCGTGTCCGCCGCACTGCGCGTCGCGTTCGGCCGCGAGCAGGGCTGGCGGGGGCTGCGGCTGGCCGACGAGCACGGGCCGTTCTGGTGGGGCGCGCTGCCCGGACAGCCCGGCGGCAGCGAGGACCTGGCGCTGTTGCTGTGGTGCTTCTGGCACGCGGGCAGGACCGACGAGGCCCGGCAGATGCTGCGCGTCATGCCCCCCGCCGCCACCGCGACATCGCCGCGGCCCTCATGTCCCTGGCGGACGGCACCCCCCTCACACCGCTTCCGGACCTACGGGCCGACGCCGCGGGCCCGGTCGAGGTCATGCTGATGCGGATCGCCTACATGGGCGGCAGGCTCGACGAGTTGCAGGGCGACCCAGCTCCGCCGGGCGCCTGGCGACCGGTGCCCCCTGGACGGTGGGGGCGCCCGCGCGACGGGACGCATCTCCCGGGCCGGCGAGATGTACGCGTCCCTTGGTGAAGGACCCCGTCCGGTGTGGCTGACGGCCATCGACGACGTGGAGCTGATGGCCGACCTCGGACGGCATGAGGAGGCCTGGGCCGCGCTGGGAGCCGGACGCCAGGCCGTCGCGGCGACCGGCTCACACGTGTACGAGATTCTCAGCCTGCTGCTGGAGGCCAAACTGGCCCTGCGGCTCGACGGCGACGTCGCACGCGCCACCCGGGCGCTGACCGAGGCGGCCCGCCACGGCAGTGCCCGGTACGCGTTCCCCGGGGAACTGGCCGGCACCTGGCACGGACTGCAACTCCTCCTGGCGGGCCGGGACGGGGAAGCGGCCCACCGACTGGCCGTCACGGGCGCCGCCATGACCACGGGCAACCGGCTGCTGGAACTGCCCACCGCGGCCGTCTACCTGAGCGAGGCGATGTGGCGCGCCGGTGACGCGGAGGCCGCGGCCGACCTGGCCCTGGGTGTCGCATCCGCCCGGGGCGGCCGCCATCTGCTGCTGCAGGCGCTGGACGATGTCCCGGCGGTCGCCGTACGCAGGGCCGACGCCGAGCCCTCGCTCTCGTCGCCCTGGCACGAACTCGTGGCGGCCTTGTCCTCGGGGCGGGTGGCACTGAGCGCCCCCGCCTCGCCGCGGCTGATCCTCGAGGAGTTCGGGGTGGTCCGGCTGTGCGCGGACGGGCGGGAGGTCCGTCCACGCCTGGCCAAGAGCACGGAACTGCTGGCGTTCCTGCTGAACAGACCGGCGGCGACCGCACGACGCGCGCTGCTGCTGGAGTCCCTGTTCCCCGGCCGGAGCGATGCCGCCGGGCGCAGCTACCTGCGGCAGGCGGTGTACCGGCTGCGGGAGGTGCTGCCCGAGCGTGCTCGACCCCGCCGCACAGGACCTGCTCTTCCGTGAGGCGCGCACCGCCAACACCTTCACCGACGCCCCGGTCACCGACGAGCAGGTCCAGGAGATCTACGACCTGGTCAAGTACGGTTCGACCTCCATGAACCAGCAGCCGCTGCGGATGGTCCTGGTCCGTTCCGACGACGCCCGCGCGCGCCTGGTCCGGCACATGGCCGAGGGCAACAGGAAGAAGACCGAATCCGCCCCGCTCGTCGCCCTGCTCGCCGCCGACAACGAGTTCCACGAGCAGCTGCCCACCGTCTTCCCGCAGTTCCCGCAGGCGAAGGACGTCTTCTTCACCGAGCGCACGGTCCGGGAGCGCTCGGCCGCCCTCAACGCCGCGCTGCAGGTGGGCTATTTCATCATCGGCGTCCACGCCGCAGGTCTCGCCGCCGGCCCGATGACCGGCTTCGACGCCGCCGCGATCGACAAGGAGTTCTTCCCCGAGGGCGATCGCTCCGTCCTCGCCGTCGTCAACATCGGCAACCCGGGAACGGACGCGTGGTTCGCCCGCAACCCGCGGCTGGCCTATGACGAGGTCGTCAGCACCGTCTGACGCGGGACGGCGGGCAGACCGCCCTCACGCCCCCGGGCCCCGCCCCCGGGGGCTCGGCCGTACCCGGCCACGTCGGCGTCACCGCACCCCCGTCATGGCGTAGCCCGCACCGGGGTCCTCGGGTGAGGACGACGCGCATACCCGGAACGGGTAGGAGGCTGCCACTCCGCACGCATCCGCTCCTCCGGCCGGCCTCCGCAGCCCGAGCGGACGGGCCGATTCCGTTTTAGGCTCCTCGACGGGTTCCGGGCGCCGCGGTACGCATTCGCGGACCGGAATCCGTCGAGTCGTTCCGGACCGGATCGCGCACCGTACGTCGGAGAACGTGAAGAGGACAGGAGATCGCCGTCATGACCCGAATGGCGTTCCGTCGAGGCCTGCTCGCTGTGGGTCTCACCATGGCCGCGGTCGCCGCGTGCGCTCCCGCGGCAAAGGACGTCGACGGCGATGCGCCCGCCGCCGCGGTCTCCTCGGAGCCGTCCACGAGGCCGCCCGACAAGCTGTCCATCCAGTTCGAGCAGGCTCTTCCGAACGTGAAGGGCAAGACGTTCACCTCGGCCGTCGTCGACTATCCGCCCAACGGGAGTACGCCCCCGCATCACCACGGGCAGGCCTTCGTCTACGCCTACGTGCTCAAGGGTGCCGTGCGCAGCCAGCTCGCCGGCGAGGCTGTTCACACCTACCGCCAGGGCGACTACTGGATCGAGCCGCCCGGCGCGCACCATGTCCTGTCGGAGAACGCCAGCCGTACGGAGCCCGCGCGACTGCTGGTCGTCTTCATCAGCAACACGGGCGAAGCGATCAAGGTCAACGATCCGTCGAGCTAGCGGAAACCTCCCGCCGTCGGAGGCCGATCGTCCGCGTCGATGCGCGATCGCACTCCGCACCGGGCGGGGCGACCGGGCAGGGCGCGGACGTCCGGTAGAGCAGTGGGGCCGCGCCGCGCTCGGTTCCGCCGACGGCTGCCACGAAATCCTCGACCGCGTACCTGACGGCGCGACGGCGTACAGGCCCCCCCGACGCGGCTCACCTCGGCCGTCTACTTCCGGCCGGGCGTGGGCCGAGACGCTGCCCGCTGACGGCTTCGTACGTCGCCGCCAGGGCCCTCCCCGACTGTTCCGGATGCCGCTGGGCGATCCCGATGAACAGGCAGTCGATGACCGTCAGCTGCGCGATGCGGCTGGCCATCGCGCCCGACCGGAACGTGGTCTCGCGCGCCGCGGTGGTCAGCACGAGATCGGAGACCTCGGTGATGGGCGAGCGGGGGAAGTTGGTCAGGGACACCGTGGTGGCTCCGTGCCTCCGGGCCACCCGCAGTGCCTCGACGGTGTCGGCGGTGGCGCCGGTGTGGGAGAGTCCGAAGGCCACGTCCCCGGTGCGCAGCACGGCCGCCGACGTCAGCATGATCTGCGTGTCGCTCCAGGCGAAGCCGACCCTTCCGATCCGGTGCAGCTTCTGCTGGAAGTCGGCGGCCACGAAGGCGCTCGCCCCCACTCCGTACACGTCGACGCGTCCCGCGCCCGCCATCGCGTCGACCACGTCGCCGAGCACCGCCACGTCCAGCTGCGCGCCGGTCTCCTCCACCGCCCGGGCGTCGGCGAAGGCGACCTTGCCGACGATGCCGGCCAGGTCGTCGGTGGAGGTGATGTCGTCGCCCAGGTGGCTCTCGGCGCGCGCCCCGGCCCGGGCGGCCTCGGCGGCCATCGCGATCCGCAGTGCGGGATACCCGTCCAGACCGACCGACTTGCAGAACCGGATCACCGTGGTCTCGCTGGTGCCCGCCGCGGCGGCCGCCTCGGAGATGCTCCGGCGGGCCGTCTTGGCGGGGCTGTCCAGCACCGCCCGGGCGACCCGCTGCTCCGCCCGGGCGAGGCCGGGCAGGAGCGAGCGGATGCGCACCAGGAGGGCGCTGTCCTGCAGGTCGTCAGCCGTGTTCTCGGTCACCACGCGGGAAACCTACTGAGGGCCCTGCCGCAGGTCAACGTGGAGCCGGCGCCCCGGCGCGGGCGTCAGTGCCCGCCGCCCGCCGGGAGTTCCCGCCAACCGGCCGAGGTCAGCGGGGCACCCGGCTTGTCGCCGTTGAGCAGGACGTGCGTCCCGTCGGTGACCCGCAGCCCGCTGAGGTTCACACCACGCCCCTCGTAGACCGAGTCGGTGGTGTAGCGCCAGCGCAGTTCCAGACCGGACGCCGCGTTCGGGACCTCCGCGTGCACCCGCCACCAGGCGCGTACGGCCTGCCCGGACAACGAGGTGACGTCGTCGGCGGGAGCACCGGTACCGCTGACCCGCAGCGCCACGGGCCGCCAGGTCGCGCCGCCGTCGGAGCTGGCCTCGAGACGGAGGCGATCCGTCGATTCGGTGTTCACGAAGGACCTGAAGTCGACGTCGACCGTCCCGGAGGCGTTCAGCGGACTGGTGGTCAGCGTGCTGGTGGCACCGCCGCCCTGTCCCGAGAACCACGAGCGGCCGCCGCCGGGCGCCTTGACCGGCATCGCCTGGGCGAGGGCCCCGGCGATACCGCGGCGGGCGGCGTTGGTGGAGGGGGTGGTGCGTGTGGCGTGGACCCGGTTGGTCAGCAGGATGGCGAACGACCGCGACTCGGGGTCGATGACCAGCGAGGTGCCCGTGAAGCCGGTGTGGCCCATCGTGCGCGGGCCGGACAGACCGCTCATGTACCAGATCTGGTCCAGCTCGAAGCCGAGGCCGTGGGAGTCGCCGGGGAAGGCCTGGTTGAAGTTCTCCTCCAGCAGCGAGACACCGTGCCGGCTGAGGACCCGGTGGCCGCGGTAGGTGCCGCCGTTGAGGATGGCCTGGGCCAGTACGGCGAGGTCGTCGACGGTGGAGAAGACGCCCGCGTGCCCGGCGACGCCGCCCATGGCCCAGGCGTTCTCGTCGTGCACCTGACCGTGCACCAGGCCCCGTGCGGGGGTGGCCTCGTACTCGGTCGCGGCGATCCGCGGCAGCTTCGAGGCCGGTGGGTTGTATCCCGTGTCGGTCATGTGCAGGGGCTGCGTGATGTCCTCGCGGACGAGGGTGTCGAGGCTGCGGCCGGTCACCTTCTCCAGCACCAGCTGCATCGTGAGCATGTTGAGGTCGGAGTAGGTGTACGTGGTCCCGGCGGGGTTCACCGGCGTGGTGTCGAGAATGGCCTTCACCCGTGACGGGATGTCGGGGTAGCCCTGCCACAGCGCCGGCTCGGGGTCGGGTGCGAGGCCGGAGGTGTGGGTGAGCAACTGCCTGACGGTGATGGCGCCCTTGCCGTGCACCGCGAACTCGGGCAGGTACTCGGCGACCGGGCTGTCGAGCCGGATCCTTCCGGCCTCCAGTTGCTGTACGGCCACCAGGGACGTGAACAGCTTCGACAGCGAGGCCAGATCGTAGATGGTGTCGGTGCGCGCGGGTGTCCACTGGTCCTTCGGCAACTCGGTCTGCGGGGCCGAGTACCGCGTCGCGTAGCCGGTGGCACCGCGCTCGACGACCTTGCCGTCGTGGACCATCAGACTGGTGGCGCCGGGGAAGAGGTAGCCGGCGCCGCTCGCCGGGTCCGCCCAGGCGGCGACCTGCTCCTCGAAGGCGGCGATCGGGGCGGGGTCGAGCCCGGCGGCGCGGGGAGAGGCCGGCCGCAGCACGGTGCCCGCGGGCGCGAACCCGGCGTACGGCTGGTCGAAGCGGCGGCCGCCGCCGTCTGTCCCGGCCGCGGCCGACGTGGCGGCCGTGGCTCCGGCCGGCAGGGCGAGGGCGGCCACCATGGCCGACGCCGCGGTGAGTGCGAGTACAGGAATCCGCATGGGTACCTCGTTGGTGAGGAGTTGGCTTCGCTGTGCGGCACGCCTCCGGCCTGGCCGGCCGCCGGCCGGGTCGCGTGGACGGTGGGCGGTCAGGGGAAGGTGCCGTGGTCGCTCGGCACGTCGGCGGGGAGGTCCGGCCCCCGGAGGCCGAAACTCGTTAACCAACTCGGAGCGATGTTCGTAAGTTAGTAACCAAACCGAGGACGGTCAACAGCCGGTCCGATGCGGGCATTCGGACCGGCCGGGGCCGCGGCCCGCCCATCCACATCTACCTGACGCACCGTCAATGTCGGCCACCAGCCACCCCGCCAGGCCGCAGCGCGGATCCGGGAGAGGAGGCCGATTCCCCTGCGGCGACGCAGACCGCTAGGCAACCTTGATCAAATGTGCTTTTCTCGTCGCTCGTGACCAGGACTCGATCCGGAGTTCGAACCGAGCGGGGCGTCAGCATCGCGGCACCCGGCTCCCGGACCGGGTCCCGGGTGCCCGGCGACCGCCGGGCCCCCAACTGCCCGCCGTCCGCGCACAGGTCTCCCGGGCGGCTCGAAGGTACTCATACATGCGCATACACGCCCGATGGGCCCTGCTGCCGGCACTCGCCGGTCTGCTCGCGGGGGCCGTGCCCGGCGCCGCCCAGGCGTCGCCGGCCCCCCTGCCCCTCAGACCCGACGCCGGTGCCGCGTCCTCCGAAGGCGGAACGGTCCGCACCCTCACGCTGATCACCGGCGACAGGGTCACCGTCACCCGCGGCGCCAGTGGCACTCCCGGCGTGGGCGTGCGGCCCGGCCCCGGCCGCACCCGCGTCGGCTTCCAGGTGTCGCACCAGTGGCACGGGGCCGACCACCACATCTTTGTGGTTCCGTCGGACGCGCAACCGCTCCTGGCCGCCGGCAAGCTCGACCCGCGCCTGTTCGACGTCACCGAGCAGCTCGACGCCGGGTACGACGACGCCTCGAGCGACTCCCTGCGGCTGATCTACTCCAGCCGCCGCGGCACGTCCGACGCCGCCCGCGGCGCGCTCCTGCGGCACGGCGCCAGGATCACCCGGACACTGGACGTCCTGAACGGAGGGAGCGTGGCGCCGGCCAAGCGGGACGCCGCCGCGTTCTGGACGTTCGTCAGCGGCACGCAGGGGCTTCGCGGTCCGCTGGACAAGGTGTGGCTCAACGGCGTCAGCCGGGTCGCCCTCGCCGAGAGCACCCGCGTCATCGGCGCCCCGGAGGTCTGGGACAGCGTCGACTCCAACGGTGTGCACGTCACGGGCAAGGGCGTCACCGTCGCCGACCTCGACACCGGCTACGACCCCACCCACCCCGACCTGGCGGACAAGGCCGGCGGCGACCGCGCCAGGGACTTCACCGGCACCGGTTCGGTGGTGGACGGCAACGGACACGGCACCCACACCGCTTCCACCATCGCGGGCACCGGCGCGGCCTCCGGCGGGACGTACAGGGGCGTCGCCCCCGACGCGAAGCTGCTGATCGGCAAGGTCTGCACCGACGACGGCTTCTGCCCCGACGACGCCGTCATCAACGGTATGACCTGGGCGGCCGAGGCCGGCGCGACAGCCGTCAACCTCAGCCTGGGCTCCGCCCCCTACGCGCAGAGCGACCCGCTCACCGAGGCCGTCGACGCGCTGACCGCCGAGCACGGCACCCTTTTCGTGATAGCGGCAGGCAACGAAGGCGCCCCGGCGGCCGACTACTTCGGCGGGACCGTGGGCTCCCCCGGCATCGCCGACTCCGCGCTCACCGTCGGCAGCACCACCAAGCAGGACGCGCTCAGCACCTTCTCCAGCCGCGGTCCGCGGATCGGGGACTTCGCCGTCAAGCCCGACATCGTCGCCCCGGGCCAGGACATCACCGCGGCCCGCGCCGCGGGAACCGCCATGGGCGACCCCGCCGGCCCCTCGTACGTCACCGCGTCCGGCACCTCGATGGCGACCCCGCACGTCACGGGGGCGGTGGCGCTGCTCGCGCAGAAGCACCCGCAATGGAAGGCCGCCGACTTCAAGTCGGCGCTCACCAGCGCCGCCGAGGGCCTGCCCGGCCTGACCGCCTACGACCAGGGCACCGGCCGGCTGGACGTGGCCCGCGCCGCCGGGCAGGACGTACGCGCCACCTCCGGCAGCGTAAGCCTGGGCAAGGCCGACTATCCGCACGACGACGTCACCCGGACCGGCACCGTCACCTACGCCAACGACGGCGCCGAGGACGTCACGCTCCACCTCTCCGTCGACGCGCACGGGCCCAGGGGCAAGGCCGCGCCCGCGGGGGCCTTCGCCCTGTCGGCCGACACCGTGACCGTCCCGGCCGGGGGCACGGCGTCCGCCGGCATCACCGCCACCGTGGACGACACGATGGCGGGTGCCTACGGCGGTTCGGTCGTGGCCACCACGGACGACGGCGCCACCACCGTCCGCGACGCCTTCGGCGTCTACGCCGAACCCCTCACCCACGCGCTGTCGCTGACCGTCCTCGGCCTCGACGGCAGGCCCGTCGGACCGGACATCAGCGTCTCCGCCTTCGACAGCCGGACCGGCCTGCAGTACAGCCTCCCCACGGACGCGGACGGCAAGGTGTCCATGCAGCTTCCGGAGAGCGAGTACGACATCTCCGCGAGCAAGTTCGACCCCGTGGCGCAGACCTCCGTCCTCTTCTCCCGGCCCGGCGTCGGCCTCACCTCCGATACCCCGGTCGTCCTCGACGGCCGCGAGGCGAAGCCGGTCGAGCTCACCGTCGACAGGCGTGGCGCCCGGAACGACGGCATCTTCGCCAGTACGACCTCGATCAGCGCGGACGGCCGGTACGGCACCCAGAAGTTCGTGCTCGGCTTCCCGGGCAGCCGCGTCTACGCCACGCCGACCACCAAGGTCGGCAGTCACCCGTTCTGGTTCCTGGCCACCCAGCGCTGGAGCGGCACGGTGCGCGGGATCGCCGGCCGGCCGGCCCGGAGCTACGCCTACAACCTGGCCGTCAACAGCAAGGGCGCCGTCCCCGCCACCCTGACCCGCCCCGTCCACGACCGCACCCTCGCCCGGGTCGAGGAGACCTACGCCGACCAGGGCGGCAAGCCGCTCGGCGTACGGATCGACACCCCGGTCCCGACCTACGGCGCCATCACCTTCGTCGACGGCAACCAGATCCCCGTCCCCGGCAGGCAGACCCGGTACTACACCGACGACCCGGCGATCGTCTGGGACCGCACCCTCGGCATGCGCGCGCAGGACACCGCGGGCTACGACGAGATCCAGTTCGCGGGCACCACGCGGTTCACGCCGGGCCGCAGCTACAGCCGGGGATGGAACCAGGCGCCGCTGCGCGCCCGGTCGGTGGAGGCCGTGCGCCTCGAGGACCGGATGGCCCTCACCCCCGGCCTGTTCTCCTCGGCCGCCGCGGACACCCCGACCCACTCCGGCGAGGCCCGGGACACCACGGGCTCGTCGGCCCTCTACCGCGAGGGAGAGAAGATCGCGTCGCTGGACTCCCTGGGCCGGCTCGAGACGGCGGTCCCGTACGAGAAGGCGACCTACACCCTGACCTCCTCCGGCACCCGCACAGTCGGCTGGTCGAGTCTGGGCAGCAGGGCGTCCGCCACCTGGACCTTCGCCTCGGCACGCCCGGCCGGACCGGAACCGGCGGAGCTCCCGCTGATGAACGTACGGCTCGGCGGCCCGGTGGGCGCCTCGGGCACCGTCACGGGCGGCCGCCCGTACCTCTTCACCGTGACGGCCGAGCGGGGCGGCGCGGCGGCCACCCGGAAGCTGGGTGTCCAGGTCTCCTTCGACGACGGCAGGAGCTGGAAGACCCTCGACGTCCGGCGTGCGGGCGACCACGGCTTCGTCAAGCTGACACCGCCCTCGGCCGGCGGTTACGCCTCGATCCGCCTCACCGGCGCGGACACCTCGGGCAACACCGTCGACCAGACCGTCATCCGCTCGTTCCGGGTGGCACGCGGCCGGTAGGGCAGCCGCGTACGACGACGCGACCCCGGCACGCGGCCTCTCCGCCGCGTGCCGGGGTCGCGTCGTCTGCGACCAGGGCCGTGCCGCGGCTTCACCCGGTGTGCGCTTGCACCGCGGCAGGGTGGGAGTTAGCGTCAAAAGAAGTCACTCATTTTGACTATTTTGGACGGTTCCATCCCCGACTGCAGGAGTGTGCGGCATGTCGGACAGCAAGTTCCACGAGTTCCTGACGCCCGACAACAGCGCGCTGGTCCTCGTCGACCACCAGGTATGCCTCTACAGCGGCGTCCGGGACACCGATCTGCTGGAGCTCAAGCACAATGTGGTGGCCTTGGCGAAGGCGGCACAAATCCTCCAGGTCCCGACCGTCGTCACCACCACCTCCGCGGACAGCCTGTGGGGCCCGCTGATCGGTGAACTGGCCGACGTGCTCCCCGACACGGTCAAGGTCATCGACCGCAGCACTGTCAACGCCTGGCACGACGACCGGGTGCGCGAGAGCATCACGTCCACCGGGCGCCGCAAACTCATCTTCACGGGCATCTCGCTGGAGGTGTGCGCGTCCCTCCCCGCCATCGCGGCCGCCGCGGAGGGCTACGACACCTACGTGGCGCTCGACGCGTCCGGGACGTTCTCCGGCGCCAAACGGGAGGCGGGCCTCATCCGGCTCCAGCATGCGGGCGTGATCGTCAGCGACTACGCCACGCTCATGGTCGAGATCCTCGGCGACAACGCCGCGCCCAAGGCCGGCGCGGTGTACGAGGCCCTCGACATGCCGTTCGCCGTCCTCGTCGGCCAGATCTCCGCCGCGTACGGCGATTGACTCCCTCCTCCCACGGCGCCGGGGCCTCCGGTGCCGTGACCGCCGTCGGCCCCGGCACCGGACGTCGCAGGGCTACGCGCCGCTCGACCTCCACAGCCGAAGCCGCTCGTCCAGCCAGGCACGCGTCACTCCCCAGGCGTGTCCGTCCGGGTCGATCACGTCGAAGTGGTCCGCTCCGGGCGACACGACGAGCGTGACGTCCGCCCCCTTGGCCGCGGCGGCCTGCGCGTACGTCTGCGCATAGGCCGGCGGGATCACCTCGTCGGCCGATCCGTGGACGATCAGGACGGGGACGGGGACCCCGCCGGCGGCGAGTTCGACGGGGGAAGCCGCCGCGTACCGGTCCGTGTGTTCCGCGACGCTCCCTCCGAGCAGCAGGCGGGTGATGCCGTCACCGGCCCGCTCCGCCACCGCCGGCCACGCCTCGGCGTGGGAGGGCGGCGGCACGTTGGGCGGGATGTCGGGGTCGGGATCCGTCAGGCCGTCGCCGAGTGCCACGGAGTCAGCGTCGACCAGGTCCAGCACGCCGGCCAGCGACACCACTCCGATGGGTTCGACCTTGGGACGCGCGCCGGGCAGGCCGTCCGGCTGGGCGGAGCGGTGCGCGACCCAGGCGGCCAGGTGACCGCCGGCCGAGTGGCCGACCACCAGGACGCGGGCGGTGTCGACCGCCGGATCGAGGTGCGCGACGGCGTCCACGGTCGCCGCCATGTCGTCGAAGGTCCCCGGCCAGCCGCCACCGGGTTCACCGATCCTGCGGTACTCCACGTTCCAGACCGCGAAGCCGCGCGACACGAGGTCCTCGGCGAGCGGCACGACCTGACGGCGGTCGAACATGGCCGTCCACCATCCGCCGTGCACCAGCACCACGACGGGGAAGGGCCCGTCGCCCTCGGGCAGGTACAGCTCTCCGACCTGGGACGGCTCGGGCCCGTAGGCGATGGTCCGCACGGCCCGTAAGCCGTCGGCGGCGTCGTCGTAGCGCACTCCGTTCTCGGCGCTGACGAGTTCGTCGACGGTGGCGAAGAACGCGGCGATCTCCGGGAGGTTCGCCCCCTTCGCGCGCGACTCGTCGAAGGCCAGCGCATCCGTCCATTCGACGATGTCCAGCCAGGTGTCGTCGGCGACGCGTACGAGGCGTGCGGCGACGAAGCCCCGGCGGTCCTTCCGGAACGCCGACAGCATGCCGGACCGCGCCGACAGCATCTCCGACGTCCTGTCCGGCGCTACGACGAACGTGGTCAGCTCGATGACAGACATCCTCAGCTCCTGACGAGGTGGTGCAGCGAACGCATTTGGTGAGCAGATTTGATAGTCACTGATCTTGACTACTTACCCTAGGCGCCCGAGGGGCCGGCTGCAAGCTCGAACGGAGTGTCCCGGCGAGGAGGGAGGCCTGCGGCTCGACGAGCCGGCCCAGCATCTGCGGCCCCAGCCAGGAGCGCCCGGCGCGCAGCGCCACCAGTCCCGGGTGCCGGCTGAGCAGGCGGTAGAGGCCGGTGAAGCGGGTCTCCGTCGCGGCGGCCCAGTCGCCCTCCGGGGGCACCAGCGGGAGTGACGCGGCGACGTGGTCGGCGCAGGCGCTCAGCAGCCCGTCGACGTCACCGCAGCGCCGGAAGACGGTGGCGTGCGAGACGCCGGCCGGGGCCCGAGGCGCCGCCAGGACCGCGCCGCCGCGGGCCGAACGTGCGCGTCGCGCCGCCGCGGATCGGCGAGGGGTGACGCGCCCAGGTTGCGCGGCCGTCACCCGGCGAGGCCGTCCCACTACGATCGACCGTAGTCATGGACACACGACACAGAGGGGTGGCCGGCCGTGCGGCGCAGTGAACGGAAAGTGACGGATCCCGACATCGGGATCATGTCCGCACGCCTCCTCTTCTCCGTCCAGAAGGAACTCTTCGAGAAGCTCGCCGAGCAGGGCCATCCCGAACTGCGCCCCCAGCACGGCGCGGTGCTGGGCTACATCGACGAGGAGGGCAGCCGGGCGACGGACCTGTCCCGGCTGTCGGGAACCCACAAGCAGGTGATCGGGAATCTGATCGACGAGCTCGAAGCCCTCGACTACGTGGAGCGCCGCCCGGATCCCAGCGACAGGCGCGCGAAACTGATCGTGCCCACGCCCCTGGGACGCGACCAGATGCGCAAGTCCGATGCCATCATGGCCGCCATCGAGCAGCGCCACGCCGAGGAGATCGGCGAGCGCGATTACGCACGCTTCAAGGCCGCTCTCCGGCGGATCACCACACTTCAGACGGAGCACTTCGACGACGCCGCGGCCCCCCGCAGGCGCCGCTCCGCGGCCGGCGGCTGACGAACCGGCCGCCCCGCGGCTCTAAAGGCGGGCCGTCATCCCGCCGTCGATCGCGAGCGCCGCTCCGGTGATGAACCCGGTCTCGTCGCTCAGCAGGAACGCCGCGAACGCGGCGATCTCGTCCGGCCGGGCCATCCTCGCCAGCGGGTGCATCCTTTCGGCCGAGCGCCAGGCTTCCTCCGGGGTCGGGGCGGGGTCGCCCCGCGCGAGAGAGCGCGACAAGGGCGTGTCGACGCCGCCGGTGATCAGGGCGTTGACCCGGATGCCGGTCGGGGCCGCGTCCAGGGCCGCCGACTGCGTGAGCCCTATGACGTCGTGTTTGGCGGCGTTGCAGGAGGCCCTGTTCGGGTACGCGGCGACGCCGCACACGGAGGCGTTGTTCAGGATCGCGCCGCCGCCGCTCGCCCGGAGGGCGGGAATCTCGTACTTCAAGGCGTAGAAGACGCTGGTGAGGTTGAGCTCCAGGTCCGCGTGCCAGACCTCGCTGTCGACCTCCGTGACCGGGCCGTCCGCAGTGGGGGCGCCCGCGTTGTTGAACGCGCCGTCGAGCCTTCCGTACCGGCTCAGCGCCTCCCCGACCGCTTCCGCCGTCTCGGCCTCCACCGTCACATCGGCGGGGACGAAGAAGGCCTCACCTCCGGCGGCGCGGATGTCGGCCACCAGCGCCTCGCCGACCTCCCGGCCGCGGGCCACGAGGACGAGCTTCGCGCCCTCCCCCGCGACGCGCTCCGCGGTCGCCCAGCCCATGCCTGAGGTGGCTCCGGTGATCAGGATGACTTTCCCTGCGAAACGTGCGTACACGATCACTCCCATGGCCACCTGCGGTGCGACGCCCGGGCGCCGCACCCTTGCGCGAGGCGGAAGCAGACGGTAATCAATCTTGACTGTCCTGAATTTTACGATTAAGGGTAAACCTCCCTATGCTCGGCGGCAAAGGCCCCCGGCCGGCCCCGGGCCCACGTCATCCCGCTCGGCCGGACCCCTCACCCGCGGCTTCACGCTGGAACCGGGCGAGGGCGTGGACCGTGTCGCGTGTCGCCGGATACAGGTTCCGGTACAGGCCGTGCAGCCTGTCGTACGCGGCCTGGGCGGCCGGGTCCGGAACGCATCGGTCGCGGACCGGGTTCCACGACGCGGTCGCCGCCGGGTCCGCCAGGTCGGCGGCGAGCCGGGCGGCTCCGTAGGCGGCGCCGACGGTGACGGTGGGGACGTCCTGGGGCAGCCCGGTGACGTCGGAGACGATCTGCGTCCACAGCCTGCCCTGGGTGCCCCCGCCGACCGCGACGACCCGTTCGATGCCGGCGCCCGCGCGCCGCATGGCCTCGATGTTGTGGCGTACGCCGTGCGCGGTGGCCTCCAGCGCGGCCCGGTACAGGTCGCCGCGGGTGTGCTCGACGGTGAGACCGGCGATCACCCCGCGCGCGTCCGGGTCGGCGACCGGGGTGCGCTCGCCGGCGAAGTACGGCAGCATCACGAGGCCGCGAGCCCCGGCGCCGCTGTCCGCGGCCTCCGCCAGCAGGGCCGCGCGGTCGGGTGCGCCGAAGAGGCCGCGCAGCCAGTCGGTGACGGCTCCAGAGGTGGCCATGCCACCGGCCAGGGAGCGGGTGCCGGGGTGGGCGCCGACGGTGCTCCACAGCTCGGGCACGCGCAACTGCCGGGCGACGGTGGCGATGAGGAACATCGTCGTGCCGTACATGAGCATCAGGTCGCCCGGTCGTGTCGCGTCGACACTGACGGCCTCGGCCCAGGCGTCGATGGTGCCGGTGAGAACGGGTGTGCCCGGCGCCAGCCCGGTCGCGGCCGCCGCCCCGGCCGTCACCGCCCCGGCCTCCTCGCCCGGCCAGCGCAGCTCGGGAAGGTCCGCGTGCGGCCATACCGCCTCCACCCAGGGGCGGTACCAGTCCTCCGCCCGGGTGTCGTAGAAGGGGACGGACTGGCTGGCCGAATGGTGGTCCAGCACGTAGGCGCCGGTGAGCCGGTGGGCGAGGTAGGAGGCCGGCATGAACAGCCGCCGCGCGGCGTGGAACACCTCCGGCTCGTGCTCGGCCACCCAGGCCACCTTCGGGCCCACCGCCTGCGTGGACAGCACGCTGCCGCACCGGTCGAGGACGGCCCGGCGGCCGAGTTCGGCGTCGAGCCGGGCGATCTGCGCGACGGCCCGCGTGTCCACGCCGTAGAGCACCGCGGGGCGCAACGGCCGGTTCGCGGCGTCGGCCAGCGCGACGCACGGGCCCATGCCGCTGACGCCGACCGCCTCCACCCGTGCGCCGCCGGAGAGCAGTTCACGGGTGATGCCGCGGAACTCCCGCCACCACGTCTCCGGGTCCATCTCGACGTGGCCGGGTCTCGGGCGGGAGACGGTGTGCGCGCGCACCGCGGTCGCGACCACCGCGCCCGAGGCGTCGACCAGGACGCCCTTGCTGCTGGAGGTGCCGATGTCGACGCCGAGGAAGGTCATGACTGCATGTCACCACACGGACCGACCCCGACGCCGGACAAGCGGTCACCGGGGCGCGGACGTGCCCCTGCCGCCGTGTACGCTCGGAACAACCGGTTCGTGTCGATGCTCGCGGCAGGGTCTCGCGGGCGCGGTCCCCCACCGGAGGGGACGCGGCGGGCCCTCGCGCCGACCGGACACCAACGCATGGCAACGCTGGCGCAGCTGACCACTCGTCAGCGGGCCCGGAGGACGGGGCGGCGGTCAGAGCCGGGTCGTCCCGAGCCAGGCGACCGCGACGGCGGTCGCGAGCAGGACGATGTTGAGACCGATCTGCCGCGCCTCCCCGCGCGAGACGTGGACGACGATCCCGCCGACCTGGATCAGGGCGAGTCCGATCGCCGCCGCGACGGCCAGCCAGGGCGCGATCCCGGTCAGCGGCGGAAGGATCAGGCCCGCCGCGCCGAGAACCTCCGCCGTCCCGATGAACCTGACGAGCGGCATCGGAACGCGATCGACCCAGCCCATCATGGGCTGGAGCCGTTCCCGGCTCTGCGCGACCTTCTTTCCCCCCGCATAGAGGTAGAACACCGCCAGCAGCACGGCGACGATCCAGAAAGCGACGTTCACAGCGACCCCCTGTGGGACGTGCCGGGCGTGAGTGGCCTCATCATGGGTGACTGTCGGCGGGCCTGCAAAAGGCACACGGATGTGCGCAAGGCACAGGGAGTTGTGATGTCGCAGTACGAGCACACCTGCATGATCCGCGGCGACGGCGGACGGACGATCCGCGCGGTGCTGGACCGCATCTGCGACAAGTGGACGCTGCTGATCGTGGTGAGCCTCGACCAAGGGCGCCTGCGCTTCTCCGACCTGCACCGCCGGATACCCGGCGTCTCGCAGCGGATGCTGACCCTGACCCTGAAGAACCTGGAACGCGACGGCCTGGTGTCCCGCACTGCGTACGCCGAGGTCCCGCCACGGGTCGAGTACGCGCTGACCCCCATGGGCCAGAGCCTCATTCCGCCCGCTCTCGCCCTCGCGGGCTGGGCCACCGAGCACATCGCGGAGATCGAGGCCAGCAGAGCCGCGTACGGCGAGCGCCTGTGACCTTTCCGGACCCGAAACGAGTTGATCGTTGCGTCATGCAGCAATTAGGCTCTTGCATGGTCAAGTAAATGGCCGGTCCCCGTCACGGGATCGCCGGGACACCTGACACGGCACCGGTCTGCCACGCACCGGGAAACGACAGAACGAGCGGCCCGACGGCGCCGCGCGAACAGAGGAGGACCCGGGGTGACCGGCAGATCGCACAACCCGTACGGCTTCTGGTACCGGCTGGCCGCGGCCATCGCGAAGCCCGTGCTGTTCGTCCTGGTCAGACACCGGTGGCGCGGACACGAACACATACCCGCCGAGGGCGGTTTCATCACCGCCGTCAACCACATCTCGTACTTCGACCCGCTCACCTACGGGCACTTCCAGTACAACAGCGGCCGGCCGCCCCGCCTCCTCGCCAAGGCGTCCCTCTTCAAGATCCCCTTCGTCGGCATGGTGCTGCACAAGACCGGCCAGATCCCCGTCCACCGCGGGACCGCCGACGCCGCGCACGCGCTCCGGGACGCGATAGCCGCCGTGAACAGGGGCGAGTGCGTCGCGGTCTACCCCGAGGGCACCGTCACCCGCGACCCGAAGCTGTGGCCGATGACCGCCAAGACCGGTGCGGCGCGTATCGCGCTGACGACCGGCGCGCCCGTCATCCCGGTCGCCCAGTGGGGCGCCCACCGCATCGCACCGCCGTACGCGCGCGGAGGCCGCGGCAACCGCCGCGTGTGGCTGGTGCCCCGCCAGACGGTGCACGTCGTGGCCGGGCCGCCGGTCGACCTCAGCCGCCACCACGGCAAGGACATCACTCCCGACGTGCTCAAGGCCGCCACCGAGGACATCATGACGGCCATCACCGCGCTCCTCGCCGACATCCGCGGCGAGCAGCCGCCCGCCGAGCGCCACTCCACGCGCCGTCCCGCGCGTCAGCACGCCGAGTAGTCGTACGACCGCCGTCCACGGACGGCGCCACCGGCGGCGGGAACATGTCGCCGGTGGCGACGGGCCGACCCCGACGACGAAGCTGCGACGTTCGCGGATGGCGGGAAAGGACGCGGAGATCGTCGAGGGCCTGCACCGGTGACAGGCGGCGGGGCCGCCCCTGAGGCCGCTGAACGGGTCCCGGCGGCGGCCCCGAGCGTGGGCCGCCTGCACACGCCGGATGACCAGCCGGAAACGCCCCCGCGCTGGGGCGGCTCAGACCGGCTCGAAGGCGCTCCGGAAGACGCCGCCGTACTCCCCTGGCGTCTCCCAGCACGTGTAACGGCGGCCGGGAAGATCGGGCGGGTCGATCCCCAGTTGCTCCGCCAGGACGTCGGCGCCGGTCCTGCGGGTCCGGGAGGGATCGTCGGCGGCCTGGTAGAGGGCGTGGGCGCCGCGCAGTGCGATCACCACGTACTCCACACGCCTCCCGGCACCGACCGCCGGTTCCCCGTGGTGCTGTTCGTGCCGGCCGTCCATGGCCTGCCCGCAGAGTCCGCATCGCGGGTCGTCCCGTGAAGTGTCCACGGCGGGCATCGTACGGCTTCCCCCGGACACGCGTGACCACCATCCGTCCTCACCCCGGGATCGGGACTGCGGATCGCCCGGCGGCCGCACGCTCGTGAGCCATCCGGAAGGGGCGCCCTACCCGCGCTGCCGCTCCCGCGCCTTGGCCGACGTGCGCGTGGTCGCGATGGGCTCGAGCAGCCGCCGCGGGGTGTTGATCGCGCTGGAGACGGGATCGAGGTCGGTTCCCCCGGCTTGAAGCCGGGTCCCGGTTCGATGCGGACGTCCGGGACCGGGACGGCCGCGCCGCAGGCTCGGGTTCGTCTCCAGCATCCAGGGGCGTCTGGTGCTGCCGATGGTCGGCGCCTACGGCGCCGGCACCTGGGCGCTGGGGGCACTCGCCGACACGCTCGCGATCGAGGCGGGTCACTTCGGCGTCAAGGTGAGCGTCGTACAGCCCGGCGCAGTCTCCTGCGGTGGCGTGAGCGGGCGAAGGTGTTCCTGTCGGAGAACGATCCCTACACCCCGCTCTACGAGGCCCTGCCCGCGCTCCGGGGCGAGCTCATCACCCCCGAGGACGTGGCCGCCGCGGTGGCCGACACGATCGAGCGACCCGCGCCCGCGTTGCGTGTGCCGGTGGGCGCACCCGCCGAGAAAGTCCTGCGCGCCCGCAAAGAGGCCCCGGAGGACGAACCCTTCCTCGCGACGGAGATCAACTGGTGAGGTTGCCGGAATTGCCGCTCGCCCGCCACAGGTCGCGGAGCAGCGCGATCTCGGCCATGTGGTGGATGAGTTCCAGGTTGGCCCCCGCCAGCACGGCGGCGAACGGCTCGTCGGGGTCGGAGCCGTACGGGTACTGCGAGAAGCCGACCGTGTCGAGTTGCTCCTCGGTGACGGTGGCGACGCTGTCACGCCAGCGGTCGATCACGGCCCAGAAGCGCTGGAGCGCCACCGTCGCGGACGGCGTGAAGTCGACCAGCAGTCTGGGATCCTGACGCCGTTCGCCGAAGGTCCACTCCCATCCGCCCGCGAAGCAGAAGTGGAGGTGCCCCAGGCGCCATGCGATCGTCGTGACCGGCGTTTCGTCGGGCTCCGCCGGACCGGTGTGGGCCAGCACCTCCTCGACCCGCGCGACACTCACGCTCCAGTCCTCGGCGATCTTGTCGACGCTCATCCCGTCGGCGGCCTGCCGGGCGACTTCGGCGTACTCACTCGCCGGAATGTCCGGGGCGCCCAGGTCGAGCACCCACTCCCCCGGCCCGAACGCCCTGGGCGTCGTCGCCGCACCCCGCTGCCGGATCGACCAGCAACCGGGTACGGGCTCCCAGAGGTACTCCTCGTCGCCGAGGCCCGCCAGCCGTACCCGGGCCATCTCCCTGGCGTGGTCGAACTGGTCGAGCAGCAGACCCAGACGGTCGGTCCGCGCGCCCTCTGTCTCCATGGGCCGGCTCCCTTCTCGTCGGTTTCACACCTCGTCGCGCTCCGGGAAGCTAGCGGCTCGCGGCCCGGGATGCGAACGACTTTTGTGCCAATGGATTTGTGGTGTCTGTTTCTTGAGGTTCCGTCAGTACTCGGCGCCCGGTGTCCGGCGGCGCCGCATCAGATGCGGACGCCGAACTGGAACGGCATGTTGTTGATCGACTCGTAGCGCACGAAGGTGCCGGTGCGCGGCGCGTGCAGGACCAGGCCGTTGCCCGCGTAGAGCCCCACGTGGTGCAGGTCGCCGTAGAAGAGGACGAGATCGCCGGGCATCAGCTGGCTCATCGACAGCCGGGTGCCGGCGTTGGCCTGCCCCTGGGAGGGCCGCGGTATCCGGGCACCGGCCTGGGCGTAGGCCCAGGAGGTGAGGCCGGAGCAGTCGAAGGAGCTGGGACCGGACGCGCCGTAGACGTACGGCAGGCCGGTCTTGGTCTTGGCGGCGGCGAGGGCCGCGGCGGCCAGCGAGGAGGCCGGGAGGTCGTTGCCCAGGTCGACCCGCTCGTTGGAGCGGTTGGCGCGGTTCTCCGCGGCCTCAAGGGACGCCCGCTGGGCGGCGGTCAGCGAGTTGAGCAGCTTCTGCGCCTCGCCGAGCTTCGCCTGGACTTCCTTCTTCTTCTTGCCCAGTTCGGTGCGGGTCTCGTCGAGCTCGTCGAGCTTGCTCGCGGCCTCCGCCTTCTGCTGGTTGAGGGTGCGCTTCTTCTCGGCGATCTGCTGGAGTCCCTCGGCCTGCTTGGTGCTCAGCTGGTCGAGAGTGGACGCCTTGTCGAGGTAGCTGTCCGGGTCGGCGGAGAGGAAGAGCTGGAGCGAGGGGTCGATGCCGCCGCTGCGGTACTGGGCGCTGGCCAGGGTGCCGAGGTCGTCCTGCAGGTCGTTGAGCTCGGACTGCTGGCGGGCCACCTCGTCCTGCAGGTCCTCGACCTGCTTCTGCAGCTTCTGCTGCTTCTCCTTGGCGCCGTTGAACTTCTCGGTCGCCTGCTCGGCCTGCTCGTAGAGGCCGTCGACCTTGGCCTTCACGCTCTTGACGGAGGGCTTGGCGGGAGCGGCCTGGGCCGCCTGCGCGGACAGGGCGACGGCTGCTGCGGCGGTCGCGGTGAGCACGGTGACACGTGTGCGACCGGCCTGCTTGGGACGACGATGGGACGCCACTGGCGCGAGCTCCTTCTTCCTCCAGCCGCCTGCCGCATGCATCGCGACCTGGGTTCCCGTCGCACGCGCGGCATTTCGGATCGGCGGGACCTCCGCCGCCATCCTGAATGGATGATCGACCGCGCGGAGGTTCGGGGAATGACCTTAATCATCTCCGCGCGAGCGAATCAAACCCTCGGCGGAAAAAGGGAGTCGGACGGCTGTTTCTTTACCTGCCTTGACAGTTGACCGACGGTGTGGCGCAGGTCACATCTCGAAAAGTTGCCTCAGCGCCGGACGAATTTCGGCCGAATCAAGAACGACCCCGGTTGCGCATGACCGATACCGCGGACGGGATTTCCGGCATTCACGTGCGGTATGAAATGAGGAGGCCTTTCCGGTGACCCGATACCGGCGGTGCTGTACCCTCATCCGCGTCCGATCGAGGGGAGAGGTCGCCAAGTGAGGGTCTGGAGGAGCCTGTTGCTCTCCCTGGGTACGGCCGTCGCCATGTTCTTCACCTGGGTCTACGGGATCTTCCGCGGCGGCTTGGACGTGGAGGAGACTTGCGAGCTCGTGGCGGGCCGGCCCTATGACGAGGCCTACCGGATCGAGCACGTGCGGGAGTACACACGGGTGTTTCCCCTGCACAACAAGTGCAATGCCTCATTCGACCTGGTCCCGGGCTGGGTCAATCCGGCCATCGTCCTCCTGGCACTCGCAACCGTGTTCCTGCCGGGCAGGGCGATGGTGGGGACCGTCAACCACATCAAGGCCCGCCCGCGCAGGAATTCCGGGGGCGCCGTAGGCGCCCCGCCGCACAATGACGACCGTGCGGATGACCGCGCACACCATCCCCCGGGCCCGGCACCGGACGCCGGCGCGTTCTGACCTGCTCGGCGACGCGATGCTCCCGCCGATCGGCACATCCCCCGACCGGTACGCACAGCGCGCGGCCGATGGCGCCGCGCCGGGGGTACCGCCCGGGCCCCACTGTGGGGCCTCCGGCGCAGTCATGCGTGACGGCATCGCAATGGCATGCCGACCGGGAACGCGGGCCCGCGGTAGTGGTGTTCGCACGCGGGATCAACGTGGTCCGGGTCGGGGCATCACACAGTGGCGTGGAGGCCGTCATGTACCGGCCGATGTCGTGGCAGGCACCCACCCGACCGGTTCGGCTGCTTCCGTGACGCCGCACTCTGTGCGGCTTCGGCATCCGCGATGCCTGCACCGAGGCCACCGGAGCGTGACGGCAGCCGTGTCCGAGTGCACCCGGGCGGCGAAGGTGCCGCCCGGGTGCGGTCGGTCAGTCGCGCGAGAAGAGCCCGATGCCTTCGGGGACGGCGCGCTCGGCGCCACCGGTGGGGTGGTTCCGGACGACCGGTGCGCCGGAGAGGGCGTCACGGGTCACGAGGGTGGAGGAGCCGCCGCCGTCGAGGTTGACACCGTCCTCGGCACCCACGGCCTGGAAGACGCCCGCGAGTTCGGCGATCGTCAGACCGGCGCCCGCCTCCGCGGTTCCGTCGAGCACCAGGAGGTGGAGCAGCCGGCCGTTGTCGCCGATCGCCGCTCCGGTCCTCGTCGCCACGGCCTTGGTGTCCAGGCCGGGGAGGGGTGCGCCGTCGCGCAGGACGGGGTAGCCGCCGACCGCGAACCTCAGGCGCTTGCCGCTGGTGCTCCGCAGCTTGTCGGAGACGCGGACGCGCTCGCCCAGCCGAAGCGTGCGGAGTTCCGCCGCGCCGGCCTCGCGGCCGACCAGGACCACCGTGCCGGGCTCGATGGCGCCGGCGCCGATCGTGTCGGACTCCGCGACCACCCGTCCGTCCCGTACGGTCACCTCGTAGGCGTCCGTGGTGCACGCCGCGGCGCGCAGGGTGTCGGTGCCGCACACGGCACGCTGCCGCGACACGTCTCCCCAGTGCGAGTCGAAGGCCCCGATCCCGCCCTCCGCGATGGCGTACTGGTTCAGCCCCTCCAGGTCGAACCGCTCGCCCTTCCGGGCCCGCACGGTGCCGTCGAGGGTGAGCTCGTCCAGCCGCGCCTTGTGGTCGTATCCGACGCCGATGACGTCACGGGTGGACGTGCCGGGCGGCAGGCCGGGGCCGAAGCGCTGACCGTTCGGCACGGCCGCCTTGAGGGCCACACCGTCCGAGATCGCCGGTCCGACCGCGGAACCGGTGGCCTGGACGCCAGGGTGCTGCGTCTCGTCGATGTTGAAGAAGTCGGCGTTGACACCGGCCACCGCGCCCTGGGCCGCCACGAGCTGCGAGAGCTTGGCGCGGGCCGCGACCTTCCCCGGCGAGAGGAGTCCCACGGAGACATGGCGGTCGCGCAGGTCGGCGGTGACCACGTGGCCCGTGACCGTGCCGTGCGAGGCGGTCACCGAGAAGGACTGGTAGGTGATGCCCGGCGCGACCGTCACACCCTCCGCCACCCGGACCCGCCCGGCGGCGTCCGCCTGGCCGGCGCCCGTCCCGAGCATCATCGTCGTCGTCGTGATCACCGTCGCCGCGGACACGGCTGCCGTGCGGACCCGACCCATCGGTCTCGTCATCTGATGTCCTGTCGTCTTTGCGTGCGTGACGCGCACGTACTGGCCGGAGCAATCAGAAGGGGCCCGGTGGAAGGGCTGGTAGCAGTTTCCTGACAGGCCGACGAACCCTGGCGGACCAGGGACGTCGCCGGCGGGCCGCCTGTCCACGGCCCATCGTCGCCCCCTACGGGCGGACTTACCGCCGCCGGGGGTGGTTCAGCTCATACGACGTCGGGTTCACGACCGCGGCCCGGGTCCGGGAGACTGGCGGCATGGCCGTTCCGCGTTTCGTCTTCCTCGATCCAGACGGCACCGGCGCCTGCGACTGGTTGTACGCGGTGGTCGAGGCGAGGACCGGTGTCGTCTATCAGCAGCAGTACGGTGGGACCGCCTGCCGGCAGGGACAGGTCGAGGGCTTCCTGGTGCCCCTGTTCGGCCCGGACGGCCTGACGGCGCTGCGCGAGCTGTTCGAGAAGCACTTCCGCGGCGCCGGAACGCGGAACCACGCGTGGCCGGCCGACGAGCGGGACAGACTCCGCGCTGCCGTCGGTGCCATCCGCTACTGGGCATCGGACGGCACCTCGGAGCAGCCGCATGCGTTGCGGCTGGACGAGAGCCGGATCCGTGACGCCGACGAGGCCTGGGTACCGGTGATCACACCGGACGGGCCCGCGGTGCTGGTGTGGTTCAACTCCGACTGAGACAGCGGACGTCGGGGTCATCCGGCACACGCTACTCCCCGGGCCCCCCACGGGAGCGTCGCACACGACCGCGCCCGGTACCGCACGAGGTCGAGCACGGCCGCGCCCGCGCGCCTATGCGAGCGCCGACCCCGCCTTCCACCGCTCCCAGGACATGTTCCAGCCGTTGAGGCCGTTGTCGGGGGCGATCGTGTGGTCGCGGGAGTGCTTGACGACGACCACGTCGCCGATGAGGGAGTTGTCGTAGAACCAGGACGCGTCCTGCCCTGAGTCGCCTCCGCCCCGCACGTCGTTGAGCCCCACGCAGCCGTGGCTGACGTTGGAGTGCCCGAAGACGGAGTCCGGTGCCCAGTAGTTGCCGTGGATGAAGGTGCCGGAGGTGGACAGCCGCATCGCGTGCGGGACGTCGGGGATGTCGTACTCCCCCGCGTATCCGACCGTGGCGCCGTCCATGCGGGTGCTGACGAGCTTCTGGGAGATCACCATCTGCCCGTTGTACGTGGTGCTTCCCGGCGCGCCGGAGGTGATCGGGATCGTGCGGACGGTGTCGCCGTCGCGGACGACGCGCATGATGTGCGTGCCGGCGTCGACGGTGGAGACCTGGCGGCGGCCGACAGTGAAGCGGACGGTCTTGTCCTGGGTGCCGTAGGCGTTCGCGGCGCCCTTCACCCCGTCCAGGCGCAGGCTCAGGGTGACCTTGGTGTGCGCCTTCCAGTACGTCTCGGGGCGCAGGTCCAGACGCTGGTTCCCGAACCAGTGACCGACGACCTCCTGGCCGCCGTCGCTGGTGACGCGTATGCCGCGTTCGACGGCTTTCTTGTCGGTGACGGGCTTGTTGAAGTTCAGCGATACGGGCATGCCGACGCCGACCGTGGAGCCGTCCTCGGGGGTGAAGGTGCCGATGAGGCGGTCGTCCTTCGTGAGGGTGGTGAAGGACAGGCTGCGGGTCTGCTTTCCGCCCGATTCGTCCTCGGCGTGGACGACGAGACGGTACGCGGTGCCGTAGGACAGGGCGGCGTCCGGGGACCAGCGGCGGTGGTCGGCGGCCGCGGTCCCGCGTACCGGGGTTCCGCCCGCGGTGGTGAGGGTGACGGAGGAGATCGTCCCGCCGGAGACCTCGACGTCGCCCGCGCCGCCGACGGACGCGTGCCGGTCTCCGTCAGCGGCGCCCGTGCTGAGCCGGAAGGCGGCCGCCACGGCCCGCGGCCCGGTCGAGGAGGCCTTGGTGGAGGGCGCGGCCCCCTGCGCCGCGGGCGCGGTGGCGGGCTGCCCGCCGGCGCAGGCGGTGAGCACCGACGCCCCGACGACGGCGAGGGCGATCACGGTGAGGTTGGGCTGGGACGACACGCTTGCTCCTGTTGGCCGCGGAACTGTCATCGGGCGAGAGAGGCCGCGTCGCCCATGACGACGACGGGGTGGTCGGCGGGGTCCAGCACCCGCAGCAACTGCTTCATGTGCGCCTTGGCGATGCTGACGCAGGCGTGCGTGGGGCCGCCGTGGTCGACGTGGATCCATATGCCGCCGCCGCGGTTCGCCCCCATGGGCTGGGCGCCGTTCATCGGCGACGTACCGGGCTGCCGGTTGTAGTTGATGGCGATGACGTAGTCGAAGGAACCGGCGAGCGACTCACCCAGGAAGCCTCGGGCGTCGGTGGAGAACCCGTTGGAGCGGTGGTAGGTCAGCTTGGTGCCGGGGTCGGCCAGGAGTCCCCCCGCGTCGGTGAGACCGAACACCCCGATGGGGCTGTGCAGATCGCCCGCGTAGTGCTTGTCGGTCCAGCCCTTGTAGCCGTTGTGGGCGTCCCACACCGCTCCGGGACGCCAGCCGCCGTCGACGCGCTCGTAGAGCACGACCTTGGACTTCGCGGACTCCTTGCCCGCTCCCGTGACCAGGACGACTTGCCGGGTGTCCGCCGGGATCCGCGACAGTGTCCTGGGGCCGAGCCCCGGCAGCAGTTCGGGGTACCGCGGCTTCGGCGGGGCCGACGTCCGCGGCGTGGCGGGCGCGTCGGCGGGCTGCCCGGACGCCGGCGGCGCGGCGTCCCGGACGACCGCGGCCGTCTCGGGGGCCGGGGCGGGGTTCTTCTCGGGCAGGTGCTGGTAGGCGGCGATCCCCAGTGAGGAGACGACCACGGCGGCGGCCGCGGATATGTAGGGCCTGTGCAGGCGCATGGGTGCAAGCGCTTTCTCGGGAGGACGGGAGATCAGGGGGGAAGCCCCTCGGCGGGGCTCGCTGGACCGGATGACCGGGTGGTGTCCGTGGGCGATGCCGTACGCCCGGGGGCGCCGCCGGTGGCGTGGGCCCGCTCCTGGGCGGAAGGGGTGGTCTCACACCCGTTCAACCGGGCGGACGTCGGATCGGGTTGCCCGGATTCCGGGGAGCCACCGGGACGGTTCGGCCGTATCGGGCCGGGTCGGGCGGCGGCCGGGGACGTCGCCGGTCGCCCGGGGATCCGCGGCGTCGCGTCAGCGGCGGATCCCCGGGTCCGTCAGTCGGCGCCCGCCGGGGGCCGGTCGCCGTGGTGCGGTGTTCCCTCCGGCCGCGCGGTGCGGCCCGGGTTCAGCTGCGAGCGTTCTTCGGCACGGTGATCTGGTGCTCGCCCCAGCTCATCCTGGTGGTCGCGTTGTAGTTCACCGTCGTACCGGCGCCGAGCCCGGCTTCCTCGGCCCGGGCGGACGGTTCGACGAGCACGAGCACGTCACTGAGCATGGCCCCGGTCGACGGGTCCACGATCAGCCGCTCCCTCACCGTCCCCAGGGGTCCCGGGTAGCTGACGGGGAAGTCGACCCCCACGCCCTCGCGTCCCAGGGGATCGGTGACCCGCCCGGTCACCCGGACTCCGGGCAGATCGGCCATCACCCGGTACGCGGCCGCCCGGACGGCGGGCTGCACGGGCATCGTGACGAGGTTGCCCGCCTGGCGCAGCATCCAGGCGCTGCGGTTCGAGGTGCCGGTGTCGGCCCCGTTGTCCTGCGCGTACAGCCGCTCCAGGTACCGGCGCAGGCCCCCGCTGGTGGAGGGCAGTGCGCGCAGGTCCTTGTAGGTGACGTTGTCCGGGCCGACGGCGTAGATCTTGTCGTCGGCGTTCGTCCGCATGACCAGCGGCCGCCGCCCGGTTCCCATCACGGTGACGAGCCTGCCGCTCCCGGCCTTGTTCGAGACCTCGAACTCCACCGTGCGGGGCGAGCCCGCGGCCTGCCAGCGGGCGACGTCCGCCGCGGTCCGGGGCTCGGTCACGGAGTCCAGGCCGGAGACCTCCAGGCTTGCGGTGCCGGGCCGCACGCCCACCGACCACTCGTCGGTGGACGCGCTGCGCACGGCGAAAAGGTGCCCTTCGCCGCCGGCGACGTCCACGTTCTCCGAGCGCGTGGTGGTCTGCCAGTACGTGCCCTCGGCGACGGCGCTCTCGGCCTGCCTGGCCGCGCTGAGGAGTTCGATGTGGCCGTCGACGCGGAGGTCCGCGCCGTCGCCCGGCGCGGCCGTTCCGGCGGAGGACGGCGGCTGGGCGGTCGGACGGTCGGCGGGCTCCTGCCAGTCCACGGTGCTCACGACCACCACGGACGCCGCCACGGCGGCGAGGGCCGCGGCCCCCAGCGGCCGGAAGGCGCTCCTGCGGCGCGGCGCGAGGAAGCGTGCCGCGCGGCCGTCCGTCGCTCCGGCGACGATACGCGCGAGGTCCTCCCGCTGCCGCGCGGAGTCCACGAGCCGGGACGGGTCCAGTTCCTCGGGCCGCGCGTCGGCGAGCACCTTCAGGACGTCGGGCCGCCCGGACGGCTTGCGGGTGTTCTTCACGCGGGTGCTCCTTCGCGGTGGCTGCGGTACGGGGTCTCTGCGGGAGGTGCGGACGCCGGCTCCGGCTCGGGAGCGGCGGGCGCCGCCTCCATGGCCTTCTCCAGCCGACGACGGGCCCGGTACAGGCGGACGGTCAGCGTGGCGGTGGTGCAGTCCAGGACCTGTGCGGCCTCCCTGGCGCTCAGGCCGTGCCAGGCGATCAGCGTCAGGAGCTCCCGGTCGGCCTCCGGCAGGCCCGCGAGGGCCTGCAGCGCGTCGTGCCGGCCGGCGACGTCCGCCGCGACGTCCGCGGTGTCGGTCCGGGCGCCGCTGCTGATGCGCTGCGCCTCCTCGGCGGCGAGGAGGTACTGGTGGGCGTCCCGGCGGCGCAGCTCGCGCACCAGGTTGCGTGCCACACCCAGCAGCCACGGCAGAGCGGGGTCGGGGACGTCCCGCACCCGCCGCCAGGCGACGGTGAACGTCTCGCTGGTGATGTCCTCGCCTACCTGCCGTCCGACCAGGCTGGTGGTGTAGGCGAGCACACGCGGATAGCACTCCTCGTAGACGTCCCGGAAGCGTTGGGCATGTGTCACGCGCCGTCCCCTCATCTCGCACTCTCACCATGCAATGGGCGCGGCGGCCCGTTTCTTACAGCCCGGGTCGAGATTTTCCGCGGATGTGGTCCACATCACGCCGGGACGGGGTTCCCGGCGGCGGTCGCAGGCCGGGATGCGCAAGGTCGCCGTGGTGAGCGGGGGCGGGCGGCGGGTGGTCGGTCGTCGAGGGGCCGGAAACCGAAGCGGGCGACGGTCCGGACCGCGAGCGGCACGCCCGGCCGACCGCCGTTCGCGGACCCCGCCCGGACCGATGACGGCCGCCGCCCCTTCGCGGGGGCGGCGGCCGTCGGAGCGGAACAGGTCAGTGGGGTGCGGCCGCCGGCTCCAGGACGAAGACCGGGATCTCGCGGTCGGTGTTCTTCTGGTACTCCGCGTAGTCGGGCCACGCCTCCACCGCGCGCTCCCACCACTCGGCCCGCTCGTCCCCCGTGACCTCGCGGGCCGTCATGTCCTGGCGCACGGGGCCGTCCTGCAGTTCCACCCGGGGATCGGCGACCAGGTTGTGGTACCAGACCGGATGTTTGGGAGCGCCTCCCTTGGACGCCACGACCGCGTAGCGGCCGTCGTGCTCCACACGCATGAGCGGCGTCTTGCGGATCCTGCCCGACTTGGCGCCCAGCGTCGTCAAAACGATCACCGGCCTGCCGCGCAGCGTGGTCCCGTTGGTTCCTCCCGAACCTTCGTACAGCTCGACCTGGTCGCGGACCCACTGCTCGGGGCTCGGCTGGTACTCACCCACCAAAGGCACGTCGTTCTCCCATCTCGGCATGCGGCTTCGCCAACCTCAACATCCTCACCCACCCCCCGCCTTCCCGGCGTCAGCCCCGCTACGCGCCGCCGGTACCGCTGCCGATCACCCGAACGGTCGGGAGGCGGTCATCGACGTCCGTTCACACACACACGACACGCGAAATGGCACTGTCATGTCCCGGCCACACCATCCGTAACAGCCCGCCCTGAAGATCGGCATGCACACCGGCAGATCGAGAGAGGGCGACTCATGACGCAGGGGCAGCCAACAGGGCTCGACCGCAGGGGATTTCTGCGCGCCGTCGGCATCACCGGCGGTGCCGGAGCAATGTTCGCCACCATGGGCGCGCTGGGGCTCGCGCCGACGGCCGAGGCAGCCGGCCGAGGAGGCGACTTCCGCGCGCCGAGCACGGCCGACTTCCACCTCACGGGGCGCAGAGCGGGCAAGGTCGTCGTGCTGGGTGCCGGACTGGCCGGGCTGACGACCGCGTACGAACTGGGCAAGGCCGGATACGACTGCACGATCCTGGAGCCGCGCGACCGGCCGGGCGGCCGCAACTACACCGTGCGCGGCGGGGACACCCACACCGACCTCGACGGGCACACCCAGACCGCGGGCTTCTCCCAGGGCCAGTACCTCAACGCCGGACCCGCCCGGCTGGCGCAGTGGATGGTCACGCTGGACTACTGCCGAGAACTCGGCGTCCCCATCGAGGTCTTCACCAACTCCAACGCCGACGCGTACATCTACCACGAGTCGGCGGGCATGCGGCCCGGGCAGCCCGTGCGGTACCGCACCGCCAAGGCCGACACCTTCGGGTACGTCAGCGAACTCCTCGCCAAGGCCACCGACCAGGGCGCTCTGGACCAGGAACTGACCACCCAGGACAAGGAGCGTCTCCTGTCGTTCCTGGAGGACTTCGGCGAGATCGGCGGACGATCCGACGGATGGGCGTACGCAGGGGGCGCCAACCGGGGCTACGCCACCTGGCCCGGCGCCGCGGGCACCCCGGGTGCCCTGCTCGGGGACCTGCCCACCGCCTCCGAGGTCTTCGCCTCGGGTGTCGGGCGGCACTTCGCGTTCGAGTTCGAGTTCGACCAGGCGATGCTGATGTTCCAGCCGGTCGGCGGTATGGACCGGATACCGCGGGCCTTCGCCCGCGCCATCGGCGATCACCGGATCCGCTACTCCTGCCAGGCCACCTCGCTGGTGCAGTCGGCGGGCGGCGTCGCCGTGGGCTACACCGACCCCGGCGGACGGCCGCGGCGGATCGAGGCGGACTACTGCGTCGCGGCCATCCCACCGCATCTGCTGGCCAGGCTCACGCACAACCTGGGCCCCGACGTCCAGACCGCGCTCACCACCATCCGCCCCTCGTCGGCGGGCAAGATCGGCCTGGAGTACCGCAGCCGCTGGTGGGAGACCGACCACCGCATCTACGGCGGCATCACCGAGACCGACCTGGACCTCTCCCACATCTGGTACCCGTCCTACGGTCACCACGGCAGGCGCGGCGTCATCGTCGGCTACTACAACACCGGGTCAAACGCCGACGCCTATGCCGCTTTGACGCCCGCCGAGCGTGAGGCGCGCGCCGTCATGCAGGGCGTGAAGATCCACGGCGAGAAGTACCGCAGCGAGCTCTCGAATTCCTTCTCCATCGCCTGGAAGCGCGTCCGGCACCTCGAAGGCGCCTGGCACAGCATCCCCGGCGGCACCGACGCGGCCGTCTACAAGCCCCTCAACGAGCCCACCGGACGCGTCCTGTACGCGGGCGACTGGCTGTCCTACATGGACGCCTGGCAGCACGGCGCGATCCTCTCCGCGCGCAAGGCCGTCACCACGCTGCACAGCCGCGCGCTGAAGGCCTGATCGCCGCCGACGCGAGACGAGGTGGCCGGCCGGGAGATCCGGACGGACACCTCGTCCCGGCGACGGTGCCGCCCCGACGGTCGGCCGCCGCGCGGCCCGCCTCGGGCGACCGGGCGCGCCCGTGGCGTCACCCGGGCTGTCCCGGGTCCTGGTCCCCGGCCGGGGGCAGCGACCGGATGGCGCGCCCGCTCACCTCGCCCGGCACCACGCGGATCCACAGCGGCCGGGTCCCCCCGGCCCAGGGTTCGCCCCCGGGGCGCCTGCCGAGTGCCTCCGCGGCGGCGGTGTCGGTGATCGGCTCGGCGGCGCCCCTCACCAGGACGCTCCAGCCGAGACGCCTCTCCTCGTCGACGAAGTCGGTCTCGAAGGCGAGCTTCGTGCCGGGGGCGACGGCCGCGGCGCCGGCCGGATCCGTGCGGTAGACGACCGTCCGCCCGTCGACCAGGAAGTTGACGGGCACCAGCACGGGAGCCTCCTCCCCGGTCCCGGCCGTGTGGGCCACGCGGCCGATGCCGTGGGTGCCCAGCCGTTTCCAGCACTCGCCCTCGGACAGCCGCTGCAGCACCGGCCGGGCCGCCGGGCCGCCCCGTCCCGGTGGCGCTTGGCGGGAGCCCGAGGCCAGCTCCTCGTACGACACCCCGAGCACGTGCGCGACCCGCTCCAGCGCGGCGGCGTCGAAACCGGAACCCAGCTCCTCGACCTGCCGCAGGTACGCCGTCGACATCCCGGCCCTGGTGGCCAGTTCCTCGCGGGACATGCTCAGCTGCTCACACCGCACGGCGACACGACCGGCCACGTCCTCGCCGTTCGAAGGGCCTGCGCCCGCCGCTCCGCCCTGGTCCGGACCACCCTGCACAGCCACTCACCTCCCGCGTCACGTCTGTCTCCCTTCAGCGCAGCAGACACACCGGCCGCCCGCCAGTCCAGAGCCGGCGGGCGCCGGCGAAGGTCAGGCGAGGGCCGGCTCTCGGGTGGCCGCGGCGAGCCCCCCGGCCCGCGACAGCAGCTGGACGCAGACGGCGCACAGCAGGCCGGTCGCCGTCAGGGCCAGCCAGGGCAGCCACGGCTTGTGGCTGTCGTCGGCGATGCCCCAGACGGCGCCGGTCGCGAGGTTGCCCACGGTGATGCCCACGCCGGAGACGGTGTTGTACCAGCCGTAGTGGGTGGCGACGAGGCGCTCTCCGGAGAGGGTGACGATGGTGTCCATCTCGAAGGGGTAGACCACCGCACTGCCCACCGCCAGCAACGCGACGGCGGTGACGAGCAGGGCCACCGCGAGCACGGCGCTCGGCGTCCCGCCGGACGGGTCGGGGCTCACGGCGAGGGGCGTGAAGGCCAGGCCCATCAGCAGGATCCCGCCGACGATCGCCTGCGGTCCGCTCCAGCGGGCGCGGACCCAGTCGGTGATGCGGAGCTGCCCGAGGACCGCCACGACCGCCGAGACGATGAACAGGCCGCTGGTGACGGCCTGTCCGCCGCTGCCGAGCAGTTTGTGCGCCTGCAGGGGAAGGGCCAGGTAGACCTGGAAGGACAGCACGTAGGAGCCGATCATGGCCAGTGAGAAGAGCATGAACGGCCGGTTGCCCAGCACCTGCCGCCAGGAGCCGAGGACGCCCGCCGCCGCGCCGGAGTCGCCGGCGTGTCCCGGCCTGCGGTCGGGCAGCGCCCGGCACTGCAGGACGGTGAGCACGGCGAAGACGGCCGCCGCCGTCAGGCACACGGCGCGGAAGTCCAGGGCGAGCAGGGCCAGGCCGACCAGGGGGCCGATCAGGACGCCCGCCTGGTAGAAGACGTTGAACAGGGCGAAGCCCTCCACCCGCCGCTCGCCCGCCTGCACGGCCAGGTAGGCGCGGACCGCGGGGTTGAACAGCGCGCCGGCGAACCCCGCGGCGGCGGAGGCCGCCACCAGTGCGGGCAGTGAGTCGACCAGCCCCAGCAGCGCGAAGCCGACGGTGCGCAGCGTGCAGCCGATGACGATGGGCGTCTTGTAGCCGAATCGGTCGGCGATGGTCCCGCCGAGTACGAACATGCCCTGCTGGGAGAAGTTCCGTACGCCCAGGACGAGGCCGACGGCCCAGGCGGCCAGGCCGAGGCCGCCGGCCAGGTGGTCGGCGAGGTAGGGCATGAGCATGTAGAAGCCGAGGTTGATGGCGAACTGGTTGGCCATCAGCAGCCGGGCCGGGGTGTCGAAGGAGCGGACCTGCCGCCACAGGCCCCTCATCGGGCGCCCTCGAAGGACATGCCGTCGAGCCGGGTGTCCGGCGCGGCGGCCAGCGGGTCCCGGACGGTGGTGCAGCGCGTCCAGCGGCCGACGACGGTCTCGCCCGGGTGGGCGATCTCGTCGGGGTCCTCGGAGGGTTCGTGGTGCAGCAGGCCGTGGTCCCGGCAGTAGGGGTCGTCGAAGACGGTCCCTACGTAGCGTTGCGGGCCGTCGGGGAAGATCGTCACGATCCTGGTCTCGGGCGGCAGCGTTCGGGCCAGCCAGCGGGAGACCAGCGCGACGGCGCCGACACTCCAGCCGCCGGTGGCGTAGTGGTCGCGGGCGAGGCGGCGGCAGGCCCACACCGCCTCCGCGGCGGCCACCCAGTGCACCTCGTCGAAGGCGGGGTAGTCGACGTTGCGGGGGTGGATGCTGCTGCCCAGGCCGCGCATGAGCCGTGCGGCGGGCGGCTGGCCGAAGATCGTCGACCCGGTGGTGTCGACGCCGACCAGCCGCAGGTGCGGGAAGAACGCGCGCAGCGGGCCGCTGACCCCGGCCGAGTGTCCGCCGGTGCCGACGCTCGCCACCAGCACGTCGATGCGGCCGAGCTGGGCGACGAGTTCATGGGCGAGGACGGCGTAGGCGGCGACGTTGTCCGGGTTGTGGTACTGGTCCGGGCACCAGGCGGCCGGCTCGGCGGCGAGGAGTCCCCGCACCCTGTCGCGGCGGGCCTGCTGCCAGCCGCCGACCGGGTGCGGTGCGGTGACGACGTCGACGGTCGCCCCGTAGGCGGTGAGCAGGGCGACCAGGGGCGGTTCCATGCCGGGGTCGGTGACCACGGTGACCGGGTGCCTGTGCACGGCCCCCGCGAGGGCCAGGCCGAGGCCGAGCGTGCCGCTGGTCGACTCCACGATCGGCGCCCCGGGGAGGAGTTCGCCGCGGGCGCGGGCGGCCTCGATCATGTACAGCGCCGAGCGGTCCTTGATGCCGCCGGGGTTGAAGCCCTCGAGTTTGGCCCAGAAGCCGCGGCCGTCGGGGACGAAGGGCGATCCGACCCACAGCACGGGCGTGTTGCCGACCAGCCCGGCCGGGGTGCGGCGCGGGGGCGCGGTGGCGGCCAGGAGTTCGGCCGGGGAGGTGGGCGTGCCGGGATAGGGGAGGGTGCTCATAGGTGTTTCTCCTGCCGCCGTCGCCGTGGCGCGGCCGCTGCTCGTACGGGTCCTGGGGGCGCGTTCGGCCGTGCCCGCCGCGCGGTGCGCCGGGCGGGGCCGGGGTGCTGTCAGGTCCGCGATACGCAGAGCAGGCTCAGGGTCGCGGGGCCGGGCCGTGCGGGTGCGCAGGGATGTCCGGCGCCTCCGGGCGCGGCCCGGGCGGGGTGGATCGCCGGTACCGGTGCCCGCGGCGCGCCCTCGGCGCCGGGGGCCGCGGGAGCGTCGGCCCAGCGCAGGCGGGGATCGGGCAGCCTGTCGAGGGCGACCCCGCACAGCGCGTGGTGGTCGTCCTGCGGCCTGCCGCCGCGGGCGAGGACCTGGTCCGCGAGCGAGGCGCCGCCCCCGGGCCGGCACAGGGCCGAGTCGGACGAGGCGGCGGCGAGGGTGTCGTTGCCCGCGCGGTCCGGGCCGTGCGCGCAGGCCAGCAGATGGACGCCCGTCAGCAGGAGCATGCCCAGCAGCAGGAGCACTCCGCGCGGGGAGACGCGCCGACCCACTCGCCACATCATGCTACGTACAGTAGTCGATCATTCGCTGTACGCATCCGTCCGTCGGCCCCGCGGGCATGTGTCATCGGGGCGGCAGGTCGAGCCGCCGGAAGCGGCCCGGCGGAACGGACCAGGTCCGGCCGCCGAGGCGGACCCGCAGGGGTGCCGCGGCGGAGGTGGGGACGGCGATGCTGACGAGGTCCCCGCCGACGTGGATCCGCACGCCCCAGTGGTCCCGATAGCGCACCGTGAAGGCGAACGGCGAGAGCTGCGGCAGCGGCACCGGATCGAGCCACAGGGCGTCCCCGCGGGCGTCCAGGCCGGTCAGGCCGCGCTGCACGAGGTCGAGGGTGCCGGCCATGGCGCCCAGATGGATGCCCTCCTCGGTGGTGCCGCCCTGGATGTCGGTGACGTCGCCCAACAGTGCCTCCTCCGCGCACGACCAGGCGCCCGTCGGGTCGGCCCTGGCCAGCACCCAGGCGTGCACCAGTCCGCTGAGGGTGGATCCGTGGCTGGTGCGCCGCAGGTAGTAGTCGACGGTCGACCGCCACGTGCCGTCGTCCATGGGGTACCCCAGACGCCCGAAGAGGCGGTGCAGTTCGCCGGGTGGGAACAGGTAGCCCAGCATCAGCACGTCGGCCTGCTTGGACGCCCGGTAGCGGTTGACGGAGTCCCCCTCGGCCTCCAGGATCCGGTCCAGCCGGCGGATGTCCCCGTACCGTGCGCGGCAGCCCTCCCAGTCCAGCTCCTCCAGCTCGCCATAGCCCGCGAACTGGCTGAGCACACCGTCGTGTCGGGGGACGTACAGCCTTCGCGAGACGTCCTCCCAGTGGTCCGTCTCCTCCGGTCCGAGGCCCGTGCGCTCGCGGAGTTCGTCGCGGCGCGGCGCCGGGAGGGTCCGCCACAGCTCCAGGGTCCGGTCCATCACCCAGGCGGCGGTGACGTTGGTGTACGTGTTGTCGTCGACGCCGGGCGTCGCGGAGCCGGGGTAGGCGTCGTGGTACTCGTCGGGTCCGACGACACCGCGGATGCGGTAGCGGCCGCCGGTGTCGCAGTCGGGGTCCCAGGTGGCGAGGCAGGCCCAGAAGCGGGCGATCTGCAGCAGCATCTCGGCGCCCTTGGTGTACAGGAACTCCGTGTCGCCGGTGGCCTGCCCGTACCGCCAGATGTTGTAGGCCACGGCGGAGCCGACATGGCGCTGGAGCCTGGTGTGATCGGGCAGCCAGCGTCCCGAGCGCGGGTTGAGGTGGAGCGTCTGGGTCTCCTCGCGTCCGTCGCTGCCGCTCTGCCAGGGGTACATGGCCCCGACGCAGCCCGCCTGTTCCGCCGCCCGGCACGCCTCCTCCAGCCGGCGGTGGCGGTACTCCAGCAGCGCTCGGGACACCTCGGGGAAGTGCAGGTCCAGATAGGGCAGGACGAACAGTTCGTCCCAGAACACGTGGCCGCGGTAGGCCTCTCCGTGCAGTCCCCTGGCGGGCACGCCCACGTCGAGTTCGGCGGAGTGCGGGGAGAGGGTCTGCAGGACGTGGAAGGCGTGCAGCCGCAGGATCCGTCCGGTCTCACCTTGGACGTCCAGGCCGGCGCGGCGCCACAGCCGCTCCCACGCGGCGGAGTGCGAGTCGAGGAGGCCGGCGAAGTCCGGGGCCCGTTCGACCCGGTCGAGGGCGGCGTGCAGCGGGTCGCTGATCGCCCGGTCTCGGGAGGTGTGCAGGGCGACCGTCTTCTCGACGACCGCCGGCCGGTCCGGTCCCACGGGGACGGTCAGCCGGTGGACCGCGGTGCGCTCCCCCGCGTCCCACGACCGGGCGGCCGCCGGTTGCGGTGTGGCGTGCGTGCGGGCGGCGAGCGCGACGCCGATGTCGGAGGCGGTCGTACGGCACCGCAGCCAGACCGTGTCGGGTTCCGAAATCCCGGTCCGCACCCGCGTGAGGTGACGGCCGTTCAGGTCCCCGTAGCGGGAGACGCCCGCGTTGCACACGTCGCCGTCGAGCGCGGACTCCACCTCCAGGTCCGCCGACCAGCCCCCCTCGGCGCGGAAGACGGTACTCAGGGCGGCGAGGTGCGGGTCGTGCATGTGCACCAGCCGGGTCTGCTCGACGGCGAGGATCCGTCCGCGCGGGTCGCGCAGCCGGAACGTCCTGGTGAGGGTGGCGTGTCGGAGGTCGAGGTCCTGCCGGTGCTCCAGCAGCGAGCCGTCGTCGGGGGTGAACCACGCCCCGCCGTCCCGGAATCTGAACCTCAGGGCCAGCCAGTTGGGCAGGTTGACCATGTCCTCGTTGGCGACCTTCCGCCCGGCGACGGCGGAGTGCAGCCGGTTGTAGCAGCCGGCCGCGTAGGTGCCGGGGTAGTGGTGGGGGCCGGCGACGGTCTCCGGGGCGGCGCCGCGGGTGGCGAAGTAGCCGTTGCCCAGGGTGCACAGTGCCTCGCGCAGGCGTTCCCGGGCGGGGTCGTATCCCTCGTACGACCAGGTCCACTCCCCCATCGTCGCCCCTCTCCGGGATCCGGCGGCCGGGGTCCTCCCGTCCAGTCTCCCCCGGATGCCCACGCCCCGCCCGAGGTGGCGGGGCGTGGCGGCCGCGACCGGCAGGTCCGCGTCATCGAGCGGAGCGGGCAGCACACCGCGGGCGTGCGCCATACCCGCGTACGGGCGGCGTGGACCGGTGCGCGCATGGGCCACTCGGCCCGGCCGGAGGGACGTCCGGCCGTGTCGGTGGCCCCACCGGCCCAAGCGGCGCCAGGTGGAGTCGACCGACAGTGGGACCGGAGGGCACGGGCTCCACCGTGCGCAGGGAGGCGGATCGACGCACCACCGCGGGGTCGGCGATCTGATGACCGGGGCGGGTCGCTTCCGTGCGGCCGTCCTCCCACAGCGGTGACCCGGCCGGCAACGGCGACAGCGGTCCGGGCGCCGCGGTGAGGAGGACACGATGTTCGTCTACGGCCACATGAACGGCTGGGGCTGGGCCCTGATGTCCCTCGGCTGGCTGGTACTGCTGTTCCTCGTCGGCCTGGCCGTGACCGTGCTGCTGCGGCACACCCCCGACGGCGGTGCGGATCGTACCGCCCACCGGGATCACCCGGAAGCGCGGGCGCTGCTCGCGGAGCGGTACGCCCGCGGCGAGATCGACGACGAGGAGTACTGGCGTCGGCTCGCGGTACTGGAGGCCACGGCTCACCGGCAGGGGTCGAGGTGACCTGACCCGGCACGCTCGTCGAAGGAGGCGGCCATGAATGGCGACCGGCATCCGGCGTCGGTGGGCGACGTGATGACCAGGAAGGTCGTCGCGGTCGCCCTGGGCACGTCGTTCAAGGAGATCGTGCGGACCCTGGAGCGGTGGAAGGTCAGCGCCCTGCCCGTGGTGGCCGAGGGCACCCGGGTCGTGGGCGTGGTCTCCGAGGCGGATCTGCTCCGCAAGGAGGAACACCGCGAGGACGACGCCCCACCGGTCGGCGCGGTCCCGGACAAGGCGTCCGCGGTCACCGCCGGGCAGCTGATGACGGCCCCGGCGATCACCGTGCGCGAGGACGCGCCCCTGGCGCAGGCGGCGCGGACGATGGCGCTGCACCGTGTGAAGCGGCTGCCCGTGGTCGACGCCGACGGCGCGCTGCGGGGTGTGGTGAGCCGGGGGGACCTGCTCAAGGTGTTCCTGCGGACGGATGAGGATCTCGCCCGTGACGTGCGCGGACTCCTCGCGGGTGAACTCCTGCCCGAGGCCTGGCAGTTCGTGGACATCGAGGCGGCCGACGGGGTCGTGACGGTGAGCGGCCTGCTCAGCGACCGGTCGCTGGTGCCGGTCGTGGCCCGGATGGTGCGCTCGGTCGAAGGTGTGGTGGACGTGCGCTTCGACCTCACCTCGGGCCGCGTGTAAGGCCGGGCCGCCCGCGCGGCGCCGCCGGATCACGGCGATCGACCGGGGGGCACCCCCCGGGAACAGGAAGGAACGTGACCGCCATGACGAAGCATCCCTCGACCACCGCGGCCGGGGACATCGGGCGGCGCATCACGATGCGCCGTGAGGAGCTGGGCCTGTCCCGGGAGGACGTGGCGGCACGCACGGGCATCGCGCCGGGCTATCTGCGGTACGTCGAGCAGGATGCCACCGCCGCTCCCGGCGTCGCGACGCTGCGGGGCCTGGCCAGGGCGCTGGACACGAGTGTGTCCGCGCTCGCCGGCGGCGACGCCGACCTGCCACCCGGCCGCGGGCGGGCGGCGGGACACGCGGAACTGGTGGAGCTGGGCCGCGACGAGTGCTGGGAGCTGCTGTCCACGCACGGGGTCGGCAGGCTCGCCCTGCCGATGCCCGAGGGGATCACCGTCGTGCCGGTCAACTACTGCGTCGCCGAGGGCACCATCGCCTTCCGCACCTCTCCGGCCGCCACCCCAGCGGAAGCCACCGACACCAAGTGCGCCTTCGAGGTGGACGAGGTGGACGACGCCCTGAGCCAGGGCTGGAGCGTGCTCGTCCGCGGCATGGCGCACACCGTCACCGACCCCGCGGGCGTCAGACGGCTCGAGGAGCAGGCCTACACCGGGCCGTGGGCCGGCGGAGAGCGCGATCTGTGGCTGCGCATCACCCCGTCGACCGTGACGGGCCGCCGCATCGTGGTGGGCTGACACGCCGACGGCCGGAGGACGCGCGTGCCCCGTCGTCCTGGTCCCGATCGTCCGACCGCCGGGCCTCGCCCCGGTACCGGCCGGACCCGTACAAGGGCCGGAAGGCCCCTGCGCACGGCGGGGCCGCGGAAGCAGGCTGGGGACGGGGACCGGACCCCGCCCGCGAGGAGGACGTCATGCACGGCAGCCCGCACGTCGTCGGCGACGTGATGACGCGATCCGTCGTCGCGGTCGGCCGGGACGCCTCGTTCAAGGAGGTCGTCACGACGATGGAGGAGTGGAAGGTCAGCGCCCTGCCCGTGCTGGAGGGCGAGGGCCGGGTCGTCGGAGTGGTGTCCGAGGCCGACCTGCTGCCCAAGGAGGAGTACCGGGACAGCGCCCCTTCCCGCCACGAGCAGATGCGGCGGCTGCCGGACCTGGGCAAGGCGGGCGCCACCACCGCCGACGAGCTGATGAGCGCCCCCGCGGTGTGCGTGCACGCCGACGCCACCCTGGCGCAGGCGGCGCGCGCGATGGCGCGCCGGCACGTCAAGCGGCTGCCGGTCATCGACGGTGAGGGAATGCTGTGCGGCATCGTCAGCCGGGGCGACCTGCTGAAGGTCTTCCTGCGCCCGGACGACGAGATCGCCGAGGAGGTCGGCCGGGAGATCGTCGCCTACCTGTTCCCCGGTGAGCCCCCGCCGGTGCGGGTCCGCGTCGAGGAGGGCGTCGTCCACTTCTCCGGCCCACCGGGCGACCCGTCGCTGCTCCCGGCGGCGTCGCGGTTCGCCCGCGCGGTGGAGGGCGTCGTGGACGCCGTCTGGGACCCTTGAACGGACGACGATCAGCGGGGTCCGATCACCGTGCGCGGCGGTCCGCGCTCCTCGGACCCCGGGACCGAGGAGATGAGGGGCATGGCACCGAAGCCGTTTCCGGCCGCCCCCCGGTGACATGGGGCGGCGCGTGGCCAAGCGGCGCGACGAACTGGGTCTGACCCGTGAGGAGGTCGCGGCCCGGGCCGGCATGGCCACCAGTCATCTGCGGTTCATCGAGGAGCAGTCCACGGCCGCTCCCGGACCGGGGACGATGGGCACCCTCGCGGCGGTACTGGACACGACGGTCACCGCCCTCAGCGGAGGGGAGGCCGACCTCCCGCCCGGCCGGCGCGGACGCGCCTCGCCTCACGCACGCCTGGTGGAGCTCTCCCCCGGCGAATGCCGGGCGCGGCTGGACGGGCACGGTGTGGGCCGGATCGCGGTGACGACGCCCGGTCACGAGGCCGTCCTGCCCGTGAACTACAGCGTGGTCGACCGTTCCGTCGTCTTCAGGACGGCGCCGGGCTCCGGCCCCGCCCAAGCCGTCGGGACCGAGGTCGTCTTCGAGGTCGACCATGTGGACGAGGCGCTCAGCCAGGGCTGGAGCGTCCTGGTGCGGGGCCCCGCCCGACGCGTCGAGGCCCGGAGGCCGTACGGTACCTGGCGCAGCGGATGTACAGCGGCCCGTAGCCGGGGGACGACGACCGCATCATGTGGGTCCGCATCGACGTGGACGCCATCAGCGGCCGCCGTATCGACGTCCCCTGACGCGCCCGCTCCGTCGCCACCGGGCCGCGGGAGGCCCGGGGACCTGAGGTCCCCGGGCCTTCGTCGCTGAGGGCGGGGGCGTCAGCGGACGCGGGCGACCCCTGCGCAGATGCCACTGGCCTCGGGGGACGATGACCGGCGTGTCCTGAACCACTCCGGGGACGTCACCAGGCCGGGCCGGAGGAGGTCCAGCCCGTCGAAGAAGCGGGCGGCTTCGGAGCGGGTGCGGAAGTCGAGGCGGATACCGCCCTTGGCGTACTCGGCGGTGACCTGCCCCGCCGGCTCGGGGTGGAGATCGGACGTCGCGTGGGACAGGACGGGATGGCTGCCCGGCGGCAGGGCGGATGGCAGGGTGCGCACGACGCGGTGGGCGTCCTGTCCGTCGGGGACGAGGTGCAGCAGGGCGATGAGGGAGAGCGCGACGGGGCGGGTGAGGTGCTTGTCCCGGCGTGTGTGCTCGACGATCTCCTCCGGCCGGCGGGCGTCGGCCTCGAGGAAGTCCGTGACGCCTTCGGGACGTCCGGTCAGCTGGGCCAGTGCCTGGTGCAGCACCAAGGGGTCGTCGTGCGTGCAGACGACCTTCGCCGCGGGTGTCAGGCGCTGGAGGATCTGGTGCAGGTCGGGTTCGGTGGGGATGCCCGAGCCGATGTCGAGGAACTGGTCGACGCCCTGAGCGGCGAGCCAGGCGGCGGCCGTCGCATGAACCGCCGGTTCTGCCGGGCGGCGTCACGTGCCTCGGGCGGCAGCTTACCGCCCACGGCCTCGTCGGCGGGGTAGTTGTCCCTGCCGCCCAGCAATCAGCCGTACACGCGGGCCGGATGGGCCCGGCCGGTGGCGATCCGCGGTGGACGGGGGTGCCGATGGTCACGACGGACTCCGTCGCCCCGGGGGTCGGTCGTGCTGTCGATCCCGGCGGTCTGGCAGAGCAAGCAGCCGCCGAACACGGCGACTTGGCCGATGCGACGCGCCACCACGGGCTTTCGCGCCACAAATGGCGACATCTTCGGGTGCTCCCGGATTCACCGCACAACATGGGCGCGTTTCTCTTTCCGCCCGCCACATCAAAGGGTGCGAGCGACCATCCCCGCCCCATCGAAACTTTCGCGGAAGGCGGACCCCAGTGACCGTATCGACGTCGAATTCGAAAGTTTCCGGTGAGTAAACCTCCGGGCCGCTCCACGACGCACCGCACACATCGTCGCCGTATGAGCGAATCCCCAGGTCAGCGACACTTTCTGAGGCCGTTTCAGTTAATGTTCGACCGGTCGTCAACGCCGGCTCCCCGGACCACGCCCACCGGCTCGGAAATAACGCACGTTACAGTCCGTTAGTTCGGGGTTCAAGTGCTTTACACGAGCTCTTCAAGAGTGATCAGATTCCTCCGATCGTCCACTCTGGAGGGCAATGTGAGACCCCGTTTCCCCCGAAGATTCACAGCGGCCGCAGCCACAGCTCTCGTCGCCGCTCTCGTGACACCCGGAGCGGCGCACGGCGCTCCTCCCTCCGCGCCCGGCGCGACGACTACCGAGGCCGCGGCCGCGGCGCAACGCCCGCCCACGACGGTCACGTTGATTACCGGCGACAAGGTGACGGTGGCGCAGGGGCCGAAGGGCACCGCCCCCGCGGTGCAGGTCGAACGCGCACCGGGGGCCACGGGCTCGGTGCGTGTCGCCACCGAGGGCCGGGACACCTACGTGTACCCCGACGAGGCGATGCCGTACATCGCGACGGGACGCCTGGACAAGCAACTCTTCAACGTCACGCAGCTGTTGGCCCAGGGCTACGACGACGCGCATCTCGGCGCGCTCCCCCTGATCGTCACGCGCACCGAGGGCTCCGCCGCCCTCGCGAAGAGGGCCGAACTCCCCGGTGCACGGACCACTCTCAGCCTCCCCTCCGTTCGTGGTGAGGCGGTCCGCACCGAGCGGTCGAAGGCCGCGGACTTCTGGGCGGCCCTCACCGGCACCGCGCAGGACGCCGGTCAGCCGTCGGCACGCCTGGCCGGCGGCGCCGAGGAGGCCGCGGATGCGCCGCGCTTCACCGCCGGCGTCGACCAGGTGTGGCTCGACGGCAAGGCGAAGGCGACGCTCGCCGACACCACCGCGCAGGTCGGGGCGCCCGCCGCGTGGGCCGCGGGCGGCACCGGGGCCGGGGTGCGGGTGGCCGTCCTGGACAGCGGGGTGGACGCCGGCCATCCCGACCTCGCGGACCGCATCGTGGCGTCCCGCAGCTTCGTCCCGGGCGAGAACGTCGTCGACCGCAACGGGCACGGCACCCACACGGCGTCCACCGTCGCCGGCACGGGCGCCGCCTCGGGCGGCAAGGAGCAGGGGGTCGCCCCGGGCGCCGACCTGCTGGTGGGCAAGGTCCTCGGCGACAACGGATTCGGGACGATATCCGGGATCATCGCCGGCATGGAGTGGGCGGCGCGGACCGAGCACGCCAAGGTCGTCAGCATGAGCCTGGGCGTCAGTGGCTGGCACACCCAGGACGATCCGATGAGCCAGGCCGTGAACCGGCTGAGCGCCGAGACCGGCGCGCTCTTCGTCATCGCCGCGGGCAACGACGGGCCCGGGGACTACAGCCTCGCCGCACCTGGGACGGCCGACGCCGCGCTCACCGTGGGCGCGGTGGACGCGTCCGACCACCTCGCCGAGTTCTCCAGCGCCGGGCCGCGCATGAACGACGGCGCCCTCAAGCCCGACATGACCGCCCCCGGGGTGGACGTACTCGCGGCGCGCTCGCAGTACCTGGAGTGGGGCGAGGGCTTCTACCGGGTCGACAGCGGGACGTCCATGGCCACGCCCCATGTCGCCGGGGCGGCGGTGCTCCTGGCGCAGAAGCACCCGGGGTGGACGGGTCGGCAGATCAAGGACGCCCTGATGGGCACCAGCGTCCCGACCCCCGACTACAGCCCCTACCGGGCGGGTACCGGCCGGCTGAACGTGGCGGCCGCGTACGGCCAGGACCAGGTCGTCGCGACCGGATCGGTCGACGCGGGACTCGTACGGTGGTCGCCCGGTACGCAGCGGCAGCCGGTCGAGCGGAAGATCACCTACACCAACACCACGTCCCGCCCCCTCACGTTGCGGCTCTCCGTCGACCGCGGCGACTCCCCGGCGCGGGTGTTCGCGGTGTCCGGCGACCGCGTCACTGTGCCGGCGAACGGCACGGCCACCGCCGAGGTCGTGGTCGACGCCCAGGGCCTCGCGGCGGGCCAGTACGCCGCCCGGGTCACGGCGCGCCACGCGGGCGGTGAGGTGCACACCGCGGTGGGGATCTCCGTCGAGTCCGAGAAGCACGACCTCACCATCCGACTGAAGGACCGTGACGGCCGGCCCGTGAGCGGCGAGGTCGAGATCAGGAGCGCGGACGGCGCCTCCACATACCTGTGGATCCCCGACGGGTCGCTCACCAGCCGCTGGGCTCCCGGTTCCTACATGGTCTCGTCGTTGGCGGACGTGCAGGGCGTCGGCGGCCGCCACTCCCTCGGGCTCGCGGTGCTGACGGCCCCCGAGGTCGAGCTCACCGGCGACCGGGTCGTGGAGCTCGACGCCTCCCGCGCCCGCCAGGTGAAGGTGGCCACACCCCGGCCGACCAGCGTGGTGAGCAGCAGGATCGACCTGTACCGCTCCTTCACCTCCGCCACGCCCACCCCCGGCGACGGGAACGCCCTGCGCGAGAGGATCTGGCCCTCGGCGGCCTACGACAGCCTGTGGGCGCTGCCGACCAAGGACAAGGTGAGAAAGGGCAGCTTCGCCTTGACCACCAGGATCCGCGCCGAACAGCGGCCGCTGGCGATCACCTACCGCGGACGCCTCCTCGACGACGCCCTCATGCAGCCCGGTTCCCGGCCGCTGCGGGACGGCACTTCCCGTCTCGACGCCGTCTTCGCCGGCAACGGCACGCAGGCCGAGTACGCCGGAGTGTCCGCCCGCGGCCGGGCCGTGGTGATCCGCGGCGGCGACGCCGTGTCCCCCGCGGATCGGGCGGCCGCCGCGCGTGCCGCCGGTGCGGCGCTGCTCCTCGTGGTCAACGACGGTGAGGGCCGCGGGAGCGACTGGTACGGGGAACCCGACAAGGTGACGGCCGGGCAACTCCCGGTCGCCTCCCTGACCCTGGACGAAGGGGAGGCGCTGATCAAGGAGATCGGCGCCGCGGGCCGGAAGGGCCTGCGGCTCGCGGTCGAGGCGCATCCGGCGCCGGCGTACCTGTACGACCTCCTCGACCAGCACCTCGGCGGGGTGCCCGCGGATCCCTCCGCGAGGACGGACGCCCGCAGCCTCGCCCGCGTCGACCTCGACTTCACCCCGCCCCCCGGACGGCGGGTCACCGAGTCGCGGCTGGACTTCCCGTCGTACGACTACCCGCCGTACAAGGGGTTCTCGCCCAACGCCCTTCCCGCCGACGTGGTCGCGCCCGGACGGCGCACCGACTGGGTCACCGCGGGTGTCCAGTGGCAGCAGAACGCCGGGCTGGAGGGCTGGGGCGGCTCGTCGACCGACCTGATGACCTACCGGCCGGGCAGTGTGCAGAAGGACCGCTGGTTCGGGCCGATCACCCGGCCCCGCATGATCGCATCCGATCTGCCGTACCGCGGCGAGAACGCGATGAGCGCCTACATCCAGGGGTTCGGCGACGCGGGGTCGGCGCACAGCGGCGGATCGGGCATGTACCAGGCGATCTCGTTCTACCAGGGCGACCGGGAGCTGTCCCGGATCGAGGGCTACCCCTGGTTCGGGGTCGGTGACCTGGCGCCGGAGAAGCTCCCGTACCGGCTGGTCGTCGACACCAAGGGTGACACGGCGCTCAGCCCCTACTCGACCGCCACGCGCACCGAGTGGCGCTTCACCTCCGGCGCCCCCGAGAGCGTCCAGGCCGTTCCCTTGGTGCAGCTGGACTACGGCACGGACCTGGACGCGGAGGGCAGGGCGGAGCGCAGGACGGAACTCAGCGTCAACCCGGTCGTGCTCGGCAGTCAGGCTGCCGGTGACGCGGTCTCCGCGGTCCGGCTCGAGGTGTCCTACGACGACGGGGCCACCTGGCTGCGACAGGGGCTCAAGGAGAAGAAGGGCACCTGGCAGGCGGCCCTGAACGCGCCGGGCCGGGCCGGCTACGTGTCGATCCGTGTCACCGCCGAACAGCGCAACGGCGGCGGTGTCACCCAGACCGTCACGCGGGCCTTCGGCCTGAAGTGACACCGTGAGGGGCCGGTGCCCGGTGCGATCACGCACCGGGCACCGGCCCCTTCGTGTTTCCCGCAGCCAGCGATCTTGCGTAGTGCACTCAATAAATTGCGTTGACTGCGAGTGCCCTGCCCACCGGTGCCGCCCCTCCCACGGACCGCCCGGAGGGTCTGCCTGGCGCTATGCCGCAGGTGTGTCAGAGCAGCCGCGCGCAAGTGCTCCGCAAGCAGCGCAAGCACGGTCCGCCCTCAAGTGCGGCCGGATTACGAGCTGTTGACAAACCCGAGACGTCCGAGAAACCTAATGACGCGCTTTCCGCAAGAAGTTGACTGCCTTACTCAATTGGCGTGCACGGCCGGCTCTTGTGTCGGGACGGCACCCTCCGGTCCCTGCTTCCCGCGCTTCCCCCGCTCCCCCTGGTTCCTCCTCGCCCGCCCGCCGCGCGCCCCGCCCCCCACGGAATAGAGGACCCCATGCGTTGGAGACCCCTCGGCCGACGGTCGCTGTCCGCCGCCGCCCTGGCCGGGCTCATGACCCTCGCGCTGTTGCCGATGTCCGCCCCCGCACAGGCAGCCCCCACGGCCTCGGACGCTGCCGCCGCCGACGTCAACCTCGCTCTCGGCCGCCCAGCCACCGCGAGCGGCTCCCACGGCGAGTACCCGGCCGGGAACACCACCGACGGCACCCAGGCCTCCTACTGGGAGGGCCCGGCCGGCTCCTTCCCGCAGTGGGTGCAGGTCGACCTCGGCGCGACCCGCAGCGTCGACCGGATCGTGCTCAAACTGCCCTCCGGATGGGAGACCCGGACCGAGACGCTCTCCCTGCAGGGCAGCACCGACGGCTCCTCGTTCGGCACGCTCGCCGCCTCGGCCGGACGGGTGTTCAACCCGGCGCAGGCCAACGCCGTCACCGTGGACCTGGCAACCCCCTCCGACGCCCGGTACGTCCGCGTCAACGTCACCGGCAACACCGGCTGGAGTGCCGCTCAGCTGTCGGAACTGGAGGTGTACGGCGAGGAGGGCGGCCCGACCGACCCTCCGCCCACCGGCACCAACCTGGCGCGCAACAAGCCGGTCGAGGCCACCTCGTCGGTGCACAACTTCGTGGCCGCCAACGCCACCGACGACTCCACCTCCACCTACTGGGAGGCGGCCGGCCACCCTGCCGACCTCACCGTCAAGCTCGGCTCGGCCGCGGACGTCACCGGCGTCGTGGTCAAGCTCAACCCCGACCCCGTGTGGGGGGCCCGCACCCAGGCCGTCCAGGTGCTGGGCCGCGCGCCGTCCGGGACCGGCTACACCTCGCTGCGCGACCGCGCCGACTACTCCTTCAGTCCCGGCACGGGCAACGCGGTGACCATCCCGGTCAGCGGGCGCTGGGAGGACGTACGGCTGCGGTTCTTCGCCAACTCCGGCGCGCCCGGCGGCCAGGTCGCGGAGTTCCAGGTGGTCGGCACCGCCGCGCCCGCTCCCGACCTCACCGTCACCGGTCTGAGCTGGTCACCGGCCACCCCGTCCGAGCGGGACGCGGTCACCGTGAACACCGGGGTACGCAACGCCGGCACCGCGCGCTCCGCGGCGACGACCGTGGACGTGAGCGTGGAGGGCACGGTCGCCGGATCCGCCTCGGTGCCCGCCCTCGACCCGGGCGAGTCCGCCACCGTCGCCGTCTCCGCCGGCACCCGCGCGGCGGGCAGTTACGCGGTCTCGGCGGTCGTCGACCCGCGCAACACGGTGGCCGAGCTGGACGACAGCAACAACAGCCGCAACGCCGCGGACCGCCTGGTCGTCAGCCAGGCCCCCGGACCGGACCTCGAGGTCACCGGCATCACCACCAACCCTGCCAATCCGGCCGTGGGTTCGTCCGTCTCCTTCACCGTCGCCGTGCACAACCGCGGCACGACGGCCGCGGCGGAGGGTTCGGTGACCAGGCTGCAGGCGGGCTCCACCACGCTGAACGGCACGACCGGCCAGGTCGCGGCGGGCGCGACGGTGAACGTCGCCATCAGCGGCACCTGGACGGCGACCGCAGGCGGCGCCACCCTCACGGCCACCGCGGACGCCACCGGCTTGGTCGCCGAGACCAACGAGAACAACAACGTGCTCGCCAAGCCCCTCGTCGTCGGACGCGGCGCGGCCGTGCCGTACACCGAGTACGAGGCGGAGAACGGCCGCTACCAGGGCACCCTGCTCACGGCCGACGCCAAGCGGACCTTCGGGCACACCAACTTCGCGACCGAGTCGTCGGGCCGCAAGTCCGTCCGGCTTGACTCCGGCGGACAGTACGTCGAGTTCACCTCCACCACCTCCACCAACTCCATCGTGGTGCGCAACTCCATCCCCGACGCCGCGGGCGGCGGCGGATCGGACGCCACGATCAGCCTCTACGCCGACGGCGCCTTCGTGCAGAAACTGTCGCTGTCCTCCAAGCACAGCTGGCTGTACGGCAGCACCGACGACCCGGAGGGGCTGACCAACCGGCCCGGCGGCGACGCACGGCGGCTGTTCGACGAGTCGCACGCACTGCTGTCGCGCACGTACCCGCAGGGCACCACCTTCCGGCTGCAGCGTGACGCGGGCGACTCGGCGGCCTACTACGTCATCGACCTGATCGACCTGGAGCAGGTCGCCCCGGCGCTGACCAAGCCGGCCGACTGCGCCTCGATCACCGAGTACGGGGCCGTCCCCGGTGACGGGCTCGACGACACCGACGCCATCCAGCGGGCGGTCACCGCCGACCAGAACGGCCAGATCCCCTGCGTGTGGATCCCGGCCGGGCAGTGGCGGCAGGAGCAGAAGATCCTCACCGACGACCCGCAGAACCGGGGCCAGTACAACCAGGTGGGCATCCGGGACGTCACCATCCGCGGCGCGGGCATGTGGCACTCCCAGCTCTACACCCTGACCCCGCCGCAGAACGCCGGGGGCATCAACCACCCGCACGAGGGCAACTTCGGCTTCGACATCGACCACAACACCCAGATCTCCGACATCGCCATCTTCGGCTCGGGCACGATCCGCGGCGGCGACGGCAACGCCGAGGGCGGCGTCGGCCTCAACGGGCGCTTCGGCAAGGACACGAAGATCACCAACGTCTGGATCGAGCACGCCAACGTCGGCGTCTGGGCCGGCCGGGACTACTCCAACATCCCCGAGCTGTGGGGGCCCGGCGACGGGCTGGAGTTCACGGGGGTGCGGATCCGCAACACCTACGCCGACGGCATCAACTTCGCCAACGGCACCCGCAACTCCACCGTCTTCAACTCCTCGTTCCGCAACACCGGCGACGACGCCCTCGCGGTGTGGGCCAGCAAGTACGTCAAGGACACCTCCGTCGACGTCGGCCACGACAACCACTTCCGCAACAACACGATCCAGCTGCCCTGGCGCGCCAACGGCATCGCGGTCTACGGCGGCTACGGCAACACCATCGAGAACAACATCGTCTCCGACACGATGAACTACCCCGGCATCATGCTCGCCACCGACCACGACCCGATCCCCTTCTCGGGCCAGACCCTCATCTCGGGCAACGCCCTGTACCGGACGGGCGGCGCGTTCTGGGGCGAGGCGCAGGAGTTCGGCGCCATCACGCTCTTCGCCCAGGCCACCGACATCCCGGGGGTCACCATCCGGGACACCGAGATCCACGACTCGACCTACGACGGCATTCAGTTCAAGACGGGCGGCGGCTCCATGCCCGGTGTCAAGGTCACCGGTGTCCGCATCGACAAGTCCGTCAACGGCTCCGGCATCCTCGCGATGAGCGGCGCCCGCGGCAGCGCCACCCTCACCGACGTCACGATCACGAACTCGGCCCAGGGTGACGTACTGATCGAGCCCGGCTCCCAGTTCACCGTCACCGGCTCACCGAACGGCGCGTCCGCAGCACGCAGGTCCTTCTGAGAACGGCGGGGTCCCCGGCTCACCACGAGCCGGGGATCCCGCGCCCTGTCACACCCGCCTGCCGGCCGGCGCCCGCGCCACGAACGTGTGCGCGACCCCGGTCTGCCAGCCCGGCAGGGGAAGAACCCGGACGTGCGTGAATCCCGCCCCCCGCATCCGTGCGGCGAAGGCGTCGGCGGTGTCGAACGCGAGAACGCTGCGCCACAGGTGCTCGTACAGGGGGCGGTCCCCGGCGAGTTGCCCGACGGGCAGCAGCAGTCCCCTGCACACCGCCGTCCACACCGCGCGATGGCGCGTCCGGCCGCTGAGGGTGTACTCGTGGATCGCGATGCGCCCACCCGGGGCCATCGTGTCCCGCACCCGGTCCAGGACCAGATCGGGATCGGCCACGTTGCGGAAGAGGTAGGCGGCGAACACCGCGTCGAACGGCCCGGCCGCCCCGGCTGCCGCGAGCCGCTCGGCCGGGGCGTGCAGGAACGTGACACCGGGGCCCCATCGCTTGCCGGCCGCCACCTGGAGCATGCCCGCAGAGGAGTCGACCGCGGTGATCCGGGCACGCGGGGCCGCGGTGAGCAGGGCGGCGGTGGACGCACCCGTGCCGCATCCCAGGTCCAGCAGCCGCATCCCTCCCCCGCCGGCGGGCAGTCCCAGCCGCCGGGCGGACCGTCGCAGATGAGCGTGGTAGCCCGGATTGGCGGCGACCATCCGATCGTAGAGCGTGGCGGCGTGGTCGAACGCGGACGCGAGTTCACCACCGTGCATCACGGTCATGACGGGCTCCTCTGCTGCCGGGACAGGTGACGGGACGCACGCGCACCACGCCATGCCGCTGTCCATCCCACCGCCGCTCCCGTCGGAACGCACCTCGGCGGAGCCGTCCACGGACGGGTCAAGAACCGCGTGTCCGACCCGGCCGTGCCCCCTTCCGGCGGCGGCAGGGGCGATCATCGCCACGACCGCTTCGCACCACCAACCTCCGGGAGGATCCGTTGGACGATGCCGGTATCCGGGGTGCCGTCGACATCGCGATCGTCGGGGCGGGCGCCGCCGGGCTGTCATTGGCGCACCGCCTGACGGCCTCGCCGGGCCCGGCCGGTCGCCCCGTGTCGCTCGTGCTCGTCGAGCCCCCGTTGGGTTCCCCCGTGCGCTCCCCCGCCCGCACATGGTGCTTCTGGGGGGACGAGTGCGACGAGTTCGAAAGCCTGGTCACCGCCCGCTGGGACCGGCTGCGGATCACGGCCGGGGACGGCCGCCGCGTCTGCTTCACGTCCCGCCGCGCGTACCGGATGATCCGTTCGGCCGACTTCCTCCACGCAGTCGAAGGCGTACTCGCCCGTCGGCCCGGCGTGATGAGGGTGGAGGCGACAGTGGACCAGGTGCGTGACGCGCCGGGAGGCGCCGAGATCGCCGGCCATGACGCGGCGGGCCGTCCGGTCCGGCTCCACGCCCGCTGGGCCTTCGACTCGCGGCCCCCGAGCGAACTGCCGCCGGCCCGCACCACTCTCCTGCAGCATTTCAAGGGCTGGTTCGTCACCGTCCGTGCGGACCGCTTCGAGCCCGGTGTCGCCGATCTGATGGACTTCCGCACCCCCCAGCCCGCCCAAGGTCTGTCCTTCGCCTACGTGCTGCCCTTCACCCCCCGCGAGGCACTGGTCGAGTACACGGAGTTCTCCGCCGCACCATTGACCGGGTCCGCCTACGATGCGGCGCTGGAGGACTATGTCCAGCGCGTACTGCGGCCGGCCGGACACGTGGTCACCGCGGTCGAACAGGGCATCATCCCCATGACGGACGGGCGCTTCCCCCGGTCTGCCGGAGAGAGCGTGTTCCGCATCGGTGTGGCCGGCGGTGCCGCCCGGCCCTCCACCGGGTACGCCTTCGCGGCGATCCAGCGGCAGTCGGCCGCGATCGCCGCCTCCTGGCACGCGGGCCGGACTCCGCGTCCGCCGGCGCTGCACGCGGCCCGCCACCGCCTCATGGACGCCGTCATGCTGCGCGCCCTGGCGACCGGCCGGGCCGGTGGGGCGGCCTTCTTCGAGGCCCTGTTCCGCCGCAATCCCCCGGAGCGGGTACTGCGCTTCCTCGATGGCACGTCGACGCTGCGCGACGAGTGGGCCATCGGTCTGGGCACGCCGGTGCCGGCCATGCTGCGTTCTCTCCTGGAACTCCCACTGCTCCCGCGACGAAAGGCCACCGCATGCCCCTGAACCGCCCGTTCCGGCCGACGCGCCCGGGCCGCGACCGCAGGGCCGTCCTGTGGCCGGCGCGGGACGGCGCCGACCGGGTGCCGGCTCCCGCACCACACGCGGCCGTCGTGGGTGGAGGCATCGCGGGGATCGCGGCGGCCGTCGCGCTCGCCGAGCGCGGCGTGCGCGTCGACCTGCTGGAACGGGAGGATGTGCTCGGCGGCAGGGCCGCAGGATGGCGGACCACTCTGGCCGACGGCCGGCAGGTCACGATGAGCAGGGGCTTCCACGCCTTCTTCCGCCAGTACTACAACCTCCGTGCGGTGCTCCGCCGGGCCGACCCGGGCCTCGAGCGGCTGCGGCCGCTCGCCGACTACCCGCTGCGGCGCGCCACCGGCGCGAGCGACAGCTTCCGCAACGTGCCGCGTACACCGCCGTGGAGCGTGCTGGGTTTCGTCGCGCTCAGCCCGTCCTTCGGCTGGTCGGGCCTGGCGCGGATGAACCCGCGGGCCGCCCTGCCGCTCCTGGACGTCAGCATCCCGGACGTGTACGAACGGCTCGACGGGGTGAGCGCGTCGGCCTTCCTGGACGACGTCCGTTTCCCGGAGGACGCCCGGGACCTGGCGTTCGAGGTGTTCTCCCGCAGCTTCTTCGCCGATCCGAAGGAACTCTCCGCCGCGGAACTGGTGCTGATGTTCCACATCTACTTCCTCGGCTCCTCCGAAGGACTTCTGTTCGACGTGCCCGGGGAGCCGTACCCGCAGGCGCTCTGGGACCCACTCGCCGACCACCTGTCCGGTCTGGGGACCGTCATCCGTACCGGCAGCACCGTCCATGCCGTGACCCCCGACGCGGAGGGTTTCCGCCTGGCGGTCGCCGCCACCGCTGCGTCCCGCACGCCGGAGGAGCACCGGTACGACGCGGTCGTCCTCGCCCTCGACGCAGCGGGCCTGCGGAGCGTGGTCGCGGCGTCGCCCGGTCTGGAAGGGGCCAGTTGGCGTGCGGGGGTCGAACGGCTCCAGCCGGCCCCGCCCTTCCTGGTCTCGCGCTACTGGCTGGACCGCCCCGTGCGCTCCGACCGGCCGGGATTCCTCGGGACGAGCGGATACGGCCCGGTGGACAACGTCACCGTCCTCAGCCACTGGGAGGGAGAGGCGGCCCGCTGGGCGAGGACGACCGGCGGCTCGGTGGTGGAACTCCACGCCTATGCGGTCGGCCCGGCGGCCGACCGCAGCGCCGTCCAGGCGGCCATGCGGCGCGAACTGTCGCGGATCTACCCCGAGTGCGCCGGGGCGGCCGTGGTCGACACCCGCCACGAATGGCGGCAGGACTGCCCACTGTTCTCCGTCGGCGGCTACCGGGACCGCCCCACGGTGCGCACCCGCCACCCCCGCCTGGTGGTCGCGGGCGACCACGTGCGCTGCGCGCTCCCCGTCGCCCTGATGGAACGCGCGGCCACCACGGGAACCCAGGCGGCGAACGCCCTCCTGGCGTCCTGGGGAGTGCGCGGCCACCCGCTGTGGTCGGTCCCGGTGGGCGGGCGCAACCCTGTCATGCGCGTCCTGTCACGCCGGGGCTGAAGGCGTCGTGCCGGCACCGCGCACGAGACGGGGCTTCAGCCGGGGAACCGGCCCTGGCTCCGCAGGGCGTAGCGGCGCTCGGCGTAGGCCAGGTCGTCGCGCCACAGGCGGGCGGCGCTGTGCCGCAGGACTGGCCGTAGCAGCGGCGCGCTCCGGCGCACAAGGGCAAAGCCGGGGCGCGGCGAGTGGGCGACGACGGCCTCGGTCACGGCGGTGCGCGGTCGTCCGTCGCTGCCGGGCCCCAGGGGGGTCGCGTGGGTCTCGACGACGCTGGTGGCCCCCTCCCCGGAGACGATGCGCATCACCACGGTGCGCGGCCCGGGTGCGGTGAACTCCGCCCGCACCGGCACGCCGAGGCGTCCGCGCACACGGAAGGAGACGTCGACCAGGAAGCGGTCCTGCGCCGTGTCGGAGGCGTCCGTGTCGTGGCCGGCGGGCGCCTCGACGACGGTGAGGTCGGCGAAGGAGTAGGGGTGGAACCAGGCCCCGTGCCACGGGTCCAGCCGGTTGGCGACGACGTCCTCGGGCTCGCACCGCCCGGCGACGGTCATGACGGCCGCCAGCGAGGCTCCCGGGGCTGGGCGCGCGGGCACGGCGGGCGCCGGTGAGGGTTCCTCACCACCGACGGCGTCCAGCCGCACCCACACCAGGAGGCCGTCGTCGTGGGCGGGGTAGGGTTCCCACCCCGGGCGTCCCGAGGGCTTCAGGGCGAGGCCGTGCCAGTGGCAGACGATCGTGCCGTCCCGCAGGACGCTGTCGCACAGCGGAGCACCCAGGTGCGGGCAGGCCCCGGGGGCGGCTCGTGCGTGTCCTTCCCGGTCGCGCCACAGCACCACCTCCAGGCCCGCAACGCACCTGCCGGTGACGCGGCGCCCGTCGACCTCCGTGCTTGCGGCCACCACGTACCAGTTGCCGGACGGACGGGCCTGGGCGCGCTTCAGCGCGGACGCGATGAGGGCGGGCCTGGCGTCACGCCAGGTGGGCGACTGATCCTGCCACTTGCCGGCGCTGAGCAGCGCCAGCGGATGCAGCGGACGGCCGGAGCGGCTCATACGGTCGACTCCTCGGGCGTGTCTGATGTGGCGCCGCACGGCACCGGCCGCAAGCGCGCACGGTGGGTGACGCGGCTGGAGACGACACCGACGAGCCCGCGGGCGGCTTCACGGGCGCGGCGGTGCCGGGGCACGGCCACGCGCCGGTGGAGCACCGGGTAATCGGCGGCCTCGATCTCGTCGAGGATGCCCCGGTAGAGCACCAGGGCCGTTCGGACGCAGGGGCGTGAGACGGGAGCGAGCATGGGAATGCCGACGGCGGCCCGCCGGTACACACCACGGGTGAGGGCGGCGGTCTCACGGAGGGCGCCGCGGACTCGCGGGTCGGTGGTACCGCGCCCGCGGCACCAGGTCAGTAGCGCGCGATCAGCCCCGTGGGCGGTCAGGATGTCATCGGGGATGTAGACACGGCCGCGGTCCAGGTCCTCCCCGACGTCGCGCAGGAAGTTGGTGAGCTGGAAGGCGACGCCGAGGGCGGCCGCGGCGGGGGCGGCCTCCTCCCGGGAGGTGACCGTCCCCAGGACCGGGAGGACTTGCAGGCCGATCACCGCCGCCGACCCGTGCATGTAGCCGGCCAGATCGGCGTATGTGGGGTACCCGGTGACGGTCAGGTCCATCCGCATGGCGGCCATGAAGTCGGTGAACAGCGCGTGGTCGAGCCGGTGCCGGCGGACGGTGTCGGCCAGGGCGGTGACGACCGGATGGTCCGCCCGGCCCCTGCGCAACCCGTCCAGGAGCGCCGTCTCCAGATCGGCGAGGTCCCGTTGCCTGGCCGCGGGCGCTCCGCCGCCGGGGCCGTGGTCGACGTCGACGATGTCGTCGGCCCAGCGGGCGAAGCCGTAGAGCGCGTGGACGAAGGGGCGGCGGTCCGGTGTGAGCAGCCGGGTGGCCAGGAAGTAGGTCTTGCCATGCCGCGCGTTCAACGCGCGGCAGCGCGTGTAGGCCTCCCGCGTCGCGGGCTCGGTGATTCCTGCGGCGTCGAGTTCCCGGGCCGTCACAGGACGCTCCTCCGCGGCCCCCGCCGCGCCACCGCCCGGTCCCCAGCGATACGGGCGGCGGCAAGCTTCCCGGAGATCAGCACGGTGGGCACTCCGACACCGGGCACGGTGCCGCAGCCGGCCAGGACGACGTTTCCGGCGCCGCGGACGAGGTTGCGGGAGCGGAAGGGTCCCGTCTGGGCGAAGGTGTGCGCCGCCGAGAAGGGTGTGCCCGCCGCATGCCCGTCCGCTGCCCAGTCGGCGGGCGACACGGTGCGGAGCGTCTCGACGGACGCCTCGAACCCCTCCAGTCCGCGCTTGTCCAGTTCCTCCATCAGCCGATCCCGGTAGGCGGGGGCCGCCTGGCTCCAGTCGACGCGGCCGGTGGCCAGATTGGGGCACGGGGCGAGGACATAGTGCAGGTGCCGGCCTTCGGGCGCGAGCGAGGGGTCGGTGGCGGTGGGCCTGGTGATGAGCAGGGAGGGGTCGCTCATGAGGCGTCCGAGACGGGTCAGTTCCTCGAAGGTGCGGGTCCAGGCGCCGCCGAAGGAGAGGGTGTGGTGCGCCAGCTGCGGCCACGTCCGGCGGGTCCCGGCGTGCAGCACGAACGCGGATGGAGACCACCGCAGTCGTACCGGCCGCCGGGGAACGCGGCCCAGGAGCCGGTGCACCACCGGTAGGTCGGGCGTGAGCACCACGGCGTCGCAGGGGATCCGTTCGCCCTCACTGGTGCGCACGGCCGTCACTCTGCCGCCGTGGCCGCGCTCCAGGGCGGCGACCTCGCTCCCGTAACGGAGGTCCGCACCGGCGTCCGTGGCTTCGGCGGCGAGACCGCGGGCGACGGCGTGCATGCCGCCCCGCGGGAAGTACACGCCGGCGACGGTGTCCATGTAGGCGATGACCGCGTACGCGGCCAGTGCCCGGGCGGGAGGCACTCCGGCGTACAGGGCCTGGAAGGAGAACACCCGTTGCAGGCGCTCGTCCTTGACGAAGCGCGCGATGCGCGGCTGGAGCCGGCCGAATCCGCCGAGTGCCGCCAGCCGGGCGAGGTCGGGGGTGAGAAGGGACAGGGGCGAGTCGAAGTTGACGTCGATGAAGCTGCGCATCTGCACCCGGTACAGCTCGCCCAGCCAGGACCGCAGCCGCCGGTACCCCTGCGCCTCCCGCCCGCCTGCGAACCCGGCGACCTCGGCCTCCATCACGTCCGGCTCGGTGTGGACGTCGAGGGCGGAGCCGTCGGCGAACCGCGCGCGGTAGGCGGGATGCAGCGCCCTCAGCTCCACCCGTGAGGCGAGAGAGCCGCCGGTGGCCGCGAACGCGTCTTCGAGGAGGTCGGGCATGGTCAGAACCGTCGGGCCGGTGTCGATGCGGTAGCCCTGGAGTTCGAGCAGACCGGCGCGGCCCCCGGGCACCGCGGCTCGTTCCAGTACGGTCACCCGGCGGCCGGCGCCCAGCAGGTGGAGGGCGGCGGCGAGCCCTGCCAGCCCCGCGCCCACGACGACCACATGGTCGGTGCGGCCCTGGATGGTCCTCATCGGCGGTCGTCCTCGCGTTCGGGGGCCCGGCGGACCGTGGTGGAGGTCATACGAGGGCGACCTCGCCGATACGGCGGGCGAGCCCGGCCAGTGGAGGGATGCCCCGCGGCGCGAGGAGACCGGTCGTGAGGAGAGCGGCGGCCTCGTCGGCCAGCGCGGCGATGCGGGCCTCCACCGCCCGCACCGCACCGAGTTCCCGCAGCAACCCGCGGAAGGCCTTCATCTCCGCCTCGTCCGCGAGGGGGTTGCCGAGCGTGGCACGGACGCGGGCCTCGGTCCCGGGGGAGCCGGACCGCCGGGCCAGTTGCACCGCCACGGCGGTCAGGTAGGTCGGCTTTCCCGAGCGGATGTCGTCGCCCGACGGCTTGCCGGTCTCTACAGGATCCCCGTAGAGGCCCAGCAAGTCGTCGCGGAGCTGGAAGGCCAGTCCGGCGCGGCGGCCGAACTCGTGCAGCACCTCGGTGGTGCGGTCGTCCGCGCCGGCGGCGGCGGCCCCCATCGCGAGTGGGCGGGCGACGCTGTAGAGCGCGGACTTCAGCTCGGCGGTGCGCAGCGCCGCCTGCGGGTCGTCGGAGCCTTCCGCCTGCAGTCGCAGCTCCATGTGCTGGCCCACCACCATCTCCGAGCGCATGGCCTGCCACAGCGCTTCGACCCGGCGCCGCACGGCGGTGTCCATCGGAACCGTCCTGAGCAGGTCCTCGGCCCACACCAGGGCCAGGTCTCCGGTCAGCACGGCTTGGGCGAACCCGTAGGCCGGCGAGTCCCCGGACCAACCCGCGCGGCGGTGCTCGAGGGTGAAGTGGGCATGCACCGCGGGGCCGCCGCGGCGGGTGTCCGAACGGTCCATCACATCGTCGTGGATCAGCGCGCAGGCCTGTAGCAGTTCCAGCGCCGCTCCCAGCCGCACCGGCACCGCGGTCCCGTCCGGGTGAGCCGAACCGCCGGCAGCGAGCCAGCCCCACCACACGCATCGTGCGCGCAGTCTGGCCCCGCCCCGTGAGACGAACTCCGTCAGGACGCCGGAGAGAGCGACGTCAGCGGGCAGCACACCCGATCCGGTGAGGCACCGCTCCGCCATGTAGGCGGACAGCTCGGCCTCGACCGCTTCCACAACCTCGGTGTCCGCTCCCGCATCCGAGCTTCCCACGGCGGCCTCTCGGTCGGTCTCCCGGGCGGCCGTGCTCCGCGCGCGAAGACAACTCCCACTGGTGACCGCTTCCCGCCCCGGCAGCTTCGGCGCCTCGCGCCCGCCGGGAGGGCGGCACCCACCGTGGCGGCGCACGGACACCCAGCGGGGTCGCGCGGTCGCTCCCGACTCTGGCACCGGCGCGGCCGCGGCGCATCCGCAGGCCGCCCGCGCGGGCGTCGGGCCCTCGACAGGCCTCCGCCGCCGGTACCCGGTCCCACCGGGCAAGCGCCGTCAGGAGCAGTGAGACCACGTGACACTCGAGCCGTTCGGGTCGAGGGTACTCGGCGGCCCCTGTCCTGTGGATCTTCCCGACTGGTGCGCGGCCGATGACGCCCGCGGGCCGCAGCGCGGGGTCGGTCAACGCGCGACGGCGGACAGCCGGTCAGCCGGCCGGCGCGGCCTTGCTGAGCTCGGTGGCCGGCTCGGCCCGCGCGTCGCCGGACGCGGCGCGGGCGGCGGGGATGGCCGCCGCGATGAGCGCGGCGAGCAGCGCGATGCCGCAGCCGATCACCAGGCCCGTGCGGAAGCCGCTCTCGGAGGTGAAGGTGTAGCCGCCCGCGGTCGTGGTCATCTGGGAGAGGACGACACCGATCACGGCGGCGCCGACCGAGGTGCCGAGCGAACGCATCAGGGCGTTGAAACCGTTGGCGGCGGCGGTCTCCGACAGCGGGACCGAGCCCATGATCAGGGCCGGCATGGAGCCGTACGCGAGCCCCACACCGCTGTTGACGACCATGACCGCCAGCATCAGGCCCCAGGCGGTGCCCGTCAGCACCAGCGACAGTCCGTACCCGGCGGCGAGGACCACGGCGCCGGAGATCAGCGTGAACTTGGGGCCGCGGGAGTTGGTCAGCTTGCCGCCGAGGGGAGAGACGATCATCATCATGACGCCGCCCGGCAGAAGCCACAGACCCGCCGCCAGCATGGACTGGCCGAGGCCGTAGCCGGTCGCCTTCGGGAACTGCAGCAGCTGGGGGACGACCAGCATCCCGGCGTACATGCCGAAGCCCACGAAGACCGAGGCCACGTTGGTGATCAGCACCCTGGGCCGGGCGGTGGTGCGCAGGTCGACCAGCGGGTCGCGGGTGCGCAGCTCCCACCATCCCCAGGCCGCGAGTACGACGACGGCGGCACCGAACAGGCCGAGGGTGGTCGCCGACCCCCAGCCCCAGTCGGCGCCCTTGGAGACGGCGAGCAGCAGGCAGACCAGTCCGGCGCCCAGGCCGAGCGCGCCGGGCACGTCGAAGCGCTGGCCCTTGGCTCCGGCGGGAACCTCGGGGATGAAGAACCAGATCAGCACCGCGACGACGGCGGCCAGGCCCGCCGAGCCCCAGAACAGCACGCGCCAGTCGGCGTACTGGGCGATGGCCGCGGCGATCGGCAGGCCCAGGCCGCCGCCGATTCCCATGGAGGCGCTGACCAGGGCGATGGAGGAGCTGAGCTTCTCCGCGGGGACCACGTCGCGGAGCAGGGCGATGCCGAGCGGCACCATGCCCATGCCCATGCCCTGCAGACCTCGTCCGACGATCATCGGCACGACGGACGACGACAGGGCGCACACCACCGAGCCCGCGATGAGCGGCACCGAGCAGACCACCAGCATGCGGCGCTTGCCCACCAGGTCGCCGAGGCGTCCGAAGACGGGCACGCACACGGCCGCCACCAGCAGGGTGGCGGTGATCACCCAGGCGGCGTTCGACGACGAGGTGTGCAGGATCTGCGGCAGCTCCGTCAGCAGCGGGGTGACCAGCGTCTGCATGATCGCGGCGGTGACGCCGGCCAGGGCCAGCGTGGCGACCACGCCCCCGGCGCGTGCTGTGGGTTGTGGGGCGTTCATGTCGGCACTCCTCGCCTGGCGGTCGTACGGGGATCGGTGTGCATCGTACATAGGAAGTGCATTAGGCACATGATGTGGCTGGTGCACGCCCTGTGCGAGGATGGCAGCGGGCGCCGAAGACGCACACCGGCGGCCCGGTGAACGGCAGGAGGCGGAAGGCACATGGGCAGGTCCACCCACGACGTCGAGTACGAGCAGATGCTCCTCAGCCGCCACGAACTGCTGCGCCACAGGTCCGGCGCCCTGGACCGCAGCGCCTACATCCTCCTCAGCCGCATCCGGGTCCAGGGGCCGATGTCGATCGGCGAGTTGAGCGAGGCCTTCGCACTCGACACCTCCACCCTCAACCGGCAGACCGCCGCGGCGATGCGCGCCGGCCTCGTGGAGCGCATCCCCGACCCCGAGGGCGGGATGGCCCGCAAGTTCCGCATCACCACGCAGGGCGCCCGGATGCTCGACGAGGAACGGGAGGCCATCATCGGCGGCCTGGACAAGGTCATGGCCGACTGGCCCGACCAGGACATCGCCGCCTTCGCCGGCTACCTCAGGCGCTTCAACACCGACATCGAACGGCTCGCCGGGCGGCCCTGGCCCCGCCCATGAACCCTCGCGGCCGATCCACAGCTGCCTTTCATAACTAAATTCAGGTGTTAACCTGAGTACGCGGGCCGCCTGCGGGAGCCCGCGTCGTCAGCTGTGTACGGAGCCCTGCCGAAGGGGCGTTTCGCAAAGGAAAGCCGCATGGACATCAAGGGAACGGTCGCCCTGGTCACGGGGGCCAACCGAGGGATCGGGCACGCGTTCGCCCGGGCACTCCTGGAGCACGGCGCGGCGAAGGTCTACGCCGGCGTCCGTGATCCGAAGAGCGTGACCGACCCGGACCTCGTCCCGCTGCGGCTGGACGTGACGGACGAGGCACAGGTGGCCGCGGCGGCGGAGGCCGCCGGCGACGTCTCCGTCCTCATCAACAACGCCGGCGTCGGCGGGGCCACCAGCGGACTCCTGACCGGCGGCCTCGGCGGCGCCCGCCAGGCCATGAACGTCAACTACTTCGGCACTTGGGCGGTCTCCCAGGCCTTCGCCCCGGTGCTGGCGCGCAACGGCGGCGGGGCTCTGGTGAACATGCTGTCGCTGGCCTCCTGGGTCGGGCAGCCCCAGTTCCCCGGTTACGCCGCCTCCAAGGCCGCGCAGTGGTCGCTGACGGACGCCCTGCGCAAGGGCCTGTACGACCAGGGCACCCTGGTCGTCGGCGTGCACTGCGGATTCGTGGACACCGACCTGAGCGCCTGGACGGACGCCCCGAAGATCAGCGCCGCCAGCGTCGCGGAGCTCACCATGGAGGCGCTGGCCAACGACCGGTTCGAGGTCCTCGCCGACGAGCCGACGCGCAGCGTCAAGGCCGCCCTCGCACTGCCCCCGACGGTGCCCGCCGCCTGATCCGGCACTTCGACCACTTCGACCACGCGCAGCGGTCCCGCCCCCAGGGGCGGGACCGCTGCGGCCGTCGTGCGCACCTCGCGTCCGCGCCGCGGGTTGCCCGCACGCCCCGTGTCGCTCCGCATCGCCCCGGCCGGAATAGAACCGTCCGGCTGAACGTAATACGGACGTAAAAGCCGCTGGTCGAGGGCACCCCGCCGACAATGAAGGCGCGAAGGTGGCCCTCACCGGCGTGCAATGGTGCGGGCCTGCCTGGGAGGCAGCAGTGGGCATACGGCGGACGACCCTTCCGGGCATCGGGACGCAGTACGACGTGACCACGCGCACCGGGCGGAACCTGTCGGTGGTGGTGCACCAGGACGGGCGGCGGTTCCTCGGCTTCTACGAGGCGGACGATCCCGACGCCTGCGGCACGTCGGTCCCCCTGGAGGCCGAGGAGGCCGCCGGGCTTGCGCGGTTGCTGGACCCGACGCCGCTGGCGGTGCGGACGGACGGCATCGGACTGGTCACCGAGCAGATCCCGGTCGACTCCCGGTCGCCGTACGCCGGGCGGCCGCTGGGCGACACCCGGGCGCGGACGCTGACCGGGGCCTCCGTCGTGGCGGTGATGCGGCGGACGAGCGCGCACCCCTCGCCCGGACCGGACTTCCGGCTCGCGATCGGGGACATCCTCGTGGCGGTCGGCACGCGTGAGGGCGTGGACGCCCTGGCCGCGATCGTGTCCGGGAGTTGAGGATGCACGACACCACCGCGCTTCTCGTGGAACTCGGTGCCGTCATCCTCGGGCTGGGCATCATCGGGCGCTTCGCGGGCCGGATCGGGCTGTCGCCCGTGCCGCTCTACCTGCTGGCCGGGCTCGCCTTCGGGCACGGCGGAGTCGTACCGCTGTCGGCGAGCGAGGACTTCATCTCCGTGGGGGCCGAGATCGGGGTGGTCCTGCTCCTCCTGCTGCTCGGGCTGGAGTACAGCGCCTCGGAACTGATCGGCAATCTGCGCGCCCAATACCCGTCGGGGGCGGTGGACTTCGTCCTCAACGCGGTACCGGGCGCCGTGGCGGCACTGCTGCTCGGGTGGGGTCCGGTGGCCGCCGTCGCGCTGGCCGGGGTCACCTGGGTCTCCTCGTCGGGTGTCATCGCCAAGGTGCTCACGGACCTCGGCAGGCTCGGCAACCGCGAGACGCCCGTGGTGCTCGGCGTCCTGGTCATCGAGGACCTGGCCATGGCCGTCTACCTGCCGCTGCTGACGACCCTGCTGGCGGGCCTCGGCCTGGCGGCCGGAGGGGTGACGCTGGCGATCGCCCTCGGCACCGTGGGCACGGTGCTGTACCTGGCGTTGCGCCATGGACGGCTGCTCAGCAAGGCGGTCTCGTCCGACAATCCCGAGATGCTGCTCCTGGTCGTGCTCGGGCTGGCGCTGGTGGTGGCGGGCATCACGCAGAAGCTCCAGGTGTCGGCGGCCGTCGGCGCGTTCCTGGTGGGCATCGCCCTGTCCGGTGAGGTCGCCGCCGGTGCGGGCCGTCTGCTCACCCCGCTGCGCGATCTGTTCGCCGCCGTGTTCTTCGTGTTCTTCGGGCTGTCCACCGATCCGGCGGCCATACCGCCGGTGCTGCTCCCGGCGCTGGCCCTGGCGCTGGTCACCACGGGAACCAAGATCGTCACCGGCTGGTACGCCGCCCGCCGGGCGGGCGTCCATCCGCGGGGGCGGCTGCGGGCGGGCGGGGCGCTCGTCGCACGCGGGGAGTTCTCGATCGTCATCGCGGGCCTCGCCGTCGCCACGGAGCCCCGTATCGGGCCGCTGGCCACCGCGTACGTCCTGATCCTGGTCGTCGCCGGTCCGCCGGCGGCCCGCTACACCGAGCCCGCGGTCGCCGCGCTCGGCCGGCTGCTGGGTCGGGACGCGTTCGCGCGGCCGACGCCGGAACCCGTCGAGGCAGCCGAGGCAGCCGGGGCAGCCGGGCCCTTCGAGGTGACGCCGCCCGAGGACTCCACCGCCCGGCGGTGAGGGCGATCGGCGGTCATCTCAAATCGAGATGACCGACATCGCAAGTCATCTCCTTCACGGAGGAAGCAATCCTCCGGCGCGGGCGCTGCAGCAGTCGGCCGGGCAGCGCGAGAAGTCGCCCGACCGGCACTCCGCCCGCCCGAACCGCACCACCGGTTCCCGTCACGAGAAGGCCCTCGTGTCCCCCGCGTCCAAGAACCCCTCCACGCGGCGCCCCGCGCCGTCCGCGACCACCCACGGCGTTCCCGGATGGCTGGTCGCGCTGCTGGCCGTCGCCTCCGGGATGACCGTCGCCAACCTCTACTACGCCCAGCCGCTGCTGTCGTCGCTGAGCCGGGTCTTCCACCTCGGCACGGCGGCGGCCGGCACGCTGATCACGGTGACCCAGATCGGCTACGTCGCCGGGATGCTCCTCCTCGTCCCGCTCGGCGACCGGCTGGAGAAGCGCCGGCTGGTCACCGCGCTGCTCGCCGTCACCACCGTCGCCCTGGCGGTGGCCGGGACAGCCGCGGACTTCCCGGTGCTGCTCGTCGCATCCCTGGTCAGCGGTGCCACCTCCGTCGTCGCGCAGATCCTGGTGCCGTTCGCCGCGGGCCTCGCGCCCGACCACGCCCGCGGCCGCGTCGTGGGCCGGGTGATGAGCGGGCTGCTCGCGGGGATCCTGCTGTCCCGCACGGTCAGCAGCCTGGTCTCCGATGTCGCGGGCTGGCGCTACGTCTACCTCGGCTCCGCGGTCCTGATGGCCCTCCTGGCCCTGGCGCTGCGCGCCGCCCTGCCGCAGCACGCCCCGACGACCTCCCTGCCCTACTCCCAGGTCCTGCGCTCGACGGTCAGGCTGCTACGGACGCATCCGGCGCTGCGACGCCGGGGGCTGTACCAGGCGGCCATGTTCGGCGCGTTCAGCGCCTTCTGGACGACCGTCTCCTTCCTGCTCACCGGTCCGTTCCACTACTCGCCGATCGGCGTCGCGGTCTTCGCGCTCGTGGGCGCCGCGGGTGCCGCGGTGGCACCGACGGCCGGCCGCTGGGCGGACCGCGGACTCGTACGGCCGGTGACCGGGATCGCCTTCGGCGTGGCGGCCGCGGCCTTCGCCGTGGCGGGCTTCGGGCAGCACAGCATCGTCCTGATCGCCCTCGCCGCGATCCTGATCGACATGGCCGTGCAGACCGCCCTCATCCTCGGACAGCACACCGTCTACCAACTCGACGCCGCCGCGCGGTCCCGGCTGAACAGTGCCTTCATCGCCGTCTTCTTCGCGGGAGGCGCGCTCGGGTCGCAGCTCGGGTCGCTCGCCTACCACGCGGCCGGCTGGACGGCGGTCAGCGTCCTGGGGGCCGCTCTTCCCCTGGTCGGCCTCGCCTACTGGGGGACCGAACTCCGCGCCGCCCGCAAGGGCACGCCCGCCGCGACCACTCAGGACTCGACCGGGCAGAACACGACCGGGCAGGCAGCGTCCCGCTGACCGCGCTCAGCCGCGTCCGCCGGCCGCGGTGCGAGGGGTGATGTGGCGCAGCAGCGCCTCGACGGCGGGCACGGGATCGCCTCCGGGCCTGACCACCATGACCTTCCAGGAGGGCGCGTGCCGCTCGAAGCGGCGTACGGCGAGGTCCGGGAAGCGGGCGGCGAGCGAGGCGGGCATGACGCAGACCCCCAGGTCGTGCCGAACCAGTTCGGCCGCGGCGAAGATGTCGTTCACCTCGAACACGGGGGTCCGTTCGGTGGTGGCGGCCCGGAACGCCCGGTCCACCTCGGAGCGGATCGCCCAGCCGGACGGGAAGTCCACGAAGGGCAGGCCGGCGACCTCCTCGAAGGTCACCACGTCGTCCTCCGCGAAGCCGCGTCCCGGCGCGGCGACCAGGAGCATCTGCTCGCGCGACAGCAGACGGGTCACCAGCCCCCGTTGCTGCTGCCGGTCGAGGGCCACCACGGCCAGGTCCACCGTGCCCTCCCGCAGGGCCTGCCGGATGTCGGCCACCGCACCCTGCCGCAGGCGCACGGTCACACCGGGGTGTTCCGCGCGCAGGCGGGCCAGGGCCCGGTGCAGACCGGCCCAGACCCCCTGCATCGTGCCCACCGTCACCAGGCCCCGCAGCTCGCCCCGTACGGCGTCGACCGCCGCACGGGCCTCCTCGGCCGCGCGCAGCGCCGCACGGGCGGCCGGCACGAACGCCTCCCCCGCCGGTGTCAGCGACACGCGGTGCGTGGTCCGCTCGAAGAGCGCGCTGCCCAGTTCCCGCTCCAGCGCCCGCACGGTGCCGGACACCGCGGACTGCACGACGTGCAGCCGGTGGGCGGCCGCCGTGAACCCGCCCTCCTCCGCGACCGCGACGACCACTTCCATCTGCCGCAGATCCATGCCCACCAGCTGCCTCTCCGTCGCCCGGCCGGAAGCCGGTCATCTCCGCCGGCGATGATCCACTGCTTCCAGCATCGCACCACCGCCGGACCGATGGCCGACCCGCGCGGCACGGATCCGGCAGCCCCTACAAAATGACCATTCGTCACGGCGTCGCATTTGCGTCAACTGCCTTTTCACCACGCTCCATTCATGTGATCGCAGACGAGGTGACCGAGATCATTCACATCATCGTCGCGCGCGTCCCACAAATTCACCGAGGCGTTCCGCTTGGTGCCGCCACAGTGCAGGGACAGCTCCCAGGGAGATCGCGTGCGCACTACACCGGCCGTGGACCCGGCCGCTCCGGCCGGACCCACGGTGGCCGATGCCGTCACCTTCGGCGCCATCGAGAATGCGTCGTCGGACGTGTTCGCCGCGATCGAGGAGCAGGCTCGGCTGACCCCGGACGCCCCGGCCGTCGTCGACGCGACGGGCACTTCCACCTACGCCCAACTGCTGGCCGCCGTCGAGCCGTTGGCGCGGGCGCTGCACTCGAACGGGGTGCGCGCGGGGGACCTGGTGGGCCTGTCCCTGCCCCGGGGCCGGGACGCGGTCACGGCGATGCTCGCGGTCCTGCGGGCCGGAGCCGCCTACCTGCCGCTCGACCCGGGCTACCCGGCGGCGCGGCTGGCGGTGATGGTCGAGGAAGCCGCCCCCCGAGTGGTGATCGTCCCGGCCGGCGGCACGGACGGGATCGCCGGCTCCCTCCCGGCGGGGACGCCGGTCATCGCGGTGGACGCCGCCGGAACCGCTCCCCTGCCGGGCACGGCCGCGGCGCCGGAGGACCCCGCGTACGTCGTCTTCACCTCGGGCTCGACGGGTCGGCCCAAGGGCGTGGTCGTTCCGCGGCGCGCCCTGGCGCACTTCTGCCGGGCGGCCGGGGAGCGCTACGGCTTCTCCCCCACCGACCGGGTGCTGCAGTTCGCCTCGCTCAGCTTCGACGCCAGCGTGGAGGAGATCTTCCCGCCGCTCACCGCCGGCGCCACGGTCGTCGTCCGGGACGAGGACATGATCAGCCGTCCCGACGTCTTCCTGGACCGCTGCGCCGGACTCGGCGTCACCGTCCTCGACCTGCCGACCGCGTACTGGCACGAGCTCGTCGGCGCGCTCGAGCGCGGCGAGGCCGCGCTCCCCGCGACAGTGCGCACCGTGATCATCGGCGGTGAGGCCGTCCACCCGGAGGCGGTCACCCGCTGGCAGGCGCAGGTCGGCTCCGGGGTGCGGCTGCTCAACACGTACGGCCCCACCGAGACCTCGGTCGTGGCGACCGCCGCCGACCTCACCACGTGGACCGGCGGCGGACCCGTGCCGATCGGCACGCCCCTGTCCGGGGTGACCGTGCGGGTCGTCGCCGCGGACGGCACGACGGCGGCGTTCGGTGAGCCCGGCGAGCTGCGCATCGGCGGCACGGGAGTGGCCACCGGCTACCTCGGGCGTCCGGACCTGACCGCGGACCGCTTCCGGGAGGGACCTGACGGGCGGCGGGAGTACCTGTCGGGCGACCGGGTGCGGCGACTGGCGGACGGCAACCTGGAGTACCTGGGCCGGCTCGACCAGCAGGTCAAGATCCGCGGCTTCCGGGTGGAACCGGGCGAGGTGGAGAGCGCGTTGCGCGAGGTGCGCGGCGTCAGGGACGCCGTCGTCCTCGTCGACGAGGGCGCGGGCGCGCCGCGGCTCGCGGCCCACCTCGTCACCGAGGACGGCGCGCCGGGCACCGATGCCGTCCGTCGCGAGCTGGCCGCCCGGCTGCCGCACTACCTCGTGCCCGCCGTCTTCTCCGTGCACGCCGCCTTCCCGCTGACCGTGCAGGGCAAGGTGGACCGCGCGGCGCTGGCCGCCGCGCCGTCGCCCGTACCCCCGGTCGCTGCGGACGGCGCAGGGGGCTCCTCGCCCGAGGCGCTCGTGGCCGCCGTGTGGCGGGAACTGCTCGGCGCCGCTGACATCCGTCCCGGCGACGACTTCTTCGCCCTCGGCGGGGACTCGCTCTCCGCCATCCGCATGATCAGCCGGCTGCGGCACGCGCACGGGGCTGAGCTCACGCTCAGCGCGCTCTACGCTGCACCGACGCTCGCCGAGGTCGCCGGCGTCGTCCCCGCCGCCGACGCCGCTCCGGGGCCGGCTGCCTCCGCGCGCGACGGCGAGCCCGGTGAGGAGCGCCCGGCCGAGGAGCCGTCACGCTTCCCGCTCACCGCGCTGCAGCGGGACTTCTGGATGGCCGAACAGGTGAGCCCCGAACTTCCGGTGCACACCATCGGCATCCGCTACCGGTGGGCGGATCCCGTCCGCCCCGAGCTGCTGCCCCGGTGCCTCGCCGTACTGGCCGCACGCCACCCCGCCCTGGTGTCCCGTTTCCCGTACGAGGGCGACGGGCCGGTGACGGACGTCGACCGCTCCGCGACCGTCCCGTACGGCGAGGTCGATCTTCGGGACCTGGCGCCGGACGCGGCACGGGCGCGGGCGGCCGCGGAGCGCCGCCGGATCGTGACCGAGCGGACCGACCTGGAGCGCGGCCCGGTGGCGCGCGCGGTGCTGCTGCGCACGCCGGACGGGGACGAACTCCTCCTCGCCGTCCACCACCTGGTCTTCGACGGCTGGTCCGTGGGCGTCCTCGGGGACGCGCTGGCCGAGGTCTACGGCGACCTGAGCGCGGGTCTCGAGCCGCGCCACGCCGCCGCCGACCGCCTCTCGGAGGTGGCCCGGCAGGGGACGGCCGTGTCCGGTGACGCCGGGCTCGCGGCGTACTGGCGCGACCGTTTCGACGGCGCCGACCTGGACCTGGAGCTCCCCGCGGACCGTCCGCGGCCCGCCGTGGCGACCCACCGCGCGGCCCGGGTCGCCCGCGACCTCGACCCGGCGTCGCTCGCGCTGCTGGACACGTGCGCCAGGCAGCACCGGGTCAGCCTCTTCATGGTCGTCCTGGCGGGCGTGCAGGTCGTCCTCGGCAGGTACAGCGGGCGCAGCGACGTGACGGTCCTGGCGCCGGTGGCGGGACGGGAGGATCCCGCGCTGGACCGCGTGGTCGGCTCCGTCCTCAACATCCTGCCGCTGCGCGGCGATCTCACGGGCGAGCCGAGCTTCGCCGCGCTGCTGGGCCGGGTACGGGACGCGGTCCTTCGCGACCTGGAGCACCAGGGCCTGCCGCTGCCGGAGATCGCGGCGGCGGTGCGGCGGGCCGGCGGGAGCAGGCTCGACCCGCTGAGCCGGGTGAGCGTGACCGTGCACAACACGGCGGCGCCGCGCGACCCGCTCCTGGCCTACGCCGGGGACGAGGCGCCCGCCGCGACCATGGCGGACCTGGCGATCGGCCTGGACTTCCCCGCGGACGGACCGGTTCTGACCGTCGACTACGCGGCCGAACTCTTCGACGCCGAGCGGGTCGAGGCCTTCGTGGACCACCTGCTCACCCTCCTGCACGCCGCGGCCGCCGAGCCCGGCACCGAGGTGGGCCGGCTGCCGCTGCTCACCGAGGCCGCGCGCCACACGGTCCTCCGTACCTGGAACGACAGCGCCGCCGAGATCCCCCCGGCGCACAGCCTGCAGGAGGTCTTCGAACGCTGCGTCGCGCGGCGGCCGGACGCGCCCGCGCTGACCTCGGGCCGGCGGACCGTCAGCTACGACTGGCTCAACCGGAGGGCGAACCGCATCGCCCACCTGCTGCGTGAGCGCGGCGTCCGCCCGGGCGAGCGGGTGGCGATCTGCCTGGACCGCGGGATCGACCTGTTCGCGGCGATGTGGGGCGTCCTCAAGGCGGGCGGCGCCTACGTGCCGCTGGACCCGGCGTACCCGCGCGAGCGTCTGCGCTACATGCTCGAGGACAGCCGGCCGGTGGCGCTGGTCACCCTGCTCGGCCTCGAGGGAGCCCCCGACGCCCCCGGGGGTACGGCCGTCCTCGCGCTCGACCGTGACGCCGCGCTGGTCGACGCCGCGGCGGACTCCGATCCGGTGCCCGTCGGGACGCCGGACGACCCGGCCTACGTCATCTACACCTCCGGTTCCACCGGCCGCCCGAAGGGCGTGGTGGTGACCCATCGCAATCTGGTGCACGCCGCGGCCATGTGGCAGCGCGCCTACGACCTCGACCCCGATTGGACGTACCAGCAGGCCGCGAGCTTCTCCTTCGACATGTTCGTCGGCGAGACGCTGCGCGCGCACTGCACCGGCGGCCGGCTCGTCGTCGTCCCGCGCGAGACGCTGCTGGACCCGGCGGAGCTTTACGCGCTCATGCGCGACGAGGGCGTCCAGTGCACCGAACTGGTGCCGGCCGTACTGCGGGCGCTGCTTGCCCACGCCGAACAGGCCGGTGAGAGCCTGGACTTCGTGCGGCTGCTGATCGGCGGCGGCGAGAAGTGGCAGGTGCGCGAGTACCAGCGGGCGCAGCGTCTCGTCGGCCCCGGCAACCGGGTCGTCAACGCGTACGGCGTCACCGAGGTCACCGTCGACAACGTGTACTTCGACGGGGACGTCGACGACCTGCCCGCCGAGGCGCCACTGCCCATCGGCCGTCCGTTCCCCAACAACCGGGTGTACGTGCTGGACGCCTACGGGGCGCCGGTGCCGCCCGGTGTGGTGGGTGAACTCCACTTGGGCGGCGCCGGGGTGTCGCCCGGCTACCACGAGCGGCCGGAGCTGACCGCGGAGCGGTTCGTCCCCGACCCGTACGCCGCCCCGGACGGCGCGGACGGCACCGCGCGCATGTACCGGACGGGGGACAGTGCGCGCTACCGCCGCGACGGCACCGTGGACTTCCTCGGCCGTCTGGACGACCAGGTCAAGGTGAACGGCTACCGGGTGGAACTCGGCGAGGTCGAGGCCGCACTCGGCGCGCTCCCCGGGGCGGCGGCCTCCGCGGCCGCGGTGCACACCCTGCCCTCCGGGACCGCCCAGCTCGTCGGCTACCTCGTGGCGGCGCCGGAGGCCGCGCTCACCGAGGCGGCGGTGCGCGAGGCCCTGGCGACCGGGCTGCCCACGCACATGGTGCCCGCGCGGGTGGTGTTCCTGCCGCGGCTGCCGCTCACCCCGAACGGCAAGCTCGACCGGCGCGCCCTGCCGGCCCCGTCCGACGCCTCCGACGCCCCGGCGCGCACCGCCCCCCGGAACGCGGCCGAGCGGCGCATCGCGGCGATCTGGGCCGGGACGCTGGGCGTGGAGGAGGAGGCGATCGGCATCGACGACAGCTTCTTCTCCCTCGGCGGGGACTCCTTCGCGGCGCTGCGGATCGTCCGGCAGATCGACCCGGGGCTGGCCCTGGTGGAGTTGTACCGCACCCCGACGGTGCGCGCGCTCGCCGCGCTGCTCGCGGACCGCGCGGAGCGCGGCGAGGAGCAGCGGGCGGAACCGGCGTCTCTGCTGCACCGGCTGACCGGGCATGACGCGGATCCGGGCGCGGGCGGCGTCACGGTCGTCGCCGTGCCGTTCTCCGGCGGCAGCGCCGTCGCGTACCGGCCGTTGGCCGAGCAACTGCCCCCGCAGTGGGGGCTTTACGCGGTCGAGCTGCCGGGTCACGACATGAGCAGGCCGGACGACGTGCTGCTGCCGGGCGCCGAGGTCGCCGCCCGGGTGGTGGCGGAACTCGGCGCGGTGAAGGGTCCCGTCATGCTTTACGGGCACTGCCTGGGCACGGCGGTGACGCTGGAGGTCGCACGCCAGGCGGAGGCCGCGGGCGTCGACGTCGTGGGCGTCGGCCTGGGCGCGAGCTTCCCCACGGCGCGGCTCCCCGGGCGGTTCTTCGACTGGGTGCACCGGCTGGTGCCCACCGACTGGCTCACCTCCGACCGGGAGTACCTGTCCTACCTGCGGGCGCGGGGCGGTTTCACCGACCTGGACGACCCCGAGCAGGAGCAGTTCGTGCTGCGCAACGTGCGGCACGACGCCCGGGACGCGGAGGAGTACTACACCAGGGCCTACCAGGGCGCCGCGGCACCCAGGCTGCGGGCCCCGGTGCTCAGCGTGGTGGGCTCCAGGGACCGGGTCACCGAGCTTTACCAGGAACGCCACCACGAGTGGGAACACTTCGCGGACGACGTCTCCCTGGCGGTGCTGCCGAAGGCGGGCCATTTCTTCGTCAAGACGCACGCCGAACCGCTGGCCCGGACGCTGGTGGAGCACGCGGAGCGGTGGCAGGGGCCACCGCTCCCGCCGGACGTCCCGCCGCAGGACGGGGTCCGGCACGCCGGGCAGCCGGTGGCGGACAGGGCGGACGAGCCGGTTCCGCCGCGCGGGCGGCGGGCGGCCGGAGCCAGGGGCGCCGGGGACACCAGGGACACCAGGGACACCAGGGACACCAGGCCGAGTCTTTCCCGGTTCGCCGTCGTGGCACTGGGCCAGTTCCTGTCGATGATCGGCAGCAGCCTGAGCACGCTCGTCCTGAGCATCTGGGTGTACCAGCGCACGGGCTCGGTCGCCGACTTCGCGGTGGTCAACGCGGTGGGCATGCTCCCCGGCATCCTCGCCGGGCCGCTGGCAGGAGCAGTGGCGGACCGCTGGAACCGCCGCATGATCATGCTGACCAGCGACGCGGTGGCGGGGCTGGCGATGGGCGGGCTCGGCCTGCTGGTCCTCGGCCGCGGTCTGGAGATGTGGCAGATCTATCTGGCCGTGTCGGTCACCTCCGTCGCGGGCGCCTTCCAGCGCCCCGCCTACCTGGCCGCGGTGGCCCAGCTCGTCCCCAAGCGGTACCTCGGGCACGCGAACGGCATCAGCCAGCTCGGCGTGGGTGTGGGCACGGTCTTCGCGCCCATGATGGGCGCCGGGCTGATCGGGGTCATCGGGGTCTCCGGCGTGATCATGATCGACGTGTGCAGCTTCGCGGCGGGAGTCGTGACCCTGCTGGCGGTCCGTTTCCCCGACACCCTCTTCCGCCGCCGTGACGAGTCGTTCGGCAGGGAGATCACCGGCGGCTGGCGCTACATCTCCCGCCGGCCCGGGCTCCGCGCCGCGCTGCGCTTCTTCGTCATCGACCACGCCTTCTACACCCTCGGGTTCGCGGTCATCACGCCCATGCTGCTCATCGAGCAGTCCCCCTTCATGCTGGGGGCGGCACTCGGCGCCGCCGGTGTCGGCGGCCTTTGCGGCAGCCTGGTGATGGGTCTGTGGGGCGGCACCGCCCGCAGGGCACAGGGCCTGATCATCTCCATGGCGGTGGCCAGCCTGGCGATGGCGATGGTCGGCTTCGCCAGCCCGCCGCTGATCGTGGCCGGGATGTTCCTGCTGGCCTTCGGCGAGTCCCTGGCCGACGGCCACTGGATCGCCCTGGTCCAGACCAAGGTCGGCCTGGAGCTCCAGGGCCGGGTACTGGCCATCTTCATGACGCTGATGATGCTGACCATGCCGCTCGGCTACCTGGTCGTCGGCCCCCTGGCCGAGCACTACGTGACGCCGCTCCTGGAACCCGCCGGCGCCCTTGCGGACACTGTCGGCGTACTGCTCGGCACGGGGCCCGGACGCGGACTCGCGCTGCTCGTCGTCGTCAGCGGACTGCTGCAACTGGGCTGGGCGGCCCGCGGCTGGGCCAACCCCCGGCTGCGCCTGCTCGAGGACGACCTGCCCGACGCCCTGCCCCCGGCGGAGCTCGGCGACCTCGACGACCTCCAGGGCCACGCCGACTCCCAGCTCGTCACGGCCCGCGTCTGACACCCCCGCACGCCGGTGCCCGGCACGACCGTGCCGGGCACCGGAGGCACGTCCGTCCACCACCCCCGAAGGAACCGACATGCCCACCCCCGCACCGCTGTCCGCCGAAGCGCCCTCGGACGCCTTCGGCACCCCCCTCATCGACGTCTCCGCCCTGGTGCCCGGCGCCCGGGTCCTGGTCAAGGACGAGACGCGCTACGCCTCGGGAAGCCACAAGGAACCCGCCGCCCGCGCCGTCGTGGCCCGCGCCGTGGCCGACGGCCACCGGCACGTCACCATCGCGACCTGCGGCAACTACGGGCGCGCCATGGCGACGGCCTGCCAGGTCGCCGGGGTGGAGTGCACGGTCGTCCTCCCCGCCGGCTGGAGCGACGGCGGCGAGGCGATGCAAGCCGCCGGAGCCCGCGTCCACCTCGTGGACGGGGCCTACGAGGACGCCGTGGACGAGTCCCGCCGGCTGGCCACCACCGGGGACTGCGTCGACGGCAACGTGGACGGCCCGTACGTCGAGGCCGTGTTCGAGGGGCACGGCGTGGTCGTGTCCGCGCTGCGGGCCGCACTGCCCGAAGCCCCCGCGGCGATCTGGCTGCCCGTCGGCAATGGCACGACCGCCATCGCCGTGCGGCGCCAACTGGAGCTGCTCGGCTGGAACACGGTGATCAACGGTGTCGGCTCGGCCGGCAACAACCCGATGGTGACCTGCTGGCCGGGCCCGTACCGGACCCTGCCGCCGGAGTCCGTCTCCACCACCGACCACAACCAGCCGCTCGTCAACTGGCACGCCCTGCAGGGCGACGAGGCCATGGCGGCGATCGCGGCCACCGGCGGTACCGTCATCGGCGCCGACGACCGGGAACTGTGCGACGCCCGCGACGCGCTGGCCGAGCACGGCGCGTTCCCCACCGCCGCCGGGGCCGTCGCCCTTGCGGGACTGCTCCGCACCGCCCGGTCCGAGGGCCTGGTGCCCGGTACCCACGTGGTGGTGCTCAGTGGCCGTTGACCGGCTCCTCCCCGAGCGCGAGAGCGCCCCGCCCGCCACTGCGGCCGTCCTGTTCGCACGGCTGCGGGTGACGTCCTTCGACGAGCGGGTCTTCCTCGCCAAGCTGGCCGTCCTGGCGCTCCTCACCTGCGCCGCAGCGGCGCTGGCACTGCAGCGGAACCTGTGGGCGGCGGGTGCCGGGATCGTCCTGCTGGCGGCCATGTTCACCCACGCCGTCGAGCTGCAGCACCAGTGCCTGCACCACTCCGCCTTCCGGCGCGCGTTCCCCCACCGGCTGGTCGGCGTGCCCCTGGGAATGCCGCTCCTCGTGGTCTACAGCCACTACCGCGTGCGCCATCTGCAGCACCACCGCTACCTGGGCACCCCGCAGGACACGGAGTTCTTCGGCTTCGACACCCGGGGGCCGCTGACCTTCCGGGCGCTGCTGCGCGGGCTGCTGGACTACCCGCGCCTGGGCACCGTCGGCGCGGACGTCGTACGCGCGGTCACGGGACGCTGGACGTACGCGTTCGGGCACATCGCCCCGGCGATGCGGCGGCGGATCGTGACCGAACACGCCCTGCTGGGCGCGGCGGTGGGAGGCGCGGTCGTCCTGGCGTTCCTCGGACACGGCGAGTACGTGCTGCGGTTGTGGGTCCTCCCGCTGCTGCTCGCCGTCCCGCTGCACTTCCTGGTGGAACTCCCGGAGCACCTGCTGTGCGACACGCAGACGACGGACGTGCTGCGCAACACACGTTCGATTCGCGGCAGTTGGCTGAGCACCTGGTTCACCAACGGCAACAACCTGCACATCGAGCACCACGCGGCGATGACGGTGCCGATCAACCGCCTCGGCGAGCGCCACGAGGAGACGCGGTCCCTCGCCGTCCACGTGGAGCGCAGCTACGCGGACTTCTACCGGATCCTCTGGCAGGCGCTCAGAAACCGGCCCGCGGCACCGTAGCGCAACGGTTCCGCCCGGCACCGCCACAAGACACGACGGCCCTTCCCCGCGGCCACGGCCGGCTCGCCGGAGCCGCGGGGCGGTCAACAGGGAAGGAAGGCGTTCCGGGTGGACGACGACATCGATGCGCGCGTCGCGCTGTGGGGGCCGGCCTGCGAGGCCGTGGCCAGGCTCCTCAGCCCGCACGCCGAAGTGGTCCTGCACGACGTCAGGGACGAGCGCGTCCTGGCCGTCTGGAACCCGGTCACGCGACGTACCGCCGGGGACCGGGCGCTGCCGGGCGAGCTGGGGCCGCCGGGGCGTCCGGCGGACGACGTCGACGGCCCGCGGGAGACGCTGCTCCCCGGCGGCCGGCGGGTGTCCTCCGTCAGCGCGGTGCTGCGCGACGCCGACGGCACCGCGTCGGCCGTGCTCTGCGTCCACCTGGACCGCACGCCGCTTGACCGGGCGGCCGCCGTCCTGACCGCGTTCGCCGCTCCGGCCGCCGCACCAGGCGAGCAGACGCCCCTGGCGGAGGGGTGGACCCGGCAGGTGGACCGGGTCATCGCCGCCCGTGTCCGCGCCCGGGGCCGGCCCGCCCAACGCCTGGACCGCACGGACCGCCTCGCCGTCCTCGGCGAACTCGAACGGGCCGGGGTCTTCGCGAGGCGCGGCGCCGTACCCGTCGTCGCCGAGGCCCTCGGGACGTCCCGCTCGACGATCTACGCGCTGCTCGCCGAGCTCAGGGCAGGAGGGGAACGGGCCTGACCGCACGTGTCGAGCAGGTTCGCGGCGCACGCCGTCGATCGCCCCCACGTGGCGTTCTCTCCGCGTACGATCACCCGATGGCCGACATGACCGAAACCACGCCCGGCTGGCTGTCTCCGGACGACCTGGAGCTGACCCGCGCACGCATGCCGATCCTCTACGTGGACGCCGTGCCCGTGCGGGTCGACGACAGCGGGGAGGTGACACACATCGGTCTCCTCCTGCGCATCGGGCCGGACGGGAGCGTCAGCCGCGCCCTCGTCTCCGGGCGGGTGCTCCACCACGAGCGTGTCCGCGAGGCGCTGGTCCGGCACCTGGAGAAGGACCTCGGCCCCATGGCACTGCCCCGCATCCCGGTCTCCCCGCAGCCCTTCACCATCGCCGAGTACTTCCCGACACAGGGCGTGACCCCCTTCCACGACCCGCGGCAGCACGCGGTGTCGCTGGCCTACGTCGTCCCGGTGGCGGGCGACTGCCACCCCCGGCAGGACGCGCTCGACCTGGTGTGGTTCACCCCGCAGGAGGCGTCGTCGCCGCAGCTGCAGCAGGAGATGCAGGGCGGTCAGGGCGTACTGCTGCGGCAGGCCCTCGCGCACGTCGGCTGCCTCTCCTGAGTCCCGTGACGGCCCGGACGGCCCGCTGCCCGGGCCGCCACGCATAAGGGATCACCGCACGGGTACGGGGAGCCACGAGGGGGGGCCGGCATCGGCTGCCGGCGCACACTCCGATCGCACGGGCCCCGGTCGCCTGCCGGCCTCGGGAGCCCGCTCCGGGAGGCACCCTGATGAAGCTGTCGTTCCTGCAACCGCTGTTCACCCGGCCGGGCCCGTGGGCGAGCGCCTACCTGGACACCTCCCGGGACATCGAGGATCCCGACCGCGTCATCGCACGGCGCTGGCGGCACCTGCGGGACGACCTCACGGCCCACGGCGCCGACCCGGCCACCGTCCACGCACTCCACGCCGCCGTGGGCACCGACGACGACCTGCCCGGACGGCACGGCCAGGCCCTGTTCGCCACCCGCGGGGAACTCGTGCTGGCCGAGGAACTGCCCGAACCGCCACCGCGCGACACGGCCGGGCTCGAGGCCCTGCCGGACGCCCTGCCGCTGGTGGTGCAGCGCGCCCCGGACGTGCCCTATATGGAGCTGTTCGTCGGCCGCACCGAGGACGGCGAGGGCATCCGGGTCGCCGCCCGGACCGGACGCTGGCCGGCCGGGCGCCCCGACCCGGACCCGGCTGTCCGGCAGACCGTCCCGGTGCAGGAGTGGCCCCTGACCGCGCCACAGCTGGCCGGGGACCTGAGCGACCTGGCCGACCGCGGCGCGGCCGAGGTGCTCGTGCTGGGCCGCGACCCCGGCGACCCCCGGACGGCGGAGATGCTGGTCGACCACATGCCGGAACACCTGAGGAGCGACCTCGTCACGGTCGGCACCGCACGTCCCGCCGGCACTTCCGGCCCGGCCCCTTCGGAGGAGCTCCTCGCCCGTGCGCTGGGCGGCCGCCTCAACGCCGCCGACCGGGCCCGCCTGGAGGCCTACCGGGTGCAGCGGGCGCGGGACCGCACCGCCTGCGAGGGCACCGCGGCCGTCGTCGACGCGCTGCGGGGCGCCCGGGCGGCGGCCGTGCTGGTCAACGATCCCCCGCCGCCGCCCGGGCACCTGTGGACCGGGCCGGAGGAACCCGCCGGGGCCGCCCTGCTGCGCGCCGCGGCGAGCACCGGTGCGGACCTCGTGGTCGTGCCCCGCGGCACCCTCGCCCTGGACGACGGAGTCGGTGTCCTGCTGCACCGGCGCGACCCCGTTACGTAGCCCGCGGCCTGCGGAATCGGCGGTGACCCAGCCGTGTTGTACCTACAGGTACAACGAGAGGGATGGGGATGGACACCGTCGAAGCGGGTCAATGTCGGGGCCGGCAGCCAGTGCCGGCCCAGGAAGAGAGCTGGACGCTCTCCTATCGGCCCGAAGCCCCCGCAGAGGCCCGCAGGCTCACCAAGGAAGCCCTCCGGCGCTGGCAGGTACCGGCAGTCACTGCCGACGGAGTCCTGCTGGTCGTCTCGGAACTCGTCACCAACGCCTTCGAATACGCACGGCCGCCCATCGTGCTCCATGTGGACCGCGACCGGGGAACCGGACAGGTCCGCGTCGAGGTCACCGACGGCGGACCGGCTCCCTCCGTCGGGGAATGGGCCGCCAGCTGCGGCGACTGCGAACACGGCCGGGGCCTGACCATCGTGGACCAGGTCGCCTCGGCGCACGGCGACCGCTGGGAGACCGGCCGCGCCACCCACTGGGCCGCGCTCGCTCCCGCGGCCTGACAACGGCGGTGCGCGGCACCGGGCGGGCCCTCGGCCCGGTGCCGCCACGAAGAACGCCCAGCCCGCTCAACCCTGCGCGGTGGGGCGTACGACGAGTTCGTTCACGTCGACGTCCGCGGGCCGGTCGATCGCGAAGGCGATGGCGTCGGCGATGGCGGACGCCGGGATCGCGAGAAGCTCGGCGGCCGCGTGAGCGGCGGCCCTGGCTTCGTCGGAGCCGCCCCGGTCGGTCAGCTCGCTCCGCGTGAAGCCGGGGCTGACCACGGTGACACGGACGTCCCGGCTCTCCTGGCGCAGCCCCTCGGAGAGCGCGGCCACGCCGAACTTGGTGGCGCTGTAGACCGCCGCCGTCGGGTCGACCCGGTGGCCGGAGACGGACGAGACGTTGACGATGTGCCCACCGCCCTGCCGCCGCATGATGGGGAGCACCGCCGCGATGCCGTAGAGCACCCCGCGCAGGTTGACGTCGATCATCCGCTCCCACTCGTCGACGCGCAGGTCCGCGAGCGGCGAGAGGGGCATCACCCCGGCGTTGTTGACCAGTACGTCGATGCGGCCGTACTCCTCCAGCGCGGCGGCGGCGAAGCCGCGCACCGAGTCCAGGCTGGTGACGTCCAGCTCGCGATGGGCGACCGAGGCGCCCGAGGCGCGCAGTTCCCCGGCGAGGGCGGCCAGGCGCCCGGTTCGCCGGGCGCCGAGGAGCACCGCGTGCCCCTGCGCCGCCAGACGGCGGGCGGTCGCCTCGCCGATGCCGCTGCTGGCACCGGTGATCAGGACGGTCTTGGGGTTCGACGGCATGGTGGTTCTCGCTTCTCGAAGGTGTCACGGCGGCGTCCTGCCGCGTCCTCCATCCGACAGGGCCGCCGAAGAAGGAGGAAGGGTGCGTGGACCTGGGTGCCGCACACCCACCCGGGGCCCGTGACCCCGCCCGCCCGCACCCGCTCCCGCCGACGGGCACCGTTAGCATCGGTGGCATGAGGCAGCCACGCGACAACGAGCTCGGCGCGTTCCTGCGCGCGAGCCGGGCGCGCGTGGAACCGGCCGACGCCGGACTGGCCGCCGGGGGCTCGGGGCGGCGCGTCCGGGGTCTGCGGCGTGAGGAGGTGGCGGTGCTCTCGGGGGTGAGCGCGGACTACTACGCCCGCCTCGAGCAGGGCCGCGAGCGCAACCCTTCCGCCCAGGTCGTCGACGCCATCGGCAGGGCGCTGCGTCTCGCGCCGGACGCACGCGGGCACCTCCACCAGCTGGCGGGCCTCGCTCCCCGGCTCACGGCGCACGGCCCGCGCGAGCGGGTGCACCCCTCGCTCCTGCAGCTGCTCGGGGCGTTCCCGCGCGCCGCCGCGTACGTGCTCGGCCCGGCCTTCGACGTCCTCGCCGCGAATGCGGTCGCCGAAGTGCTGCTCTCCCCGTTCGGGGACGAGCGGAACATGCCCCGCATCCTGTTCACCCATCCGCGGGGCCAGGAGGTGTTCACGGACCGGGAGCTGCTGCGGCGCAGCACCGTGTACGCGCTGCGCCTCAACGCTGGGCGGTTTCCCGGCGATCCGGACGTCACCGGGCTCGTCGCCGAACTGACCGAGGTCTCGCCGGAGTTCCGCGCCCTGTGGGAGGACCACACCGTGGGCAGCCTGCCGCGGGCCTTCAAAGTGTTCGTCCACCCGGTGCTGGGGCGGGTCGAACTCACCTACCAGACCTTCGACGTGGTCGACGCCCCAGGGCAGCTGCTGCACGTGGGGACCCCCGAACCGGGCAGCCCGAGCGAGGCGGCGCTGGCCTCCCTCGGTGACGCCGGCGAAGGAACGGCCGGTCGCTGACCGGCAACGCTTCGGACGTCGTGTTCTCCTTCGCCGCCGGCACCCCTGTCGCGCCGGGCATCGGCGGGGAGTTGGTCACGTCGAAGCCCGGCTCCTGGTTCCCCGCGTCCCCGCGGCGGCCTGAGGCACCCCCGCGTCAGACGCCCGGGAGGGGTTCCCGCAGGAGGGCCTGTCCCGCGGCGCGGTGCTCGGCGGCGGCGGACGGGGCCGTGGCGCGGTGCTCGGCGGCGGCGGACGGGGCCGTGGCGTCGAGCACGGCCGCGATCCCCTCGTGGGCCATCGCCTCCTCGTGGCGGTGCCCCAGCCTCGGCGCGAGGTCCAGCGCCTGCCGGTGCAGTCGCAGGGCCTCGTCCGGCAGGCCCGCGAGGCGGCAGGTCTCCCCATAGGCGTTGAGGAAGTGGATCTTCCACTGCTCCTCGAAGATCTCGTCGAGCAGCGCGAACGCCTCGCGGTGGCTGGCCAGCGCCTCCTCGTAGCGGCCCATGCGGCGCAACGCGACGCCCAGGCAGTTCAGGCACCATGCCTCGTTGTGGCGGTGCCCGTCCTCACGGGCCAGGGCGAGAGCGCGGTGCAGATGTCCGAAGGCGTCCTCGGGTTCCTCGCGGGCGACGGCCACTCCGAGGGTGATGAGCGCGGTGAGCGCCGGCGGCCACGCGGGGTTGGCGTGCGGGGTCTCCAGTGCCTCGCGGGCCAGCCGTGCCGCCTCCTCGCGGTGCCCCGACTGCAACAGGGCCCAGGCCTCGTAAGCGGTGGCGTGGGCCGTGCCCATCGGGCAGCCGGCGTCCGCGTACAGCTTCGCCGCCAGCCGGAACAGCTCCAGCGGTTCCTCGACGTATCCCTGGTCCCACCCCAGGTAGCCGCGCCGCATGGTCAGTTCTGCCTCGGTCAGGACGTCCCCGGCCTGCGTCACGAGGACGGCGGCCGTCTCGTACGCCTCCCCGGCCTCCGCCATCCGGCCCGCGTTGTGGCGGGCGAAGCCCAGGTCGCTGTAGGCCTCGCCCAGTTGCCTCGGGTCCCCCAGGCGGCGGGCGGCGGCCAAGGAGCCCTCGAAGAGGACGTTGAGCTGGGTGGTGCCGCAGCGCCGGGCGAAGTAGGACCGCATGAAGCGCGGCAGTTCGCACACGTGCGCGTCGGCCCCTGCGGCGAGGGCCGCGTCGAAAGCGGTCAGCAGATTGGTGTACTCGGCGCCGAACCAGGCCAGGGCGGTGTTCTTGCCGGCGAACCTCGGCAGATCCGCCGGGGCGGGCCCCGCGCACGCCACCCCGCCGCGGGACAGGAAGGGCATGGTGGCGTCGGCGGCGGCCGCCGCGTGCACGTAGTAGTCGAGCACCCGGATCAGGGCCCGTTGCCGTTCGGCCGCCGGGTCCTGCTCGGTGGTCGCCCGCAGCGCGTGCCGGTGCACCAGGTCGTGCAGCCGGTAGCGGCCGGGGGCCGGCTGCTGGACCAGGTGTGCGTCGAGGAGGTCCTCGAGCATCGCCCGGGCGTCGCGCAGCGGCACGGCCGCGAGGGCGGCCACGACGTACTCGTCGAACACCGAGCCCGGCAGCAGGCTGAGCAACCGGAACAGGCGGCGCCGGCCGTGGTCCAGCTGGTTCACGGACATGGCGAACGCGGTGTCGAACTCGCTGGGGCCCTCCGCCATCCGCTCGACGAGGACGCCCACGGTCCAGCCCGGACGGTGCCGCAGCCGTGCCCCGGCGAGCCGCAGGGCCAGCGGCAGGTTGCCGCACAGCCGCAGCACCTCGGCCGCCGCCTGGGGTTCGCGGGCCAGCCGTCCGTCGGTGCCCGCCGGCTCGCCGCCCGCGCGGGCGAGCAGTTCCGCGCTGTCCTGCGGGGTCAGCACGTCCAGCGAGACCGGCGGCACCTCCTCCAGGCCGAGCAGCCTGTTGCGGCTGGTGACCAGGGCGACGGAGTGGCCCGCGCCGGGCAGCAGCGGGCGGACCTGGTCGGCGTCGGCGGCGTTGTCCAGGACGACGACGGCCCGCCGGTGGGCCAGCTCGGACCGCCAGCAGGCGGCCAGTCGCTCGACGCCGCCCTCCTGCGGGATCCGCTCGGAGGGGACGTCGAGCGCGGCGAGCAGTGCCCGCAGCGCGGGGTCGGGGTCGAGCGGCCTGCGGCCGTCGGTGAAGCCGTGCAGGTCGAGGTAGAGCTGGGCGTCGGGGTGGTCGGCGGCGAGGCGGTGTGCGGCGTGCACCGCCAGGCAGGTCTTGCCGACCCCGGCCATGCCGTCGAGGGCGACCACCCGGCTGCCGGCGACCGCGGCGAGCACGGCGGCGAGTTCGGCCCGGCGCCCGGTGAAGTCGGGTGCGTCGCGCGGCAGATCGTTGCGGGGCGGGCGCGGGGCCGACGCGGGCGGCGTCGGGGGATGGATCTGGCGGCTGGTCCTCGGCGGCGCCGGCAGGGGGTGGGAGGCCCGCTCCCACAGGGGGCGCAGCGGGCGCGGGTCGCGTGTGACGAGGCGGCAGAGCGCGACGACGGCGGGCCACGGCGGCACGGTGCGGCCCGTGAGGTAGCGCGACAGCGACGACGAACTCAGCCCCGTGTCCCGGGCCAGGGCGCGCACGCCGCGCCCGGAGAGCTCCTGGAGCATGCGCAGCCGAGCGGCCAGCTCCCGCGATGGGTCGGCCTCCGCCGTCCGTTGCTGCGCAACCACCCGTCCCCCGCCTTCCTGTCCCACCCCGGCCCGACCCGTCCGGGCCGCGTTCCCGCTGAACACGGCCGTTCCGGCCGTCCCACGGTGTCCCACGGCCGTCGCCATGGCAAGTCCCGCGGGCTGTCATGGAGTCACGCCCCGGGGCACGGGGCGCCGAACCGGAAGAGGGAGAACCACGATGCAGTCCCGTATGCAGAACCCGGCCATGGTCCTGTCCGGCGCGATGCAGCCCATCCAGGAGCTGTTCAAGGCCGTGCACTCCGGCGGGGTGGACGGGCAGACGCTGGAGCTGGTGCACCTGCGGGTGAGTCAGATCAACGGCTGCAGCGCCTGCGTCGACGGCGGCGCGAAGACGGCGCGCAAGGCGGGGGTGAGCGACGAGCGCCTGGCCACGGTCGCGGCGTGGCGGGAGGCCCCGTACTTCAGCGAGGAGGAGCGGGCGGCGCTCGGGCTGGCCGAGGCCGCCACGCGGCTGGCCGACCGTCCCGAGGCGGTCGCCGACGAGGTGTGGGACGCCGCCGCCACCTACTTCGACGAGAAGCAGCTGGCCGCGATCGTCCTCATGATCGGCGTGACCAATCTGTTCAACCGCCTCAACGCCACGACCCGGCAGATCGCCGGCGCCTGGGGATGAGGCCGCGCCGTCCGCTCCCGGGCCGCGTCCCCGACGCGCCGCCCGGGGCGGACCCTCACGGTCCCGGCGGCGGACCGTAAGGGCGTGTCACATCGACGGGAGCTGCCCGGTCAAGAGATAGACGGTTCAACTTCTTCTCGCGTGCCGTCCGGGTACCACCGGTGGCTGAGGAGGCGCGCCATGCTGCACATCGCCAGGGCCGGGTCGGCGATCGGGGAACGGCGGGGACACGGCCACGAGGCGTACTCCCTCGCGCCGCGGTGCCCGCTCGCGACGGCGTGCCGCGCCACCTCGGCGGACAAGTGGCTGGTGGGGTTCCGGGTCGGCGCCGGGGGAAACGCGGCCACCTGGCTCTACTACGTGGTGGATCACGCGAACGACGCGATGGACGCGAAGGAGAAGGCGATCTCCATGGCCGGTGACGAGATCGACGTCCCGTGCCCGCTCGGGCGCGACGGCGTGGGCAGGACGGAGATCCGGATCATCCACGACGACGGGATCGGGCCACGGCGTCTGCTGCCCTGCCCGTGACCGGGGCTCCCCCGGCGAGGTCGCCGCGCACGGGCCCGGGAACGCGGCCGCCGCCGGTGCCCGGACGTGATCCGGGCGCCGGCGGCGGCGGTGATGCGCTACTACTTGGTGAGCGGGGAGAGCTTCGGGTCGTTGGCGTAGGCCTCGGCCGCGTTCTCCTTGGTCACGATGACCGGCGGGAGCAGGTACGACGGGACGACCTTGCTGCCGTTGTTGTACGACTTGGTGTCGTTGATCGTCGGCTTGTCGCCCTTCTGCAGGGACTGGACCATCTTGATGGTCTCGGCGACGAGCTTGCGGGTGTCCTTGTTGATGGTGGAGTACTGCTCACCCGCCATGATCGACTTCACCGACTCGACCTCGGAGTCCTGGCCGGTCACGACCGGGACCGGCTTGCCGGCGCCCTTCACCGAGGTGATGATCGCGCGGGCGAGGGTGTCGTTCGGCGAGAGCACGCCGTCGAGCTTCTTCTTGCCGTTGTAGGTGGAGTTCAGCAGCGAGTCCATGCGGCTCTGGGCGTTCTCCGCCTTCCAGCCCTGGGTGGCGGTCTGCTTGATGTCGGTCTGGCCGGAGCCGACAACGATGTCGCCCTTGTCGATGGCGGGCTTGAGCACCTCCATCGCACCGTCGAAGAAGACCTTCGAGTTGTTGTCGTCCGGCGAACCGGAGAACAGCTCGATCGTGTAGGGGCCCTTGGCCTTCTTCGCCTTCATGCCGTCCAGCAGCGCCTGGCCCTGCAGCTGGCCGACCTTGAAGTTGTCGAACGCGATGTAGTAGTCGACGTCCTTCGTGTTGGTGATGAGCCGGTCGTAGGCGATGACGGTGGCGCCGGCCTGCTTGGCCTGCGCGACCTGGGTGGACAGCTGCGCGGCGTCGGTCGCGCCGATGACGATGACCTTCGCGCCCTTGGTGACCATGGAGGAGATCTGCGCCTGCTGGTCCGCGACGGTGGTCGAGGCGCCCGCGTACTGCACGTCGGCCTTGAAACCGGCGTCCTTCAGGCCGTTGGTGAACAGGTCACCGGCGAGCACCCAGTTCTCCGAGGTCTTCGCCGGGAGCGCGACACCGACCAGGGCGTCCTGCGCGAAGCCGCCCTTGGCGTCGCTGGTGTCCTTGCCGGTGGAGCCCTCGCGTTCGTTGGAGCACGCCGTGCCCAGGGCGAGCAGCGCGGCGGCGCCGATCACGGCGATGCCTCTGGTGATGGTTCTGCGCATGTGGGTTGTGCCCTTTCCGGGTGATGCGGTGAGAGACGAGCGCCGCCTGGTGCGGCACCCTGGGGGGGGTACTGCCGGTCGGTCAGCCTGCGACCGGAGCCTTGTCGGGGTCGGAGGCCGGGTTCGGCGGGTCGACCGGTGCGGACGTCTCGTTCTGGCGGAACGGACGCATCAGGGTGCCGATGATCGAGAAGCGACCCTGGCTCTTGCTGTAGACGTCGAACGCGACGGCGAGGAGGAGGACCAGGCCCTTGATGATCTGGACCATGTCCGAGCCCACGCCCTCCAGTTGGAGGCCGTTGTTGAGCAGCGCCATGACCAGACCGCCGACGATGGAGCCGCTGATGGTGCCGAGACCACCGGACACCGCGGCGCCGCCGATGAAGACGGCCGCGATGGCGTCGAGTTCCCAGCTCAGACCGTCCTGCGGGCCGGATGCCGCGGAACGGGCCACGAAGATCATGCCGGCGAGCGCGGCCAGCACGGACATGTTCATCATGACCAGGAAGTTGACGCGCCGGAGCTTGACGCCGGACAGTTCGGCCGCGCGGGAGTTGCCTCCGACGGCGTAGATGTGCCGGCCCCCGATGGTGTTGCGGGTGTAGTACGAGTACGCGAGCACCAGGGCGATCAGGATGATGCCGGAGATCGGGAAGCTGGTGCCGATCCGGCCGCCGGCGAAGCGCAGTGTGGTGAAGATGATGATGCCCACCATCACGGCCAGGCGGATCCCCGTCACCCACAGCGGCGCGGCGTCGGCGTGCATGACGCGCCGGGTCTGCCGGGCCCGCCACTCGCGCCAGACCACGCCCGCGCAGGCGAGCAGGCCGAGCAGCAGCGTCAGGTTGTTGTAGCCGGTGTCCGGGCCGACCTCGGGCAGGAAGCCTGCACCGATGTCACGGAACCCGGTGGGGACCGGCACGGTGTCCGCGTTGCCGATGTACTGGTTGCCGCCGCGGAACAGGAGCATGCCGGCCAGGGTGACGATGAACGCCGGCACTCCCACGTAGGCGACCCAGAAGCCCTGCCAGGCACCGATCGCCGCGCCGACGAGCAGGCCGAGCAGGATGCCCACCGGCCAGGGGAGCGAGTGCTCCTGCATCGTCTTGGCGACCACGATCCCGGTGAACGCGGCCACCGAGCCGACCGAGAGGTCGATGTGCCCGGCGACGATCACCATCAGCATGCCGATGGCCAGGATCAGGATGTAGGAGTACTGGCTGACCACGGCGATGAGGTTGCCGGAGGTCAGTGTCAGTCCCCCCGTCCAGATCTGGAACAGGAGCACGATCGCGACGAGCGTGGCGATCATGCCGAACTGGCGGGCGTTGGAGGCCGTGCCCCCGAAGAGGTTCTTCTGCAGGTCTGAGATGCGGCTCATGGGCTCGGTGTCTTCTTCATAGAGGTCATCTGTTTCATGAGGAGTTCCGGGTTCGCGTCGCGGCGCGTCACCTCACCGGTGATGGCGCCTTCGAACACCGTGTAGATGCGGTCGCACAGTCCGATGAGCTCGGGCAGCTCCGAGGAGATGACGATGACGCCCTTGCCCTCGCCCACCAGCCGCTGGATGATCCCGTAGATCTCGTACTTGGCACCCACGTCGATGCCGCGGGTGGGCTCGTCGAGGATGAGCAGGTCGGGGTCGGTGAACATCCACTTGGCCAGGACGACCTTCTGCTGGTTGCCGCCGGAGAGCTTGACGACCTCCTCGTCGACGCCGGGGGTCTTGATCCGCAGGCTCTGGCGGTACTCCTCGGCGATCCGGTGCTCGCGCACCGGGTCGATGACCTGGTGGCGGGAGATCTTCGAGAGCTTGGCGGCGACCATCGAGGTCTTGATGTCGTCCAGCAGGTTGAGGCCGATCGACTTGCGGTCCTCGCTGACGTAGGCGAGGCCGTGCCGGATGGCCTCCGAGACCGTCTTGAGGTGGATCTCCTTGCCGTCCTTGAAGACCCGTCCCGACAGGAAGGTGCCGTAGGAGCGGCCGAACAGGCTCATCGCGAGTTCGGTGCGCCCGGCGCCCATGAGGCCGGCGAAGCCGACGATCTCACCGCGCCGCACCGTGAAGGTGGAGCCCTTGCACACGAGCCGTTCCTCGGAGGCGGGGTGCCGCACGGTCCAGTCGCGGACCTCGAAGAACACCTCCCCGATGTCGGGTGTGTGGTCGGGGAACCGGCTGTCGAGTTCCCGGCCGACCATGCCGCGCACGATGCGGTCCTCGTTCACACCGTCGGCCTCGACGTCCAGGCTCTCGATCGTCCGCCCGTCGCGCAGGATGGTGATGGTGTCGGCGACCGCCTCGATCTCGTTCAGCTTGTGCGAGATCATGATCGAGGTGATGCCGCGGTCCCGGAAGCCGCGCAGCAGGTCGAGCAGGTGCTGCGAGTCCGTCTCGTTCAGGGCCGCGGTCGGCTCGTCGAGAATGAGCAGCTTCACGTCCTTGGCGAAGGCCTTGGCGATCTCGACGAGTTGCTGCTTGCCGACGCCGATGTCCTTGACGAGCGTGTCCGGGTCCTCCTTGAGGCCGACCTGCTCCATCAGCTCCAGCGCCCGGTGCTGTGCGGCCTTCCAGTCGATCGAGCCGCGCTTGCGCGGCTCGTTGCCGAGGAAGATGTTCTCCGTGATCGACATGCCGGGGACCAGCGCCAGTTCCTGGTGGATGATGACGATGCCGGCCTGCTCGCTGGCCCGGATGTCGTGGAACCTGACGGTGTCGCCCCGGTAGACGATCTCACCGGTGTAACTGCCGTGCGGGTGGACGCCGCTCAGCACCTTCATGAGGGTGGACTTGCCTGCGCCGTTCTCGCCGCAGATCGCGTGGATCTCCCCCTCCTTCACCACCAGGTTGACGTCCGCGAGCGCCGTCACGCCGGGGAACGTCTTGGTGATGGACCGCATCTCCAGCAGTACCGGGGTGCTGCTCATGCGCGGAGCTCCACGCCGCGGACGCCGCGCAGATCACGCGGGCCCGCCTCCCCAGGGATGCGACATTTCGTGGACATCAACTTGCCTCCGATGACACTGCGCCGTGCCTCCATGCCGGACCTGTTACGGCTTGGGCACCGGACTTTAAATCCATTTGTTTTACTAAGTCAACGCCCTTGCGCGGTATCGTCATTGCGGCAAGAGAGGAACGCGTGTGCGGCAAGCAGGAACAAACCTCCCCAAAGTCGGGCGGTACAACCGGGCGGTGGTCCTGGACCAGATCCAACTCGCGGACGGGATCAGCCGGGTCGAGATCGCCCAGAAGACGGGACTGACCCCGCAGACCGTCTCGGGGATCGTGCGCCGTCTGCTGGACGAGGGGATCGTGCGCGAGGACGGGGCCAGCCGGGGCGCCGGCGGCGGCAAGCCCCGCACCACCCTGCGGGTCAACGCGGACGCGGGCAACGCCGTCGGGCTCGTCTTCGACCCGGTCGAACTCACCTGCTCCGTGGTCGACCTGCTGGGACGTCCGCTGGTCGTCAAACGGCGGCCCACGCCCCCCGGCACCGATCCGACACACGTGGTGGCCGCCATGGCCGACCTGGTCGCCGAGGTGCTGACCGAGGCCGACGTGCCGCGCGGCAACGTCCTGGGGCTGGGCCTGGCCACCCCCGGCCCGATCGACCAGCGGAACGGCATGATCGTCGCCCCGCCGCAGCTCGCGCACTGGACCCGGGTGCCGCTGCAGCAGATGCTCGGCGACGCCACCGGCCTTCCGGTGACCCTCGACAACGACGCCACCGCCGCCGCGGTCGGCGAGCGCTGGTCGGGCGCGGGCCGGGGCGTGGCGAACTTCGCCTACCTGTTCTTCGGCACCGGCATCGGCGGCGGACTGGTCCTCAACCACCAGGTGTACCGCGGTGGTTCGCTCAACGCCGGCGAGTTCGGCCATTCCACGGTGGTGTCGGACGGTCCTGAGTGCTACTGCGGCAACCGGGGCTGCCTGGAAGGGCTGGCGAACCCGTCCGCGATCGTGGCCGAGACGCACCGCCGCCTCATCGCCGAACCCGGCGGCAGCATGCTGTCACCGGCGTTCGGCCGGGACCCGGCCTCCGTCGACCACGCCGCGGTCCAGCTCGCGGCGGGAGCCGGTGACCCGGTCGCAGCCGCGGTCATCGACGAGGCCGCGCAGCACGTGGCCACGGTCGCGGTGACGATCGCCAACTTCATCGACGTGGACCTGATCATCCTCGGCGGTCACGGCATCCAGCACGTGGAGTCCCGCTACGTCGGCGCGGTCGCCTCCGCACTGACCGCGAGACCCCTGGCCCGGCACATCCGCGTCGTCCAGGTCGAGGCCTCCCCGCTCGGCGCCGACGCGGCCGTCGTGGGCAGCGCCGCACTCGTGCTGCACGCCACCTTCTCGCCGCAGTTGTCGTCGCTCGTCCTGGACTGACGGAGGGCGGACGACGGGGCGCACGGCGGCGCGGACGGCGGGAGTTCCACGAGGGGTGACGTCAGCGTGCCAGCGCGCCGATGAGGCGCTCGACGGCCGGCACGTACCCGGCGTCGTCCAGTTCGGGATCCCAGGCGCTCTGCAGCGCCAGCCCCTGGTAGATCGCGACGAACACCCTGGCCAGGCCGTCGGCCGGCCACGCGGCGTCCACTTCGCCGCGCTCCTGGGCCGCCCGGACCAGGTCGGCGACGACGGCACGGGGACGGTCCACACCCTCGCGCGCCACCGCGTGCACCCGCGGTGCCCGCAGGGCCTCGGCCCAGATCTGGACGCCGAGTCGCACACGCTGCCGCTCGCCGGGGCCCAGCGACCGCAGGAGTCCCAGGTAGCACGTCCATTTTTTGACCGGGGCTCCGTCACGGCCCCCGGCGGCAGGCCGTCACTCCTCGTCGGACGGAGTCAGCCCGACCTCCACGACACCGTCGTGCTGGAAGAGTTCCGAGGTCAGCCGGCCGGGGGTCGGCGGTGCCCTCGACCTCGAACAGAACCCGGGCGGCCGCATAGGTCCCGCCCGGCAACCGGTCCGCCCGCACCTCGCGGATACGGAATCCGAGCCGCGTGCAGGTCTCCGTCAGCCGGGGCAGCAGGGCGGTGCCGGTGCGGTAGGTCATGCGCAGTTCGGAGACCGAGGCCGTCGCGCCCGGCAGCAGGCGCGGCACGAGACGGGGGTACCCGCGCACCACCAGGAAGGGCAGGGCCGCGACGGCCAGGCGGCGGGACCGGCCCGGCGCCTGCCGTCACGCCAGAGGCAGCCTGACCCGCAGCAACGCCCCGCCCTGCGGGGCCGATCCGGCGTCGGCGTAGCCGCCGTGCCGGTGGACGATGTCGCGGACGATCGCCAGGCCGAGTCCGGCGCCTCCCGCGTCGCGGGTGCGTGACTCGTCCAGCCGGATGAAGCGGTCGAAGACGCGTTCCCGGTCTGCCTCCGGGATGCCCGGGCCGTCGTCGGTCACCTCCAGCACGGCCCACCGGGCGTCGCGGGAGACACGCACCGCGACCGAAGCGGTCGCGTGACGCCGGGCGTTGTCCAGGAGGTTGTCCAGGACGCGTTCCAGCCCCTGCCGGTCACCGCGGACCGTCACCGCCTGCGGGGCCTCGACGGTCACGGGCACCGCGCCCGAGCACAGCGCGCCCCTCTCGCGGGCCAGTTCGTCCAGGGGCACCGGTTCCATGGGGGTCTCCTCCCCCGCGTCGAAGCGGGCGAGCAGGAGGAGGTCGGACGCGAGCGTCTGGAGCCTCGTGACGTCGTCCACCGCGCTGTCCAGGTCCAGCAGGGCCGGGTGGGCGGCCGCCACCTCCAGTTCGGTGCGCAGCGCCGCGATCGGGCTGCGCAGTTCGTGGGAGGCGTCGGCCACGAAGCGCCGTTGCCTCTCGACGGCGGCCTGCAGGGCCGTGAGCGTCTCGTTGGTGGCCCGCGCCAGCCGGGCCACCTCGTCGCGGGCCGGCGGCACGGGCACCCTGCGGGACAGGTCGGCACTGGAGGTGATCGCCTCCATCTCGGCGCGGATGGCGTCGACGGGGCGCAGCGCGTTGCGTGCGCCGAGCCAGGTCACCGTCCAGACCACGGCGAGCATCACGGGCAGGCCGGCCAGCAGGAAGACGACCGCCGTGCGGACGGCGGGGACGCACTGCGCGGCTCACGCACCGACCTCGTGGAGGCGGCCAAGGCGGCCGCCGGCGCCCGCCCCGGTACGGTCACCTCCGTCTCACTGGACGACGACACCCGAGCCTGGGAGGTCGAACTGACCGAGAACGGCGCCGAGCACGAGGTCCGCGTCGACCCGGCCACCGGCGACACCGCCTGACGCGGGGCCGGGCGGCGGCCTCAGATCCGCCCCCCGGGTGGGAAGCCGGTCCAGCGCAGTTCCTCCGGCAGGTGGCGCATGTCGTTCTGGACCAGAACCGACACGGGCCGCCCCGGCGTGTAGCGGATGACGGTGAGGGCCGCGTTGGCCTGGTTCACACCGAGCCACCGCCATGCCGGGGCGTCCATGGCATGCCTCACCAGCCAGCCCACCAGGAAGTTGTGGGTGACGACCAGTTCGTGCCGCTCCCCGTCGCCCTCGGCGGGGCCGGTGAACTGCTCCAGCGCACGCAGGGCCAGCGAGGGACCGAGCGCGCGCTCCTCCGCCGTGGCGCCCTCCAGGAAGCGCAGGAGGTGGTCGGCGCTGTCGGGGGGCAGTTCCTCCCGCCGCGGGAAGTACGGGACGTAGTCGCCGGCGGTCTCCGAGACGCGGAGGTCGGCACCGTCCAGGTGCTCCCCGATCAGGGCCGCCGTCTGCGCGGCCCTGGGCAGCGGGCCGTGGTGGACCACGGATATCGGCAGGTCGGCCAGCCTGCGGCCGAGCAGGGCCGCCTGGCGGCGCCCGTCGTCCGACAGCCCGCTCTCGTCCGGCAGGGCCTCTCCGTGCCGGACCAGATAGAGGTAACGTGTGGCCGCAGCCGCCATGCCCGGGCTCCTTCGCGAAGCGTCATGATCGTGTGGTCGACCCTGGGCACGACGCCGCGGACGCCGTCCCGGTTCCCGCGGGCGGGGCGTCAGGGGAGCAGGGCGCCCCGGTAAATCCCGGTGCGCAGCGGCGCGTGCATCATGGCGGAGGGTTCGTGGCGGAACATCCGCTCGGCGATGGCGTAGTTGCCCATGAGGTCCATCACGAACGGCGTCGAGTCCCAGGCGAGGGTCATGAGCGCCGTTCCCGCGTTCTTCCAGAAGGTCGTGGACCCGTGGGGCGCGTTGCCCGCGGCCAGGGCGAGGGCGCTCTCCCACGAGCCGCCGAACCGGACGATGGCGCGGACCTCCGCCGCCCGGTGGTCGGGCACCAGGGACTCGTGACGCCGCACGGCCTCCTCGAACGTTCCCGGCAGCGGGACGTCGAACCCGGTGACGCCGTAGTCGGCCGATCGCGTCCGGGGCACCCGGACCACCTCGGACGGCGCGGCACACCGCCGCGCCCTCCTCCCATCGTCCCCCTGCGGCGTATCGGCGCGAGTCCGTGCTCTCACCTGCGTGCTCACACCCAGTTGCGCCGGGCCGCCGCGACGCCCGCGCCGAACCGGTTGGTGGTGCCCAGTTCCGTGTAGAGATCCTGGATCCGCCGGCGCAGGGTGCGCGTCGAGACGCCGAACTGGCGGGCGATGGCATCGTCCTTGACGCCGGCGGCGAAGAGCGCGAGCAGGTTCCGCTCCTCGTCGGTGGGTTCGCGCACCGGGTCGCCCGAGTCGCCCGGGGGGTACGGCTGCGGCGCCGGCGGCTGCTGGGCGCCCGGTCCGGCCAGCGGGGCGGCACCGGCCCAGTAGCGCTCGAAGAGCTCGGTCAGGGCCTCCAGCAACGGAGGCGCCTCGGTGTAGAGGGTGTCGGTGCTGTCGGAGCCCAGGCTCAGCGAGACCATGGCCGCCGAGCGGTCCGCCATCGTCAGCTTGACGGGCAACGAGGACACGACCCTGGCCTCCTCGCCGCGCGACACGAGACTGCCCAGTTCCTGCCCGCCGCCGTCCTCGTCGAAGCTGGCGGCCGCGTAGACGACCCGCACCCGCACGCCGCGCCGCACGGCGGCCTCGTCGAGCGGCCCGTTCGGCGCGAAGAGGAAGGGCGGCCGGGCCAGGCCGCAGATCTCGTACGTGGCGGCCTGGTGCAACCGGTAGTAGCAGTCCCCGACTTCCTCGGGACCGCTGATCGTCCGGGTGGCGGGCTCGCCGGCGCTGGACCGCCTGGCCTCGTCGAACAGCGCGCCGAGCGGCCCGGTGGCGTCGCGTATGGCGGCCAGCTGGCGTTCGCGGGACTCCACCAGTGCCCGCAGGGCGTGCCGCGGATCCACGGTCAGGTACTCGCCGGAGGAGCGGCGGCTCAGCAGTCCGGAGTGGTGCAGGCGTTCCAGCAGGGCCACCGCCGCTCCGGTGCCCAGCCCGAACGCCGCGGTGACGTCGTCGGCCGTGCCGCCACCGTGCGCGAGCAGACCGCGGTAGACGGCCTCCGCCGCCGCGTCGAGTCCGACCAGCTCCAAGGGTACGGCGGCATCCGTCATCGTTCTCCACCTACGTTCTTCCTGCGCGTGAGCGAATTGACGTCATATCAGCAACGTGTGACAGGTGTGCCGCGGCGCGGCGACCGCTCACACCGTGCAGTGTGTCTCGCTTGCCGATCATTGCGCCAATTTGCGCTCTGTCCACTTGGTGACATGGCACAGAAGTGCCAAAGGGCCGCCTTTACAGGGATCCGAACGGATGGCTGACTGCGTTCAACCCCAGCCCATCGATTCCATGAGGTTCCCTTGCGCATGCCTCCGTCCCGCAGACGCGGGTTGACTGCCGCCGTCGCCGCCCTGGTGGTGCTGACGGCCACGGGTCCGGTCGCGTCCGCCGACCCTTCGGCGACGTCCCCCTCCCCCACCGCGACCGGCGCCGCTCCCGCGGCCGCGCGCACCGTCACGCTGATCACCGGTGACAAGGTCACCGTGACCGGGAACGGCCGCACCGAGTCCGTCACCTCGGTCACCGGCCCCAACGGCAGGACCGCCGGCGCCCACGTGATGTCGGTGGGCCGGGACACCTACGTGTACCCCGACGCCGCGGTGCCCTACATCGCGTCAGGAGCCCTGGACGAGGGGCTCTTCAACATCACCGCGCTGCTGGCGGACGGCTACGACGACGCCCGCACCGACCGGCTGCCGCTCATCGTGACCTACACCGACGCCGCGGCACGCTCCCGCACCGCGAAGACCCCGGAGGGCGCGCGCAGGACGCTGACGCTCGACAGCATCCAGGGCGCGGCGATCTCCGCCGAGCACGACCGGGCGGCGGACTTCTGGTCCTCGCTGACCGGCACCGGGGCGAGGGCCGCCGGGACCGCCGCGAAGGCGGCGGACGGCGCACGACTGGCCGGCGGCGTCGCCAAGGTGTGGCTGGACGGCAAGGTCAAGGCCACGCTGTCCGACACGACGGCGCAGATCGGCGCCCCGGAGGTGTGGGGCGGCGGGGACACCGGGCAGGGCGTGGACGTCGCCGTGCTCGACACCGGCATCGACGCCGCGCACCCGGACTTCGCCGGCCGCATAGCGGCGACGCAGAGCTTCGTGCCCGACCAGGACGTCACTGACCGGCACGGTCACGGCACCCACGTCGCCTCCACCGTCGCCGGGACCGGCGCCGCCTCCGGCGGCGCTGAGAAGGGTGTCGCCCCTGGTGCGTCCCTGCACATCGGCAAGGTCCTGGACAACTCCGGCAGCGGCCAGGACTCCTGGATCCTCGCCGGCATGGAATGGGCCGCCCGCGACCAGCACGCCAAGGTCGTCAGCATGAGCCTGGGCGGCGAGGCCACCGACGGCACCGATCCGCTCAGCGAGGCGGTGAACCGGCTCAGCGAGGAGACCGGGGCGCTGTTCGTCATCGCGGCGGGCAACTCGGGCCCCTCGCCCTACACCGTGAGCGCCCCCGGTGCCGCCGACGCGGCGCTGACGGTGGGCGCGGTCCGGGGCCCGGGCAAGGGCGTGGACGAACTCGCGGAGTTCTCCAGCCGTGGCCCGCGCGTGGGCGACAACGCCGTCAAGCCCGATCTGACCGGCCCGGGTGTGAACGTGCTGGCGGCGCGCTCGCAGTACGCGCCGGAGGGCGAGGGCGCCTACCAGACGATGAGCGGCACCTCGATGGCGACGCCGCACGTGGCGGGCGCCGCGGCCCTCCTGGCCGCCGAGCACCCGGACTGGACGGGGCGGCAGCTCAAGGACGCGCTGATCAGCACCACGGCGAGCACCATCGACAGGTTCAGCCCCTTCGAGTCCGGCAGCGGGCGCGTGGACGTCGCCGCCGCCGTGAAGGCCACGCTGGTCGCCTCCGGTGACGCCTACGCGCAGACCCACTACCCGTACACGCCGGGTCAGACGGTCCGCAAGGACGTCACCTACACCAACTCGGGCGCCGAACCCGTCACCGTGGACCTGGCCCTGCGCCCGGGTCAGCTGCCCGAGGGACTGTTCACCCTCAGCGACTCGCGGCTGACCGTGCCCGCGCACGGCACCGCCTCCGTCGGCGTCATCACCCACCTCGACGCCGCCGAGGACAACGGCGCCTATGCCACCCGCCTCGTCGCCACCGACACCGACGGCGCGACCCTGGCCCGCACCACGGTCGGGGTGAACAAGGAGGGCCGCCGGACCATGCTGACGGTCACGGCGAAGGACCGGCGCGGCAAGGCCCTGCCCGGCACCCTCATCCTCAAGGACGTGGAGCGCAACACCGCCCCCAAGGCGTTCGCCGTCGACGCCTCGGGCCGCATAGACCTGCGCCTGCCCCCGAGCACCTACTCGGCGTGGATGAACGCGGACGTGCCCGGCATCGACGGCACGCACACGCTGGGCTTCGCAATGTTCTCGGCGCCGCAGATCGACCTCGACGCCGACCGCACCGTCCGCTTCGACGCCGCGGACCTGCGCAAGGCCGCCGCCGTGACGCCGCAGCCGACCGCCAACCAGTTCATGCGCGTCGACCAGTACCGCTCCAACGGCGACCTGTACCCGTTCATGGACAGCTACATGCCGCAGTACTGGCTGTACGACAGCCTCTGGGTGACCCCGACTCCCAAGGTGAGCACGGGTTCCTACCACTTCGCGACCCGCTGGCGGCAGATCCAGGCGCCGCTGACGTTCTCCTCCGGCTCGCACACCTACGGCGACGTCACCATCCAGAGCCTGTCGCCCAAGCTGCCGGACGGCACGGGCACCTACCGGGCGGTCTGGGCGGGTGACGGCTCCGCGGCCGACTTCCGCAAGGTCAAGGTGCGCGGCCAGGTGGCCGTCGTCCGTCGCAGCGACAGCGTGTCGGCCCCGGACCAGGCCGCCGCTGCGGCGAAGGCCGGCGCACGGCAGCTGCTGATCCTGAACGACGGCTACGGCAAGTACGACCCCTGGGCCGACCTGCCCGAGGGCGCCCCGCTGCCCGTGGCCTCGCTCGGCACCGACGACAGCGCGCGGCTGCTGAGCCGGCTCCGCAAGCCCGGCACTGCGACACTGAAGGTGGTCTCGCACCCGTACCCCCGCTACGCCTACGACCTGATCCGCCACAACGACGGGGCGGTCCCGAGGGACCCGTCCTACCGGCCCGGCCCCGGCGAACTGGCGCGCATCGACGAGTCGTTCCGCAACACCAAGCAGGGCAGGGCCGTGGCGTACCGCGAGGACGTCTCGGTCATCGGCAACCGGCCCACGCTCGTCGATGCGACGCAGGTCGCGGCCCAGGGCGCCCTCACCTCGTGGGTCACGGCGGGTGAGCGCTGGATCTCCGCGGCCGCCATGCCCGATCTCGGCCAGCGGGGCGTCATCCGCACGTACAAGGCGCGCAGCACGGCCAGTGAGACCTGGTTCGCGCCGATCCAGCGCCCGCGGGCGCTCAACGACGGCATCAGCTGGACGGCCCCCTTCCGGGTCGGCGACATCATCAGCACGTCCAGCCTGCCGGCCTGGGGCGACTCCGGCGGTCACGCGGGCGTGACGTGGGCCGACGGCGACACGTCGAAGATCTCGCTGTACCAGGGCGACGAGCTGCTCGGAGAGGACTACAACGAGCGGATCGTCACGGCCGAGGAGCTTTCGCCCGACCCGCGGCCCTACCGGATCGTGGTGGAGGGCGAGCGGAACCTGCCGGACCGTCCGTACTCGACCCGCACCCGGAGCGAGTGGGGCTTCGTCTCCAGCACCACGGACTACACGACGCTCACCCCCCTGCCGCTGGTCCAGCTCGACTACGCGGTGGCCACCGACCTGTCCGGCAAGGCGCAGCGGCGGACCGGGCTGACGGTCACCGCCTCGCACCTGAAGGGCGCGGCGGGCGCCGGGGCGATCCGCACCGTGACCCTGGAGGTGTCGTACGACGACGGCGCCACCTGGCGCAAGGCGACGCTGCGGCAGTCGGGCAACGGCTGGAAGGCGCAGCTCGACGCGCCGTCGCGGGCCCGCTTCGCGAGCCTGCGGACGACGGCGCGGGACTCGAAGGGGAACAGCGTCAGCCAGACCCTGATCCGCGCCTTCGGCGTCAAGTAGCCGACGGCACGACGGACGAAGGGCCCTTGTCCCCGGTGCTGCACCGGGGACAAGGGCCCTGTCCTTTCGGGGTGTCGGCTCGGGTCGGGGCCGACGCGACGCGGGAGGGATGTGAGGAGGGGGTCGTCCTCCCGCGCCGCGGCTCAGGGGGTCACCGGGTGAATCCGACCCGGGTCCAGTCGGTGTCCTGGAACCCGAAGGCGCCGTAGTTGGCCACGTCGGACTTGGCCGCGACGATCTGCGGGCGCTGGTACAGCGGCAGGTTGGCGGCCAGCTTCCACAGTCCGGCGTCGGCGGCGTCGAGGTCGGCGAGGTAGGCGGAGTGGTCCACCTCGGTGCCGGCCTTGTGCATGTCGGCGTCGATGGCGGCGGTGCCGATGCGCGCGTAGTTCTGGCCGATGTTCCCGTGCTTCGGGGAGACGAAGGTCGCCGCGCCGTTGGTCAGCGGGAAGAACGGCACGGAGCCGATGCCGCTGAACAGCGTGAGGTCGAACTTCCCGGCGCTGACGTCGTTGAAGAAGTCGTCGCTCGGCTTGACCTTGGTGTCGAGCCTGACGCCCACGTTCTTGAGCATCGCCGTGAACAGCTGCGCCTCGTTGGCGGCGATGGGCGTTCCCGACGGGATGGTCAGCGTCAGCTCCAGCGGCTTGCCGTCCTTCTCGCGCACTCCGCCGTGCATCCGCCAGCCGGCCGCGTCCAGTTGCCGCCCCGCCTCGGCGGGGTCGTAGCGGCCGAGGGAGCCCGCGTTGTCGCGGTAGGCGACGTCGTTGTTGACGAGGAAGTGGTTGTCGAGGGGCTTGGCCGGGAAGGGCAGGCCGTTGAGGTCGGCCTTGCCGATGGCCTGGCGGTCCAGGGCCATGAACAGGGCCCGGCGGACCCGGACGTCCTTGAGCAGCGGGCTCCGGCCGTTGACGACCATCTGGCGCAGGTTGGGGGCGCCCGCCACGCGGATGGAGGTGTGCGGCACCTTCCCGGCCTGCTTGTAGGCGGCCACGTCCGGCCCGATGTCCTCGACGTCGATCTCGCCGGAGGCGAAGGCCCCGGGGGTCGACGCGGCGTCCAGGGTACGGAAGTTGATGCCGTCGAGTACCGGTTTCGAACCCCACCAGTGGGGGTCGCGGACCTCGGAGACGACCTTGGTCGTCGGGTCCATCCTGCTGATCCTGAACGGACCGGCGGTGACCGGGATGCGGTTCTTGTAGCTGGTGTCGAACTTCCGCGGGGTGTCGATCTGCGACGCCGGGTACAGCGGGGAGAACAGCGTCTGCCACTCGGAGAACGGCGTGGCGTAGGTGACGACGACGTGCCGCGCGTCGCTGCCCTGCGCGACCGAGGCGATCTGCTCGTAGCCAGAGGTGCTGACGGGCGTGTACGTGGGGTTCCTGCCGTTCTGCGCCTGCCAGTCCGCCCGGAAGTCCTTCCAGGTGAGGGGAGTGCCGTCGGACCACCGGGCCCGGGGGTTGATCACGTAGGTCGTGACCTGCCTGCCGTGCTTGACGGCGGTGGTCACCTTGCTGAGGTAGTCCGGGTTGGGGGTCCGCTTGTTGTCGGGGGTGCTGTGGAAGAGCGCCGGCAGCAGGGGGGCCATCGTCGTGGTCACGGCGACGGTGTTCTGCGAGGCCGCGTTGAGGCTGTTCCACTGGGTGGCGTACTCGTCGACGGGGAAGTTGAGCGTGCCGCCCTGCCGGAGTTTCGCGGGGTCGACGGGGTTGATCTGGTTGAGCGTCGCCTTGGGCGGTGCCTTCGGCGCCGACGAGTTCGCGTCGCCCTTGCCTGCGCCGCACGCGGTGGCGCCGGCGAGGAGACCCGCGGACACCACGACTGCCGTGGCCAGCCTTACGGACTTTCGGTTCAACGGGACTCTCCTTGTGGGTTCCGTGGGTGGTGTGTCGGCCGCGCGGGGCGGCCGGGGGGACGTGTCACGGGCCGTGGACGTCCCGCGGGCCGTGGGCGCGTCACAGGACCTCCAGGGCGGCCGCGAAGTGGCAGGCGGCGCTGTGGTCCTCGCCCAGAGCCCCGGCGGCGGGGTCCTCGGTGTCGCAGCGCCCGGAATCGGCCGGCGCGAGGTCGCGGTACTTGGGGCAGCGGGTGCGGAACCGGCAGCCCGAGGGGGTGTCCGCGGGACTGGGGAGGTCGCCCTGCAGGATGATCCGGCGGCGCCGCCGCTCCTTTCCGGGGTCGGGCAGAGGTACGGCCGACAGCAGGGCCCGGGTGTAGGGGTGGGCGGGGCGGGCGAAGACGTCCTCGACGTCGCCGGCCTCCACGATGCGGCCGAGGTACATGACGGCGACGCGGTCCGCGATGTGCCGGATGACCGACAGGTCGTGCGCGATGAACAGGTAGCTCAGGCCGAGTTCGGCCTGCAGTTCGTCGAGCAGGTTGATCACTCCGGCCTGGATCGAGACGTCCAGCGCGGACACCGGCTCGTCCAGCACGACCAGCTTGGGGTCCAGGGCCAGCGCCCGGGCGATGCCGATCCGCTGCCGCTGCCCGCCGGAGAACTCGGCGGGGTAGCGCTCGGCGTGCTCGGGCAGCAGCCCGACGAGGCGCAGCAGTTCGGGGACGCGCTCGGCGATGCGCGCCCGGTCCCAGCCGTGGGTGCGCAGCGGCTCGGCCAGGATGTCGCCGACCGGCATACGGGAGTCCAGTGACGCCATCGGGTCCTGGAACACCACCTGCAGGTCCCTGCGCAGCTCCCGCCGTCCCCTGCCGTCCAGTTGCCCGACGTCCTTGCCGAGGACGGCGACGCTGCCGGCGCTCCGGCCGGCGAGGTCGAGGATCTGCAGCATGGTGGTGGTCTTGCCGCAGCCGGACTCGCCGACCAGCGCGAGGGTCTCGCCCTCGCGGATGTCGAAGTCCACGCCGTCGACGGCCCGCACCGTTCCCACGCGGTGCTTGAACACCGAGCCCCTGAGGAGCGGGAAGTGCTTGGTGAGGCCGGTGACCCGAAGGACCTCGCGCCGCTCGGCGCGCGGGAGTCCGCCGGCGCGGCGCGGCGAGGCGGGGGTGGGGAACATGCCCGGCGACGGGATCCCGCCGGGCGCGTCGATCTCCTGCGCGCGGTGGCAGGCGGTGGCGTGCGCGGCTCCCGTCGTGACGGCGCGCAGAGCGGGCTCCTCGGTACGGCAGCGGTCCACGGCCACCGGGCAGCGCGCCGCAAAGGGGCAGCCGGCCGGCAGGTCCACCATCGACGGCGGCGTGCCCTCGATGGGGGTCAGGGCCGTCCGGTCCCCGGAGTCCAGCCGCGGCACCGAGCCGAGCAGGCCGATGGTGTAGGGCATACGGGGCGTGGCGAACAGTTCGTCGGCCGTCCCGGTCTCCACCGGTTTGCCGGCGTACATCACGACCACCCGGTCGGCCATCCCGGCCACCACCCCGAGGTCGTGGGTGATCATGAGGATCGCCGCTCCGGTGACCTCCTGGGCCTTCTTCAGGACCTCCAGCACCTGCGCCTGGATGGTGACGTCGAGCGCCGTGGTGGGCTCGTCGGCGATGATCACCTCGGGGTCGTTGGCGATGGCCATGGCGATCACCGCCCGCTGGCGCATACCGCCGGAGAACTCGTGCGGGAAGGCGTCGACGCGCCGCCTGGGGTCGGGGATGCCCACCAGGTCCAGCAGTTCCAGGGCCCGTTCGCGGGCCTGGGCGGCGGTGAGGTCCTGGTGGATCCGCAGGGCCTCCACCAGCTGGGTGCCGATGGAGAAGACGGGGGTGAGCGCGGACAGCGGGTCCTGGAAGACCATGCCGAGGGCACGGCCACGGATGCCGGACATCTGCCGGTCCGGCAGCCCGAGCAGCTCGCGATCCCCGAGCCGTACGGAGCCGGTGACCTCGGCGTCGTCCGGGAGCAGTCCGAGCACGGCGGTGGCGGTGACGGACTTGCCGGAGCCGGACTCGCCGACGACGGCGAGGGTCTCGCCGGCCCGGAGCGTGAAGTCCACGCCGCGGACCGCGTGTACCCGTCCGGACTCGCCCGGGAAGGACACCCGCAGGTCGTTCACGGTCAGCACCGGACTGCCGGCGGCCGGACGCGGGGAGGGGGCGCCGAGGACGGCGGTGGGGTGGGTCATGGGGTGACTCCTTCCTGTGGCGCCGCCGACGGGACGACCGCGGCTGTGGGCTTGCGGCGCGGGATCCGCGCGGTCCGTGCGTGGCGGGACCGGGGCACCGCCGGCCGGGCGCGCCTGCGGGACTTCGCCCCGCGCGCCGTCGGGTCGAAGGCGTCCCGCAGTCCGTCGCCGATGAAGGCGACGGCGAGGCCGATCAGGACGAGGAAGGCCGCGGGGAAGAAGAACAGCCACGGGGAGGTGTTGGCGTCCGGCGTTCCGGCGGCGATGAGGGTGCCGAGCGAGACGTCGGGCGCCTGGATGCCGAACCCGAAGTAGGACAGCGAGGTCTCACCGAGCACGATCGCGCCGACCTGGACGGTCGCGTCGATGATGAGGATCGACGCCGCGTTGGGGAGGATGTGGCGGAAGATGACGACCAGCGGGTGCACGCCCATGTAGCGCGCGGCGAGCACATACTCCCGTTCCCGCAGGGTCTGGGTCATGCTGCGCACCACCCGGCCGGTGATCATCCAGCCGAACGCCGCGAGCAGGATCACGAAGAACAGCCAGGTGCCGTGCTGGAACGCCGGTGACAGGACCGCGAGCAGCAGGAACGCCGGGATGACCAGCATCAGGTCGAGGAACCACATCAGGACCCGGTCGGTCCAGCCGCCGAAGTAGCCGGCCGAGGCGCCCACCACCGCGGCGATCAGCGTGGTGAGCGGCCCCCCGACGAGTCCGACCACGAGTGACTTCTGCAGGCCCCTCAGCGTGAGCGCGAGCAGGTCCTGACCGGAGTGGGTCGTGCCGAACCAGTGCGCGGCGCCGGGGCCGGTGTCCAGACTGGTGAAGTCGTTGTCGTGGTACGTCCAGTGGAGGAAGGGCGGTACGGCGTACGCCAGCAGCACCAGGGCGACGACCAGGGCGATGCCCACCAGGGCCAGCCGGTTGCGCGCGAAGCGGGCGAGGACGAGCGCGCCGCGGCTCCTGCTCTGGGGTGGCGCCGGCGTCCCGGCGGCGCTTGCGGGGGTGGTCATGGGGGAGACTCCTCGAGTCGTGCGGTCCGGTCGTTCACCTGGGTTCACGTGTGTTCACCTGGGCGACATGGGCCTTCTCAGGTGCGGACCCGTGGGTCGAGCGCCGCGTAGACGAGGTCGGAGAGCAGTCCCGCGATCAGGACGATGCCGGCGGTGAAGATCGCCACGGCGGCGACCGCGTTGACGTCGTTGCTCGTGATGGAGTTGACCAGCCACTCCCCCATGCCGTGCCAGCCGTAGATCTCCTCGGTGAAGGTGGCGCCGGTGAACAGCAGCACGACGTTGTAGACCACCAGCGGCATCACCGGGATGACGGCCGTGCGCAGTCCGTGCCGAAGGACCGCCTGGCGCCGCCGCAGGCCCTTGGCGCGGGCCGTCCGCAGGAAGTCGCTGCCCAGGACGTCGAGCATGGTGCTGCGCTGGTAGCGGCTGAAGAACGGGATCTGGGCGAGCAGCAGGGTCAGGGTGGGCAGCACGAGGTGTTCGAGGTTGTTGAGGACGATCGGGAGGGTGCCGTGCACCTTCGGGTCGTACATCCCGATGTACTGCACCAGCGGCCCGTCGCCCGCGGTGTCCAGGGTCCGCAGTCCGACCGCGATCACCACGACCGGGGTGGCCAGCAGGACGTAGGAGACGATCGTCGACACCCGGTCGGACGGCCGGTACTGCCGCAGCGCGTTCCAGGCGCCCACCGCGACGCCGCCGACGGCGCCCAGGACGGTCGCGACGAAGAGCAGCTCGGTGCTCACCAGGACGCGGCGTCCCAGCTCGGTGTTGACGGACGCGCCGTCGTAGGTCCTGCCGAAGTCGCCGTGCAGCACGATCCCGGTCAGCCAGCGCCAATAGCGGAGGTACACGGGTGTGTGCGGGTCGAGGTTGTAGCCGCGCAGGATCGTGTAGATCGAGTGCAGCGGCGGCCGGGGATTCTTCGACAGGTAGTTGATGTCGGGGTGAAGGGTGAAGGAGGCGAGAAAGTACGTCGCGCTGGCCGCGATGAACACCAGGATTGCGTAGTTTCCGAGGCGGCGCAGAAGGTAACGGCCCAACGTGCTTTCTCCTTCGTCCGGCCCGCCCTGTGAGCAGGGCCTTCAACCAAGTCCGTCGCGGGCTCACGAACAATGGGTGGCCATCGCCCGACGGCTCGGAAAATATCCTCCTGCAGCCTGCATCCATACCAGGCAATCCACACACAAAGAATTGGCAATGCGCATTGCCGGACGGAATTCGAGAAAAAGGGTTCCAAGCCTTCGAGAATTCCCGCTATGACCTGCGCCACCTTATTCGACGCTTATCCGGCGCGCCGCTGCGGACAGCACGAAGGGCGGGCGCGGAATCGCTCCGCGCCCGCCCCTGGGGATCCTCCGGGTCAGTCCACCGCGAGGGTGAAGACGTGCAGGTCCGTGTTGGCCGGGAGCTTCACGCTCGTGATGGTCTTGCCGTCCGGCGCGGCGAAGGGCTTGGTGGCGAAGACGTACGTGGCCACCGGATCCTTGTCGGCGCCCGCCACGTTCCGGTACGCGGTCCTGGCGACCACCTCGTTGCCGAAGCGGACGCTGCCGCCGCCGCCTCCCACGGTCCAGTCGGTGAAGGACAGGTCGACGGAACCGGTGCTGCCGTCGGAGTAGGTGACCGTCGCCGTCGTCTGCTGGTCGCCGTTGACGGCGCTGCCGACGAACGACAACCGCGAGGCCGGAGTGGCCAGTTCGATGGTCTGGCCGGTCGCGGAGGCGTTGTCGGGGCGCCCCGCGGGCGAATCGGGCCAGGTGAAGCCGAGGCCTCCGGTGACCGTGCCCTGCGCGCCGCCGGTCAGGCCCGCCGCGGCGAGCGCCTGACGGGAGTAGCTCCAGCCGCCGCCGTCGTAATCCGCCTCGTCGTGGTCACCGGAGTCGTCGGAGATGCCCGTGCTGTTGTACGCCGCGATGAGGGAGCCGGGAGCGGCGACCGTCAGGGACACCGGCTGCTCGTACGACGTGTCCCCGTAGGTCACCGCGACCTTGGCGTCGTAGAAGCCCTGCTTGACGTCCGCGGCGGTGGACAGGGTGATGTCCTGGGAGCCGTCCGTGAACGTCCCCTCCGCGGGGGACGCCGTGACGCCGTCGGGCACCTCCACGCGGAAGCTCACCCGCGGTGCCTGACCGCCGCTCAACGACAGGGCGCGGATGCCGACCTCGGTGCCGCCGCCCGGGGCGATCGTCGCCGTGGTGGGGCCGACGCCGACCTGGTGCGGCTGCTCGCCCTCCCGGAAGGAGGGCGGCGCGTCCGCGGCGTCCGCTCCCCAGCCGCGGTCCGGGGTGCCCGACAGCGTGTAGTCGAGCCTGCCGCCGTCCTCGACGAAGGAGGCGGGCAGCCACGGCCGGTCGCTGGTGCGGCCGTCGACCTTCAGCGACCGGACGTACGGGGCGTCGGCCGCCGCACCCGCGGCGCGGATGGAGATGTCGTTCCCGGCGGGTCGGTCGATCTCGATCCGCGGGAACAGCGGGGAGCCCAGGACGAGTTCGGCGCGGGAGGGCACCTGCGGGTACATGCCGAGGGCCGAGAAGACGTACCAGGACGACATCGCGCCGAGGTCGTCGTTGCCGGGGATGCCGCCCGGCTGCGTGGACCACAGGGCGCCCATCGCGGCCCGGACGGTCTCCTGCGTCTTGTAGGGCTTGCCGGCGTAGGCGTAGAGGTACGGCACGTTGATCGACGGCTCGTTGTCCATCTCGGACTTCCCGCCGCCGCTGCCGGTGAACGCCCAGCTGCCGTCCGCCTTGTGGAAGAAGGCGTCCAGCCGGTCGAGGGCCTTGTCCCGTCCGCCCATCGCGGCGAACAGCCCGGCCGGGTCGTGCTGCACCATCCAGGTGTACTGGGCCGCCGTGCCCTCGACGAAGCCGTTGCCCGTGGCCGGGGTGAAGCCGGTGACCCAGCTGCCGTCGGCCGCGCGGTTGGCGATGTAGCCGCCGCTCGGGTCGGCCGCGAGGTTGAAGTTGTTCTGCCACCACTGGGAGCGCCGGGCGAAGTCGGCCGCGGTGCGCTTGTCCCCGGCGGCCTTGGCGAGCTGGGAGAGGGCGAAGTCGGCGCCCGACATCTCCAGGGTCTCGGCGGCGCCGCCCCAGGCGTTGGAGACGGACGGCATGTAGTGCAGCTTCAGGTACTTGTCCAGGGAGGGGCGCTGGCCCACGGAGAGGATGGGCTTGCCCGCCGGCGAAAGGTCGCGCTCGGTCGGCACGGTCGCGGCCTTCACCAGGGAGTCCAGCGCGCCGCGCAGGTCGAAGTCCGTTCCGCCGAAGGCCCGGATCCCGGCGAGGGCGGCGGGCGACGGGTCGCCGTTCATGACGTGTGTGCCGGACGCGCCGTGCAGCCAGCGGTCCCAGACGCCGCCGTTCTGCCGGGCGAACTCGTACAGCGACTGGGCGATGTCGGAGCCGGTGCGCGGGCTCAGCAGGGTGAGCAGCTGGACCTGGGAGCGGTAGACGTCCCAGCCGGAGAAGGTGCCGTACTGGGCCTGGTGGCCGCGGGCGACCGTGTGGACCTCGCCGTCGCTGCCCCGGTATCTGCGGTCGCTGTCGCTGATGACGTTGGGGTGCATCATCGCGTGGTACAGCGCGGTGTAGAAGGTGGTGCGCTCGGCGTCCGTGCCGCCGCCGACCTTGATCGCGCCCAGCCGCTCGCGCCACGCGCGGCGGGCCGCGTCCCGTACGGCGTCGAAGGAGCGGTGCCGGGGGTTCTCCGCGGCGAGGTTGGCGGCGGCGCCGGCCTGGCTGACGTACGAGATGCCGACCTTGACGTTCACCGGTCCGCCGCCGGGCGCGAACTCCACCCAGCCGCCCGCGCCCTTGCCGGGAACCGGGTTCCCGCCGTCGGCGAAGCCGCCGGTGCCGCCGGAGGCGCTGGTGGCACCGGGGCTCACCTTGTCGTCCTGCCAGATGCCGGTCGCCTTGAAGGCACGGTCGAAGCGGGCGGTGAAGTAGAGGGTGTAGTAGGAGCGGCGGCCCTCCGGGTCGAGGTAGCCGCAGAAGTTCCCGGAGGTGACGGAGCCGGAGACGGTACGGGTCTTCGGGTCGATGGTCACGGTCGAGTCCGTGGACCCGACCTCGGAGTTGGCGGTGCGGATCAGCAAAGAGGCCGGCTTGTCCGCGGGATAGGTGAAACGGCCGGAGCCCGTCCGCGTGGTGGCCGTCAGGTCCGCGGTGACGCCGGAGGACAGGCCGACCTTGTAGCGGCCGGGCTCGGCGGTCTCGTCGGCGTGCTTGAAGTCGGCGGCGTAGACGGCGTCCTTGGTGTCCGCGGCGGGCGAGGTGGTGACCTCCCCGGCGTACGGGAGGAACGGGATGTCGCCGCTGCCGCCCGCACAGCCGGTGCCCGACATGTGGGTGAGGCTGAAGCCCCGGACGCGGGGGGCGTCGTAGTGGTAACCGCCGGGCGCCGTGGTGCGGGTGGCGTCGCCGCCGGTGGTCTCGGGGCTCCAGGACAGCATGCCCTGCGGCATGACGGCGCCGGGGAAGACGTTGCCGCCGTTCCTGGTGCCGATCAGGGGGTCGACGTAGGAGGTGGGGTCCTGCACGAGATCGGGTGGCGGCGCGGCGGGCGCCGCGAGGGCGGGAGTGGCGCCGCCGACCGCCAGGACGGCGGCCAGCAGCACGGACGTCGGACGCAAGCGCATGACGCGGCCCTTCTTCTCACGGACGGGTCGCGCGCCACGGTCACACAAGCCGCGGGGACAGTAACGCGTCTCACCGGTGTCCCGGAAGACCGCCTCCGCCGCACGCCAACTCCCTTGACAACGTTGCCTCTCGGGCCGATATAGTCATGCCCGGATCAACTGACAACGTTGTCGCGCATCACGGTTACACAAGCCCCCCACGCCCCCTCGGCACCCTTGGATCCCCCCGCCCGCCAACCCGTATCCGGTGCGGTCACAAGCCGGCCAGCTCGGTCCTAGTCACCTGAGAAGCCGAAGATCCCCAGGTGGGTGGGCCCGCCATCGGAGTACAGAACGACGTAGCAGCCAGTCCACCTCATCCGGCACTCGCCGAGCAGGCTCCGCTCGAACTCCTCGTGGCTCGTGAACTCATCGGCAGCGGCGACGAGCGCCGAGTACTGCTCCACCGTCGGCTGCTCGGTACCGAAGTGGTGGACCACGCGGCTGAGCGGCAGGGGTTTGAGCGTGCCGTAGTCCCCGGCACGGGACGGCACAGGCGGGTCGTCCGTGGCCACGACCGTGTGGATGTCGAGGATCGTGTGGGTGCCCTCCTCCCCCATGAACTCCTCGTCCTCATACAGCTCCTCCAGGTCCTTGTAGCGGGCACCGTCGCCGTACGTCTCCTGGAACACCCTCGCCTGCAAACCCGCCAGAGCCGCCGCGACGTCCCCGTCGTACCCGGTAACGTAGTCCCACCCGCTGGCACCCATACAGCCCCTCCTCGAAGATCGTGAACGGCCGGACGGTATCAGCGGAGACTGACAACGCAGCGGCTCGGCTCCGGGCCGAAAGGCTCCGGCGCGAGAGAGCGAGGGCACGAGGTGATATCTGCGCGGTTGCGGGCTCTGCGGCACCGCGGGCGGCACCGCGGGCGGTGCCGCAGAGGTAGACCACAGCCAGGTCGCTGACGTCCAGGCAAAGGTCGGGTTCCCGATCCGTCGGGACGCACTTGGCCTTGCTGTCCCGGACGGTCGGCAGCCGCGGACCGGCGGGGGAAGACGTGACGGAGCCCGGGAGCGGTATCCAGCTGCCCGGGCTCCTGAGGTGCCACCCAATTGCGCACACCGGCGGCGTTTAAGAGTCGCGGATCATTCTGAGATCGACGTGTTCTACCTTTGAACTACCGCGCCGCGAAGAGGCGCAGAGGGGAATTGAACCCCCATCCGTCGATGATCGTCCACGCTCGGTCGATCCGGTGTTCGGCGGCGAATGCTGAGACTGGAGCGAGAGTCTGAGATTCACGGGGCTGCCTCTACCGGTTGGGCCACCCCGGCACGTGGTGCCGGGAGAGGGATTCGAACCCCCACTGATACCCCTGGTCAGCTTCAACGTCAGTTTCAGCTTGCGCTCTCGGCGCACCCCCCGCTCTCACGGGGGGCGTTGATGAGGCTACCCGAACAAGTAGCCGAAGACCGCCTCGCCCACGCGCTGGTCGGCGACGTCCGCGCCGTTGGCCTCCTCGCGGGCGAACTTGACGGCCTGCTGCAGCTTCTCGACCCTGCCGAGGAGTTCGTTCACGCGGCGCGCCGGCAGCGCGCCGGAGAACTTCACGGTCGTCCAGTACCCGACGGGCACGTCCTCGTAGTACACCTCGACCTGCGCCGGGTGCTTCTCCGTGGCCTCGGCCTTCACGTGGTTGCGCGGCACCTTCCTGGTGCGGATCGTCCGGACCGGGTCGGTCTTCCAGCAGTCCGTCGACGGGTCCGGGTTCCACGACTCCGACGCGTCGAGGACCGGCAGCTTGCGCACGAACGTGTGCAGGTCGGTGAGCTGCTTCTCCAGGAACAGCAGGTACGGGACGGGGACCTGAGCGAGGAGCACCCGCCCGTCCACCAGCACGTCGGCGGCCGCGGTCCGGTTGGCCCAGTCCTTGGTCGCCGTCACGTCGAAGAGCCGCGTCAGGGTGCCCCCGACCGCGCGCAGGACGTCCTCGGCCTTCACCTGGACCCGGGTGGACTCCGGGGGCAGTTGCTCGCCCTCCTCGTCCTTGGGCTGGTACGTCCGCGAGATCCCGGCGAGCAGCGCGGGCTTCTGGACGTCGTGATGGGCCTGGGTCAGTTCCTGGAGGGACTTGGACTTGACGCCCTTTTCCACGGCGATGATCTGATTGAGCTTCGGCACGTCACAGAAATTAGCAGTGCTCGGTGCGCACACACACCCGATTTTTCCGAGGAGGGCGGACGGCCGTTCGAGAACCGCACGCGGATATCGTCGTCTCCTGCCTGCCCGAACTGGTCGCGCCCACCGTCCGTCTGCACTCCGTCCGGCTCGAGGCCCACGACGAGTGGGGGCCCGGCCGGCACGAGGACGGCTTCGGGCTGGGGCCTCCGACGAGGTCGGCTCGCGGGACGGGTTCGCGGCCTGGGTGACGATGCCCGCCGGGCAGTCCGGCCCGGAGGCCGTGGCGGCGGGCCACGACGCCCGTGGCGATCGCGGGGAACGCGACGCTCGCCGCCCCGAGTTCGTCGGCGACCTCCAGGCAGTGGCGGTAACAGGAGGCGAGGACCTCGGCCTCTCCCTGGTCGCCGCCTTCCCACACCGGACCGACCGTGTGGATCACGTGCCTGACCCGCCGTCCGAGGCCGAAGGCGGGCGTCGCCATCGCATCTCCCGGTGGGCAGGGACCGATGGCGGCACCCGCCTGTGCCAGTCGCGGACGCGCCGCCCGGTGGATGGCGCCGTCCACGCCACCGCCGCCCATCAGCGACTCGTTGGCCGCGGTCACGACGGCGTCGGACTCCTCAGCGGTGATGTCACCTTGTACGACGTCGATCAAAGGCATGCCCTGATCATGCCGGACCGCCTGATCGTTCGAGTGTCCGAAGGTTGATGTATCGTGCAGGGCCGTTGATCGTTGTACAGATTTTTACCCCCAGGGGGGAACTTTTCATGCGTATTCGTCGCCTTGTGGCGATCACCGCTGCGACCGGCACGCTCGCGCTCGGTCTCGCGGCCTGTGGTGACTCCGGCGAGGACGCCGCGCCGAAGTCCGGGTCGACGCAGGGCTCCGCCAAGCCGGAGAAGAAGGAGGTCGCCCCGGCCGAGGCGCTGCGGAACGCCACCAAGGCGGTGGAACAGCAGGCCTCCGCGAAGGTCAGCGTCGACGCCGTCGATCCGGCGGACGGCAACACCAAGGCGGAGGGCACGCTGAGCTGGGGGAAGGGCTCCGAGGGGGCCGAGCTGAGCATGGACGCGGCTTCCGACCCCGAGCTGCAGGACATGGCGGGCCCGGACGGCAAGGTGCACATGACGATGGCCGACGGCGCCGTGTACCTCCCCGTCGAGGGTGAGATGGCGGAGGCCGCCGGCGGCAAGAAGTGGCTGAAGCTCGACGGCACCTCGGCGGAGGACAACCCGGCCGCCGACCTGCCGCACGGGCCCGCCGCGGCTCTCGCCGCCCTGTCCACCGCGACGGACCTCGCCAAGGCCGGTACGGAGCAGGTCGCCGGCGCCGAGGCGACCCACTACACGGGCACGGTGGACATCAAGAAGCTCGCCGCGGACACCGCTGTCCTTGACCTCATCAGCAAGGACGAGCGCGACGCGTACGTCAAGGAATTGCAGACCACCGGCCTCAAGAACACCGTCAAGATCGAGGCGTGGATCGGCGCCGACGACCTCGCCGTGCAGACCCTGGAGTCCGGTACGACCGCCAAGGGCCCGGCCAAGCTGACGATCGGCTACTCCGGCTACGGCGAGACCTCCGCGATCAAGGTTCCCCCGGCCAAGGACGTCACCACGTTCGCCGAGATGGTGCAGAACGCCGCCCAGGGCTGATCCCCTCGCGTCGGTGGGTGCGCCGCGACCGCGCGCACCCACCGGCCGCGTGACGGGGCCCGCGCGACCTCACCGGCCTGCCGGCGGTACCGCCGGCCCGCGTCGCCGTTGCCGGCGGCGGCCTCGGAGCCCGCAGCCTGGGGCGGTGCGCGCAGCCCGTACCCTGAGGGGGCGATGAACCTCTTCAGCACGCCGTGGGGCGCACTCGAACTGACCCGATTCCCCGCGGAGCCGCGGGAGACGCTGCGGGCGTGGGACGCCGCCGACGACTACCTTCTGCGGCACGTCGCCGAGACGGGCACGGACCTGACGGGCACGACCGTCGTCCTGGGCGACCGCTGGGGGGCGCTGGCGACGGCGCTGGCCGCGTACCGTCCCGCGCAGATCACAGACTCCCACCTCGGGCAGCAGGCCACGCGCGCGAACCTGCGCCGCAACGTGCCGGACGCCGAGGTGCGGTTGCTGACCACGCGCGACGAGCCTCCCGCGCGCATCGACGTGCTGCTGGTCCGGGTGCCCAAGAGCCTCGCCCTGCTGGAGGACCAGCTGCACCGGCTGGCGCCCGCGCTCCACCCGGACACCGTCGTCCTGGGTACGGGGATGGTCACCGAGATCCACACGTCCACGCTGCGGCTGTTCGAGCGGATCGTCGGGCCGACCCGTACCTCGCCGGCGGTGCGCAAGGCGCGGCTGATCTTCAGCACGCCCGATCCGGCGGCGGCCCGCGGGACGAACCCGTGGCCGCTGCGGTACGCGCTGCCCGACGGCATCGGGCCGTTGTCCGGCCGTACCGTCACCAACCACGCGGGCGTGTTCTGCGCCGACCGCCTCGACATCGGCACCCGCTTCCTGCTCGAGCACCTTCCGGACCGCAAGGGCCCGGACCGCGTGGTCGACCTGGGCTGCGGCAACGGTGTCGTCGGCACCGCGGTCGCCGTGGCGAACCACGACAGCGACGTGCTGTTCGTCGACGAGTCGCACCAGGCGGTCGCCTCCGCCGAGCGGACCTTCCGCGACAACGCGGGCCCCGGGGGCAGGGCCCGGTTCCTCGTCGGGGACGCGGCCGACGCCGTGGCCGCCGTCGGGCCCGAGGGGGCCGACCTCGTCCTCAACAACCCGCCGTTCCACTCCCACCAGGCGGTCACCGCAGCGACCGCCCAGCGCATGTTCGTCACCGCCCGGTCCGCGCTGCGGTCCGGGGGCGAGCTGCTGGTCGTCGGCAACCGGCACCTCGGCTACCACGTGCGCCTGCGGCGGCTCTTCGGGAACTGCGAGGTCGTCGCGTCGAATCCGAAGTTCGTGGTCCTGCGGGCCGTCAAGAGCTGACGGCGGGCCGCCGGACCCTTGAGGCCGCGCGAACCGGGCAGGCGTTCCTCATGGTGGACGAGACCTACGGCGGCGGCGGAGCGGAGGCGGGCGGGCACCGTACGGTGCCGCACACCGCCGATGTGCGGATCGAGGCGTGGGGGCCGACCAGAGAGCAGTGCCTGGTCGAGGCGGTGATGGGGCTGGTCGAGTGCTTCGCGGACGTCGCCGGGGTGCGGCCCGCGTGCGTACGGCGGGTGCCGGTGGCGGAGGCCCCCGACGACGATCTGCTGGCCGACCTCCTCGACGAGGTCATCTTCCGGCTCGAGGTGCACGGGGAGGTGCCCGTCGACGTCGAGGCCGAGTCGGACGACGACGGCGGCGGGCTGGACGTACGGATGGCGGTGGCCGACGTCGCGTCGGTCGAGGTCGTCGGCGCGGTGCCGAAGGCCGTCTCGCTGGGCGAGCTCCACCTGGCGCCTGGCCCGTACGGGTGGACCTGCGCGGCCACGGTCGACGTCTGAGACGTCTGACCGGTCCTCCGGGGCGTGGCTACCCCTTCACCACACCGAGGGGCACCAGGCGGACGACCCTGCGGCACAGTCCGGCGCCCTCGCTGGCCTCGACCACCGCCGAGACGTCCTTGTACGCCTCCGGCGTCTCCTCGGCGAGGCCGCGCCAGGACGAGGCCCGCACGGCGATCCCGCGGGCCTCCAGCCGCGCCCGCAGCTCCCTGCCGCTGACCCCGCGCGCGGCCTGGTGCCGGCTCTTCTCGCGGCCGGCCCCGTGGCAGGTCGAGTGGAACGCCGCACCTCGGGGGACTCCGGTGAGGACGTAGGAGCAGGTGCCCATGGTGCCGGGGATGAGCACGGGCTGGCCGACTCCGCGAAGGTCGGCGGGCAGGTCCGGGTGGCCGGGCGGAAGTGCCCGGGTGGCGCCCTTGCGGTGGACGCACAGGGTGCGCGGCGCCGCGTCCACCTCGTGCTCCTCGATCTTGGCCAGGTTGTGGGACACGTCGTAGACGAGCGTGAGAGGGACGCCCGCCTCGCGGCGGAAGATGCGGCGGGACAGCTCGCCCAGCAGCTGGCGGTTGGCCCGGGCGTAGTTGGCGGCGGCGGCCATCGCGCCGAGGTAGGCGCGGCCCTCGGGCGAGTCGACGGGGACGCAGGCGAGCTGCCGGTCGGGGACCTCGATGCCGTAGCGCCGCATCGCACGGTCCATCGCGCGCACGTGGTCGGAGCAGATCTGGTGGCCCAGTCCCCGGGAACCGCAGTGGATCATCACGCAGACCTGGCCGAGCGCGAGGCCGAAGGCGGCGGCGACCGGCTCGTCGTAGACCTCGGCCACCTCCTGGACCTCCAGGAAGTGGTTGCCCGAGCCGAGGCTGCCGACCTGCCCGAGGCCGCGTTCGCGGGCGCGTGCGCCGACCTGGCCGGTGTCCGCGTCGGCCACCGCCCCGTCGTCCTCGCAGCGGCGCAGGTCGCCGTCCTCGCCGTGGCCCTCCTCCACGGCGTAGCGGGACCCGCCCGCCAGCACGCGTTCCAGCAGGCGGTCGCTGCCCAGGTGCCAGACGGCTCCGGTGACCGCGCCGCGCGGGGTGTCCTGGCCCAGTCCGTCCATGATCGCGGGCAGGGCGGGTCCGATCGCCGCGCGGTCGCAGTCGGCGGCCAGCAGCCGTACGCCGCAGGAGATGTCGAAACCCACCCCGCCGGGGGAGACCACGCCGCCGTCGGCGACGTCGGTCGCGGCCACCCCTCCGATGGGGAAGCCGTAGCCCCAGTGGACGTCGGGCATGGCGTACGAGGCTTCGACGATGCCCGGCAGCGCCGCGACGTTGACGACCTGTTCCAGGGCCTTCTCGGCGTGGCTCAGCAGGTCGCGCGAGGCGAACACGACGCCGGGCACGCGCATCCGCGCGCGCCGGGCGATGCGGAAACGGTAGGGGTCCTCTTCCACGACTTCCATGACGGCTTCCATCACAGCCTCCGGGGCCGCTCGGCCGGCGAACTCACCCCCCAGGGGTCGCGTTGCCGCCCCCGGCGGCCTCAAACGGCGCCCGCGAGTGGCGGCCGGCACGTCCAGCCGTCCGCGGGCGGCCACGGTTTCCGCGAAGGCCGGCGCCCCCGGCCGGATCCGGGTTCCGGACGTAGCATGAGAAAACGAGCAGGAACGCACTCACCTGCGACGGTCCGGCCAGGGCGGTCCCGGTGCGACCGCGCCGGGGCACGGCGCCAGTCCGGCGCTCCACCGAGGAGCAGCTCATGATCCATTCAGCCGATATCCGCGAGTGGCGCGACCGCGACGTCATCGACCCCAAGGGTCACAAGATCGGCGCGCTGGAGGCGGTCTACGTCGACACCGCCACCGACGAGCCCTCCATGGCGACGGTGCGCACCGGGCTGCCCACGCGGCAGCGGCTGGTGTTCGTCCCCCTCGACGAGGCGGTCGTCGGGCCCGGCTACGTCCAGGTCGCCCGGTCCAAGGGACTGGTGAAGAAGGCTCCGTCCATCGGGACGGACGACGTCCTGCCCGTCGAGCAGGAAGGGGAGATCTTTCAGTATTACGACATGGCCTACCACCCGGGCGCCGGCGGCGAACGCAAGCTCGCCCGGCGCTGAGCGCACCACGTCGCATCGGGGAGGTGTTCCGACCATGGCGCTCTTTCTCTTCCTGCTTCTTGCGGCCGTCGTCCTCGGCCTCATCGGCGTGGTCGCCGACGGTCTGTTCTACCTGCTGATCATCGGCATCGTCGTACTCGTGATCGACCTGGTCTTCGTCGGGGTCAGGTGGCGGCGTTCGCGCCGCGGACTCCTGCGCTGACGCCGGCCGGCCGAGACGAGTGCCGCCCGAACCGGTGGGTAGCAGGCATCAGGTACGAAGAATCCTCCGTACGAAGAGGGAATCCGTCATGACGGACCAGAAAGCCGCCGCCCGCCCGATCGGGCCCGACAGCGACCTGGAACAGGTCTTCGAACTCGCCCAGCAGCTCCGAGTGGACTCCGTGCGGGCCAGCACCTCGGCCGGCTCGGGCCACCCCACCTCCAGCCTGTCCGCCGCCGACCTGATGGCCGTGCTGATGGCCCGTCATCTCCGGTACGACTGGCAGCAGCCGAAGAACCCGGCCAACGACCACCTGATCTTCTCCAAGGGACACGCCTCTCCCCTGCTGTACGCGATGTTCCACGCCGCGGGCGCCGTCGACGAGCACGAACTCATGACGACGTACCGCACGTTCGGAGCGCGCCTGCAGGGCCACCCCACGCCCGTCCTTCCCTGGGTGGACGTGGCGACCGGATCGCTGGGCCAGGGCATCGCCTACGGCGTGGGCATCGCCACCGCGGGACGCGACCTGGAGCACGAGCCGTACCGGGTCTGGGTGTTGTGCGGCGACAGCGAGATGGCCGAGGGCTCGGTCTGGGAGGCCCTCGACAAGGCCGGCCAGCGTCAACTGCCCAACTTCGTGGCGATCGTCGACGTCAACCGGCTCGGCCAGCGCGGCCCCACGGAACTGCAGTGGGACACCGCGGCGTACGCCCGCCGCGTCGAGGCCTTCGGCTGCCGCGCCCTGGTCGTCGACGGCCACGACCTGCAGTCCGTCGACCGGGCGCTGACCACCGCCGCCGACGGGCAGGCGCCCACCGTCATCGTGGCCAGGACCGTCAAGGGCCAGGGCGTCCCGGAGGTCGCCGACCACGAGGGCTGGCACGGCAAGCCGCTGCCGCCGGACCTCGCGGAGCACGCCATCGCGGAACTCGGCGGCGTACGCCACCTCACCGTCCGCGGCCCGCGGCCGCCCGACGCCGCGCCGCGCCCGCCGACGGCGGCGACCGCCCGCCTGGACCTGCCGCGCTTCCAGATCGGGGACGAGGTCGCCACCCGGGTCGCCTTCGGCAAGGCGCTCGTGGCGGTGGGCGTCCGCCCCGACGTCGTGGTGCTGGATGCCGAGGTCGGCAACTCCACCCACGCGGAGGACTTCGGCAAGGCCTACCCCGACCGCTACTTCGAGACGTACATCGCCGAGCAGCAGATGATCGCCTCTGCCGTGGGAATGGCCGTGCGCGGCTACCGTCCGTACGCCGCGACGTTCGCCGCCTTCCTCACGCGGGCCCACGACTTCATCCGCATGGCGGCCATCTCGCAGATCTCGATGGCCCTGTCGGGCAGCCACTGCGGCGTGGAGATCGGTGCGGACGGGCCGTCGCAGATGGGCGTCGAGGACCTGGCGATGATGCGCGCCGTCCACGGCTCCACGGTGCTCTACCCCAGCGACGCCACGTCCGCGGCCGCGCTGACGGCGGCCCAGGCCGACCTCGACGGCATCTCGTACCTGCGCACCACGCGCGGGGCGTATCCCGTCCTGTACGGGCCGGACGAGTCCTTCCCGGTGGGCGGTTCCAAGACCCTGCGGCAGTCCGGCGACGACGAGGTCACCCTCGTCGGGGCCGGGGTGACGCTGCACGAGTGCCTGGCGGCGGCGGACGCACTGGCCGGCGAGGGCATGGCGGCCCGGGTGATCGACCTGTACTCGGTCAAGCCCGTCGACGCCGACGCCCTCGCGCGCGCCGCCCGCGACACAGGTGCCCTCGTCGTCGCCGAGGACCACCACCCCGAGGGCGGCCTGGGCGAGGCCGTCCTGTCGGCCCTCGCCGCACGGCGCCAGGGGCCGGCCTTCGCGCACCTGGCCGTCCGCGACCTGCCCGGCTCCGGCACGGCGGAGGAACTGATGGACGCCGCCGGCATCTCCCGCACCCACATCGCGGAGGCTGCGAGGCGCCTGGCCTCGGGCTGACTCCCCCTCGTCCGGTACGAGCACCGGCGGCCGCCGTCCCCGTGACGGCGGCCGCCGCGGCGTCCGAGGGCCCCCGCCGAACGCGCCGCGCCGGCAGCCCTTCACCTGGACGGTCTAACGGGTCCGCCGGCCGCGGCGCCCCTCGGCCGTCCGCCCGGACCGGGACCGGGGGCCGGAGCACGCCCCGGCCCCCGGTCCCTCGCCGGGCGATCTTCCTCCGCGTCGCCCACGCTGGTGCCGGTGCCCGCCCACCCCGGCGGGCCCGCCGCACGGCAGGGCGGCCTTCGCTGCCGCCACGAACCCCCACAAGGGAGCAGGCATGACTTTGACGACGGATGCGCTCATACCCGCGCTCGAGGATGTGCGGGAGGCACACGCCGCGGTGGTCGACCGGTTCCGGGCCGACATGGCCGTCACCCCGGCCGGTCCCCATCGGCAGACCCTGGAACGTCATGCCGCCCAGACCCGGCACCACATCGCCCGCATCGACACCCACGTCCGGGACATGCGCCCGCGCCACCTGATCCGGGACACCGGCGACATGGTCCGCACCGCGTCGGCGGGCGCGTTCCACACGGCGATGGCGCCCCTGCACATCGGCGCCCGCATGGTTTGCGGGATCCTGCCGGGAGGGGCGCACGCCGACGAGCGCCAGCTGCTCAGGAACACCGAGGACGAGTACACCGCCACCGCGCGGGCGCTCGCCGCCTGCCGCGCCGGCGAGAGCATCGCCACCCTCGCCCAGGACGACCGCGCCGCCGCGCTGCTGAGCACGCTGCGCCGGCAGGACGAACAGCTCCTGCGCGAGCTGGAGTCCAGCGTCGAGGACCAGGCGCTGGCGCTGGCCACCACGGCGGCCGGCGACGGCCACCACCCCCACGGTGCGGCCGGCATCGCCGACGCCGCCGTCCGCACGCTGCGCGCCACCGCCCAGCGCCTGCAGGCCGTCTGGACGGGCGGCGGGCAGGGCGGGCAGTCGACGGCCCGTCCCGCCGGGGACGCCGAGCGCCCGGCCGCGAAGGCCCCGAGGGCCCACGCGCCGATGGCCCGCACCGTGGACCTGCCGCTGGCGGACTACGACCGGCTGCCCGTCGCCGAGATCATCCAGCGGCTGCGCCTGTTCTCGCAGGCGGACCTCTCCATGATCGAGGACTACGAACGGGAGCACGGCGACCGGGTCGGCATCCTCAACGCCATCGAGAACCTGCGCGGCAACCAGCCCTGGCCCGGCTACGACACCATGAGCCCGGATCAGATCACCGCGCGGCTGCGCGGAGCCGAACCGCTCCTGGCCCGGCAGGCCATGGACTACGAGCGGCAGCACCGCGGGCGCCCCGACGTCATCAGCGCCGCCAAGCAGCGCACCCGCGCCGCCGTCTGAACCGCCGCCGCACGAAGGTCCCCGCCGTGCCTCCACGGCGGGGACCCTCGTACGGGTCCGAAGGCTGGTTCAGGCGGCGCCGTTTGGCACCGACCCGTTCGGGCAGGCGCGGGCCACGAGGCGAAGGACGCCGCATCCCGAAGCGGATGCCGACCCGAAAGGTGGGCACATGTCGACGGTTGAGGAGTCTGTCGAGGTCGCGGTGCCGGTCACGACGGCGTACAACCAGTGGATGCAGTTCGAGGAGTTCCCCCGGTTCATGGAGGGGGTGGAACGGATCGACCAGCGCACTCCCACCCTGACGCGCTGGGTCGCCAAGGTCGACGGCGTCACGCGTGAGTTCGACGCCCGGATCAGCGAGCAGATCCCCGACGAGAGGGTCGCCTGGACCACCGTCGGCGGCGACGTCCACCAGGCGGGGGTGGTCACCTTCCACCGCCTGGACGACCGGCACACCAAGGTGATGCTGCAACTCCGGCACGAGCCGCACGGCGTGGCCGACACGGTGGCCGACAAGCTCGGCGTCGTCAGGCGCCAGGCCAAGGGCGACCTCAAGCGCTTCAAGGCGTACATCGAGGCCCGCGGCATGGAGAGCGGTTCCTGGCGCGGCGAGGTGTAGGGGACACTCCCGACCCGCAGGTCCCGGACACCGTCGGGTGTCCGGGACCTGCGCCGTCCGTTCGCGCCGTCATGGGCGACGGCAGGCGGGGTAGGCGTACCTGTGCCGTCAGGGAGCAGAAGGGAGCACTGCGATGGCCGACGCATCATTGAGGGCAGTCGGCTGGGCGCGCTCGTTCCCCGTGTCCGGCGGGGTGAGGGCCGGCCGCAGGTGGACCCGGGACCATCTCGCCGCCCTGGACTGGACGAAGGACGCGCCGGGCACGGTGGACGACATCCTGCTGGCCGTGTCGGAGCTCATCACCAACGCGCACGTCCACGCCCACAGCGACGCCGAGGTCGTCCTCACCTGGGACAGCCGGTGCCTGCACGTCAGCGTCCACGATGACGACGACACGGTGCCCGCGCCGCGCGACGCCGACGTGGACGCCACCGGCGGGCGCGGGCTGGCCCTCGTGGACGGTCTCGCCGACCACTGGCAGACGCACGCCCAGCACCACGGCAAGACGATAACGGCGTGCTTCACGCCGCCCGGCCCGAAGCCGGACGACCCCGATGACGAGCCGGTGCACTGAAGCAGTGTCACCGGCGTTCCGGCCACTGGCCGACCGCGGTCGCCCGTCAGGGGCGGAACACGTTCGGGTCGTGAGTGAGAGGGGCGTTGTGCACGGACGCCGAGTTGTACGTCCAACGGTCGTCGGTGGCCTGCCGGCGGCGGGCCTGCTCGATGAGCAGGCCGTCGGCGTTCTCGGTGCGGCGGTTGCTGCGGCGCAGGAGCTTGACGACCAGAAACGTCACGAAGGACACGAGCACGAACAGAAGAATCCCGAGTTCCACCACAGCAGCTCTCCCCCATGTGTCAACAGCTACTTGACCTGCATCGTAGCGCCGGGACAGTGGCCTGTCCCTCCCCCTTGAGCCGCATTTGAGCTTGTGGGAAACCCGGTTGGCGTCGGAGGGCGACGCTGCCATGATCGCCGGTCATGGGAGACGCGAGGACGGTGCGCGCGGTCAACGCGCTGACCGTGGGGTGGGCGGGCCGGGCGCTGCGGCAGAGCGAGGAGACGGTGTTCTCCGCCGCGGGAGTGTGGCCGCTGCTCGCCCTGCTGGCTGCCGGTGCGGACGGCGCGGCCCGGGACGAGCTCGAGCGGGCGACGGGGGTGGACGCCGGTGAGGCCGCCGGGGCAGCGGGGCGGCTGCTGGCGCGACTCGACGCGCTGCCCGGCGTGGCCTCCGCGATCGGGCTGTGGAGCAAGGCCACCGTGCCGCTGGAGCCCGGATGGGCCGGCGCGCTGCCTCCGGCCGCGCACGGGGTGCTGAGCGGTGACGTCGCCGCCGACCGCGCGGCACTGGACGCCTGGGCCGACAAGCGCTCCGGCGGTCTGGTCCCCCGGCTGCCGATCCTTCTCAGGGAGGGGACGGAGCTCGTGCTGGCCGGTGCGCTGACGGTCGGAACGAACTGGCTCCGGCCGTTCGACGAGCACGGCGGCGTGCTCTACCGGACCAGCGCCTTGCTGGACCGCGTCGAAGTCGTGGAGGCTCCGTGCGGCCGGGTGACGGTGCTGAAGGTGCTGGGCACCGGCGGGATCGACGTGCACCTGCTGCGGGGCGAGGCCGGCGTGTCCGGGGGCGAGGTGCTCGCGGCGGGCGTGGGCGCGCTGCAGCGTGCGTACCCGGCCGTGCCCGGGGACCGGCTTCCGTACGGGGAGCCCGGGCCCGGGGTGACGGTGTCTCGGGTGCCCAGTTCAGGCCGTCAGCCGTATCTGTCCGTGACCACGGTGCCGTTCGAGGTGACGGCTCAGCACGATCTGCTCGACCACGCGGGGCTGTTCGGGCTCACCGCGGCCACGGACGACTCCCGCGGCCACTTTCCCGGGATCAGCGGTGAGCCGCTGGCGGTGGGCGCCGCGGGGCAGACGGTGACGGCCGCCTTCAGCGCCCTGGGCTACCGCTCGGCCGCCGTCACGGCGTTCGGCGTCGCGGCCGGGGGCGTACCCGCGTCCACTGCCAGGCGGGTGCGCGCCGAGTTCACCGGGCCGATCGGCTTCCTGACGGTGCACCGGACCTCCCGGCTGCTGCTCACTGCGGGATGGGTGGACGCCCGGCTTCCCGAAGAGGACGGCGACGGATGGGACGAGTCCGACGACGGCGCGGACGGGACGGCGTGACGCGGGGCCGCCCGGCGCCGCGCTCACACCCCCTGCCATGATCGAGACATGACATACGCTCGCCGCCGCTTCGCCGGCACGCTGGGACTGGTCCTGCTCGCGGTCGCCCTCGCGGGGTGCGCCGATCCGGCCGCCACTCCCGGGGCCGGGGGCCGCGACCGCGCGGGGAAGGGCTTCTGCCCGCCGCCGGAGGCACCGCAGGCGGAACCCTCGCCATGTATCACCTTCGACTGGAACCAGCGGGTGGCGGAGAACCACGCCTTCCGCAGTCCCCTGCCGATCACCGAGGAGCAGCGGCGGCAGGCGGCGCCGAAGGCCGAAGCCCTGGCAGCGGCCCTGACGAAGCTGGCGGCCTCGGGCACCTCGCAGGACGCCCTGCGCGCGGCGGCGGCGCGGGCCCTGTCGCTGACGTCCGATCAGATCGAGCTGCGGGGTGCCCGCTTCGATCCTCTGCGCGACGTGCTGGTCGGCGGTGGCGAGGGGCGGGTCTGCGTCAACGGCTCCGTGGACGGTACGGGGAAGGCGGACGCCGAGGTGGTCGGGCGTACCGCGGACGGGACGTGCCTGCCGGGGCTGGGCGGGCACTGAGCCCGCCCCGTCAGGCGGTCGCCTCGTCCAGCAGTTCCAGTACGTGCCGGTAGGGGCGGCCGGTGGCGCGGGTCATGCCCATCTCGCAGGTGCGGTTGCACGAGGCGTACGCGTCGAAGGCGCCCGCGGTGATCTCCGCCGCCTGGGCGGCCGTCGCGGACCGGGTGACCTCCGGGTGGAGCAGGCCGCGGTCCCCGGCGAAGGCGCAGCAGCCCCAGTTGTCGGGGACGGTGACCTTGTCACTGACCGCGGCCGCGACCTGGCGCAGGGCGGCGTCGATGCCCAGGTGGACGGTGGAGCAGGTGGGGTGCAGGGCCAGGGAGCCCGTGCGGCGCGCGGCGGGCAGGGCGGGGAGCAGGTGCTCGGCGGTGAAGGCGACGCTGTCGACGAACCGCAGTGCCGAGTAGCGGGCGCGCTCGGACTCCGCGAGGGTGTCGGCCAGTTGCTCGAGACCGTGGGTGCAGGAGGAGGCGTCGCACACGACCGGCAGCCGCCCGCCGTCGCTGGCCTCCCACAGGGCTTCCAGGGTCCGGCCGGCCATGGTGCGGTGCCCGTCGGTGTAGCCCTTGGACTGCCACGGCGTGCCGCAGCACAGGCCGGTCAGGCCGTCGGGGACCGTGACCTGGACGCCGGCGCGTTCGCACAGCCGCAGGAAGGCGGCGGCCGCGCCGCCGGAGTCCCCTTCGGGGGCGAAGACGCTGCCGATGCAGGCGGCGAAGAACACCGCCCGCGCCCCTTCGGGGTGTCGGGGGGCCGGGCGGGCCGGGCCACCGCGCGGGATGTCGCCGGACCAGGTGGGCACCAGCTCCGTCGCCCCCAGCCTGCGGACCGCGCCGGTGGCGCCGCGTAGGACCGGGGCGGGCAGGACATGGGCGGTGTTGAGGGCGGCGCGCACCCCGGTGACCGCGCTCCCCCAGTGCCGGGCCGTGGTGTCGCCCAGGCGCTGGGCGGTGGGGCTGTGGCGCCGCGCGCGCAGGCGCTTCATGACCGCGCCGGTGTCGATCGTGACGGGGCACGCGGTGACGCAGAGGCTGTCGGCCGCGCAGCTGTCGACAGCCGCGTAGGCGTAGTCCGCCTCCAGGGTGCGGCGGCGTTCCTCGTCGCCGGCGGCGGTGGCCAGGGCGATCTCGCGCTGCAGGGCGATGCGCTGCCGGGGCGTGGTGGTGACGTCGGCGGTCGGGCAGACCGGCTCGCAGTAACCGCACTCCACGCACGCGTCCACGGCCGGGTCGACCGCGGGGACGCTCTTCAGGTCACGCAGGTGCGCGGCCGGGTCGTCGGTCAGGAGCACGCCGGGGTTGAGGACGTCGTGGGGGTCGCACAGCCGCTTCAGCTCGCGCATGACCTCGTACAGCTCGTCGCCGTACTGGCGGTGGACGAAGGGGGCCATGGCGCGGCCGGTGCCGTGCTCGGCCTTCAGGGTGCCGCCGGCGTCCAGGACCAGGTCGACCATGGCGTCGGTGAAGCGGGCGTAGCGCTCGGTCTCGGCGCGGGTGTCGAAGTCCTGGGTGAGCATGAAGTGCAGGTTGCCGTCGCGGGCGTGGCCGAAGATGACCGCGTCCTGGTAGCCGTACCGGTCGAAGAGGCCGATCAGCCCCTCGCAGGTGCCGGTGAGCCGCTCCATGGGCACCGCGATGTCCTCCAGGAGCGCGGTCGTCCCGGCGGGGCGTGCTCCGGCGACGGCCGTGTACAGGCCCTTGCGCAGGTGCCAGAGGCGGCCGCGGACCGCGGCGTCGCGGGTGAGCGCCGCCCCGGTGACGGCGGGCAGCCGGTCCAGGACGGGCCGGGCGGCGGCGACGGTCGCGTCGAGCGCCTCGGCGCTGTCCTCGGCGAACTCCACCAGCAGGGCGGCGTGGCGCTCCACGCGCAGCCCGCGCAGTTCCTCGACGGGGTCGGCGGCCTGCTGTGCGACGCGCAGGGAGGCGGCGTCGAGGAGTTCGGCGGTGCGGGCGCCGGCGGCCAGCAGCGCGGGCAGGGCGTCGGTCGCCTCGGCGAGGCCCGGCAGGATCAGCAGGCCGGTGGCGGTGTGCGGCAGCAGGGGGACGGTGCGGAAGACGGCCTCGCCGACGAAGCCGAGGGTGCCCTCGCTGCCGATCATCAGGTGGGCGAGGATGTCGGCGGGGTCGGTGTGGTCGAGGAACGAGTTGAGCCCGTAGCCCATGGTGTTCTTCATCGCGAACAGCCGCTCGATGGTGGCGCGGGAGGCGGCCGAGCCGCGGACCCGGTCGCGCAGCCTGAGCAGCCCGGCGTGCAGGTCGGGCTCGTGGGCGCGCAGGGCAGCGTCCGCGTCGGCTGCGGCGGTGTCGACGACGGTGCCGGACGGCAGCACGAATTGCAGCGACTCCATGGTGCGGTAGGCGTTGTCCCGGGTGCCGCAGTTCATGCCGCTGGAGTTGTTGGCGACGAGCCCGCCGATGGTGCAGGCGCTCTCGCTCGCGGGGTCGGGGCCGAGCCGGCGCCCGTGCCGGGCCAGCCGCGCGTTGGCCTGACGCACGGTCAGTCCCGGCTGCAGCCGGATGCGCAGGCCCTCGTCGAGGACCTCGGCGGAGCGCCAGTGCGTACGGACGTCCACCAGCACACCGTCACCGCCGGCCTGCCCCGCCAGGCTCGTACCGCCGGAACGCAGCGTCAGCGGCACCCCGGCCCGGCGCGCGCCGGCCATGAGCGCGCCCACCTCGGCGGCGGAGGCGGCGCGCACCACGGCCTGCGGCGTGAAGAGGTACGGCGAGGCGTCGTGGGCGGCCGCGACCCTGCGGGGCACGTCGGTGGAGACCCGGGAGGGATCGGCCACGCAGTCGGCGAGCCACGCGGCCGGGCCGGGGTCGGCGGTGCGGGACGTGGTGGCGGGGGTGCCTGCGGAGGTGCTCATGGTTCCTCGGGTACGACGGTGCGACGCGACGGCGGCCGACGGTCAGCGGGCGGGGTCGGTGATCCGCAGCAGGCGGGGCGGCTGTGCGGCGGGTTCGGGCAGGCGCAGCGGGGCCAGGCCGGGGGTGATGCTGCCCAGCAGCGTCGCGCGGCGGGCGCCGGTGCCCGAGGTGAGGGTGCCGGGCAGGCCGTTGACGGTGAGGAAGCCGAGCACGGCAAACGCGAGGGCCTCCTTGGCGTCGGAGGGCAGGCCCAACTCGTCGCTGGGCCGCAGTGTCACACCGGGCAGTTCCTCACCGATCATGCGCATCAGCACCGGGTTGCGGGCGCCTCCGCCGGACACGACCAGGCTGGTGACCCCGTGCGCCCGGCAGGCGTCGGCGACGGTGACGGCGGTGAGCCTGGTCAGGGTCGCGAGGACGTCGTCGGTACCGGGTGCCGGCACGGCGGCCAGGGCCCGCTGCAGGTACGGCAGGTGGAAGAGTTCCTTGCCGGTGCTCTTCGGCGCGGGCCTGCGGTAGTAGGGGTCGTCGAGGAGGACCTTGAGCAGGTCGGGGTCGGTGCGTCCGGCGGCCGCGCGGCGTCCGTCCTCGTCGTAGGCGGCGGCGCCGCCGGTGAAGTGGCGTACGGCCGCGTCCAGCAGGGCGTTGGCGGGGCCGGTGTCGAAGGCCAGGGGCTCCGCGCCGGGGGCGAGGACGGTGATGTTGGCGATGCCGCCGAGGTTGAGCGCGGCGGGCACGCCCGGGAGCCCGCGCAGCAGCAGGGTGTCGGTCATGCCGACCAGCGGGGCGCCCTGGCCGCCCGCGGCCACGTCCCTGCTGCGCAGGTCGGACACGACCGGCAGCCCGGTGGCCTCGGCGATCCAGGCCGGCTGGCCCAGTTGCAGGGTGCCGCGGACGGTTCCGTCCTCGACCCAGTGGTGCATCGTCTGGCCGTGGGACACGACCAGATCGGCGTCGCCCCCGCACAGCTCGCCGAGCGCGCGTGCCGCGGCCCCCGCGAAGGCCTGGCCGACTCCGGTGTCCAGGGCGCAGACGTCCTGGGTGGTCGTCGTCGCGGGCGGCAGCGTGGCGGTGATGAGGTCCCGCAGTCCGTCGGCGTAGGGCACGGACAGATGGCCGAGCGGCCGCATGAGCAGGGTCTCGCCGTCCAGGGTGAGGTCGGCGGCGGCCGCCTCGATGGCGTCGTACGAGGTGCCCGACATCAGGCCGATCACGCGCATTGCTTCTCCCAACTCGTGTGTGCGGGCGGTCGTGTGGTGCCCCGGGGTGGGGGCCGCCCGTCGGCGGCCCCCACCCCGGGAGTCCTCATTCGACGCCGGCGCCCGCCGCGACGCGACCCGGACCGCTACCGGACTCCGGTCCGCCGTCGGTCAGCTCGGCCTCGTGCACCTCGCGGACCTCGGGGGCCTTGTGGAACAGGCTCATCACACCGCCTATGACCAGCGTGATCACCACGCCGATCGGCACCAGCCACTGGGCGGCGATGGCGGTCGGCACCGTCGCGCCCGCCACGGTGACGTCGATCTTCACCGAGCGCACGATGTAGGTCATCACGCCGACCGTGACCAGGAAGGCGACGACCGCGTCGATCTCGTTGGCGCGCCTGACGATCCGGCCGAGCAGGAAGGCGCCGAGCAGCGCGCCGTAGGTGTAGCCCGCGATGGTCAGTCCGGTGATGTACACGTTGCCGGTGCTGGTGCTGAAGGCGCAGGCGAAGACCGCCATCAGGACGGCCCAGACCAGTGTCATCACCCGGGCGAGCTTGAGCAGCGACTCCTCCGACGGGGTGCTGCGGAAGAAGCTGTGGATGATGTCGGCGACGGTCGAGTTGGACATGGAGTTCAGCGCGGAGGACAGGGAGCCCATCGCGGCGCCGAGGATGCCGGCCACGAGCAGGCCGGAGATCACCACGGGCAGCCCGTGCAGGATGAAGTTCGGGTAGAGGTTGTCGGAGCTGTGCAGGCCCAGCTCGGAGAAGCTCTTGCCCTTGTTGTACGACCACAGCAGCGCGCCGACGAGGGAGAAGGCGGCGAACTGCAGGGTGACGAAGACGCCGGAGGCGATCATGGCCTTCTGGCCGTCGCGCAGGGAGCGGGTGGCCAGGACGCGCTGGACGATCAGCTGGTCGGAGCCGTGGCTGGCCATCGCGAAGATGGCGCCGCCGATGATCGCGGTCGGCAGGGCGAACGGGCTGGTGAGGATGTGGGCCAGGTCGAAGTTGGTGTCGAACAGCTTGAAGTGGCCCGAGTGCAGGGCGTCGGAGAAGCCGCTGGTGCCGACGTGGCCGGAGAGCACGGCGATGGCGAGGATGGCGCCGCCGAGGTAGAGGCCCATCTGGATGGCGTCGGTCCAGATGACCGCCTTGATGCCGCCGAGGTAGGTGTAGACGACGGTGATCAGCGTGAGGACGATGATGATCACGCGGTAGCTCGCGTTCACGCCGAACTCGTCGAGCAGCAGCTTGATCGGGATCGCGGAGGCGAACAGGCGGACGCCCTCGGCCAGGAGGCGGGTGAAGACGAAGGTCACCGAGGCGAGTCCTTGCAGCTTCAACCCGAATCTGTTGCCCAGGTACTGGTAGGCGCTGACGAACCCGCCGCGCTTGTACAGGGGGATCAGCACGGTGGCGACGACCACGCGGCCGATGACGTAGCCGAGGGCGAGTTCGACGTTGCCGAAGCCCTGACCGCTGTAGGCACCGCCGGGCACGCTGATGACGGTCAGCACGCTGGTCTCGGTGGCCACCACGGAGAAGGAGACGGTCCACCAGGGCATGTGGCCCTCGCCGACGAAGTAGTCCTTCGCCGTCTTCTGCCGTCCGGCCAGTCGCAGTCCGATCCAGGCGATGGCGACCAGATAGACGACGATCACGACGAGGTCGAGTTGACGCACGCGCTCGCTCCTAAGCAACAGCCGGCGGGATCACCGGCGTGGTGGGGACAGTGGGTGACGTCGTCCGGCGGACTCGGACGACGTGGGGTTCGTGCGGCACGGTGGCGTCCCGTGCCAGCAGGCGCGCGCCGTCCAGCGGGTCCCCGAGCGGGGGCCGCGGGTCCAGCGGTCGCGCGGAGGCCTCGAGCGCCGCGCGCAGCGGCGCCATGAGCGGTTCGCCGAGGCCGGTCAGCCCGCCGGTGACGGTGACGGGCAGGACCTCGCCGCCGATCCGGGCCGCCGCGGCGAGGACGGCCTCGCCGAGTGCGGTGGCGGCGTCCCGGACGATCTCCCCGGCGACGGGGTCGCCGGACGCGGCGGCGTGGGCCACGTCCGGGGCGAAGGAGGCCGCGGTACGGGCGGGGTTGCCGCCGGCGGCCAGCGCGGCGGGCAGCGTGTCCGGGTCGCCGAAGCGCCGGCCGGCCGCGGCCAGCAGCGCCGTGTCCGGTCCGCGGCCGTCGTGGGCGCGCAGCGCGGCCCGCAGGCCGGTGACCCCGATCCACGCGCCGCTGCCCTCGTCGCCGAGCCACGGGCCCCAGCCGTCGACGCGGGCGTACGAGCCGTCCTCGCCGATGCCGATGGCGACCGAGCCGGTGCCGATGGCCAGCACCACGCCCGTACGGCCGCCGAGGGCGCCCGCGTGTGCGGTGACGGCGTCGCTGGTGACGGCGACCTCGTCCGCGGGCAGGTCCTGGAGCAGCAGTCCGGCGAGGGCGCGGGCGGCCTCGGGGGCCGCGGCCGCTCCGGCGGCACCGACACAGACGGCGGCGAGCCGGCCGGGGGCGTGCTGCTCGATCAGCGGCCGGACGGCGGCGAGCACCGCGCCATGCGCGGCCTCGACACCGCCCTCGGCTGCGAGTCCGGGTGCCCCCGGAACCTCGTGGACGGGGCCGGCGGTGCCGTCCGTGCTGATGAGCACGGCACGGCAGCCCGTCTTCCCCAGGTCCACAGCCACTGCTGCTGTCATGCGGCACGCCCTCGTGTCGTACGGGATCCGGCACGGCGGGTGGTCACGGTCGGCGGTGACCGGCGCGGATCGCGGTGCAGCGAGTATCGGAAGGTAGACCTCCGTATGTCAATAAGTAACTTCACGAAATGCATCACGTAAATTTTTGACGCAGTCGACGGGGCGTGGTTACGCTGACGCCACCCACTCAGGAGGGAACCCATCCATGGCCTCCCAGGACCCGACCCGCACCTCCGCGCAGCCGGCACAGGAGACCGCCTCAGGCGGCGACACCCTGGCCCGCATCCGCGCGGCCCTGCCCGGCCTGGCGCCCTCCGAGCGGCGGGTGGCCGAAGCCGTCCTTGCCGATCCGGCACAGGCGGCGGAGCTGTCCATCAGCGCCCTCGCCGAACGGGCTGCCACCTCCGTGGCCACCGTCATGCGCTTCTGCCGGACGATGAAACTGGGCAACTACCCCCAGCTGCGGCTCGCCCTGGCCGCGGCCGCGGCCCGCGAGCACGCGCTCGGCGGCGAGCGCCCGACACCGGGCACCGACATCAGCGCCACCGACACCCTCGAACAGATCGTCCACAAGATCGTCTACAACGAGGTCCGCGCCCTGGAGGACTCCGGGGCCGGACTGGACATCGAGGCACTCGGCCGGGCCGTCGACGCCGTGGCGGGCGCCCGGCGCGTGGACATCTTCGGCATCGGCGCCAGCGCCTTCGTCGGGCAGGACCTGCACCAGAAGCTGCACCGCATCGGCCACATGGCGTTCATCTGGACCGACCGCCACGCGGCCCTGACCGCCGCCGCCCTCCTCGGCCCCGGCGACGTGGCACTGGCCGTCTCCCACTCCGGGGAGACCGAGGACACCGTCGAGCCCCTCCAGGCGGCCGCCGAACGCGGCGCCACCACCATCGCCCTCACCAACGTCCCGGGCTCCACCCTCGCCGACAGCGCCGACCTGGTGCTCGCGACCTGCGCCCGCGAGACCCCCTTCAGGTCCGGCGCCACCGTCAGCCGGATCGCCCAGCTCGCTGTGATCGACTGCCTGTTCGTCGGCGTCGCCCAGCGCTCTTACGACGCCACGACCGCGGCCCTGCAGAAGACCTACGGAGCCGTGCAGCGCCGCAGGCGCCCGCAGCCCCAGCGCCGCACCCCGGCCGACGACTGACGGCCGGCCCCGCACCACACCCCAGCACCACCGAAAGGACGACCGCGCCGTGGACCTCAGCACACTCGGCACCGAGACCCGCAACGAGCGGACCGCCGAACTGGACCGCATGCCGGTCTCCGAGCTCCTCACCGTGATGAACGCCGAGGACCAGACCGTCGCCCTCACCGTCCGGGAGGCGCTCCCCGACATCGGCACCGCCGTCGAGGCCATCACCGAGTCCCTGCGCCGCGGCGGCCGCCTCATCTACCTCGGGGCCGGCACCAGCGGCCGCATCGGCCTGCTCGACGCCGTCGAGTGCCCGCCGACCTTCGGCACGGCGCCCGAGCAGGTCGTCGGCCTGCTCTCCGGAGGCCCGGGCGCCTTCGTCGTGGCCGTCGAGGGTGCCGAGGACGAGCCCGCCCGCGCGGTCGCCGACCTCGACGAGATCGGCGTCGACGAACGCGACACCGTCGTCGGCCTCGCAGCCAGCGGGCGCACCCCGTACGTCATCGGCGGCCTCAAGCACGCCGCGACGCGAGGTGCCGTCACCGTCTCCGTGGCCTGCAACCGCGACGCACTCGTCAGCCGCTACGCCGACATCCCGATCGAGGTGCCGACCGGCCCGGAGATCCTCACCGGCTCCACCCGGCTCAAGGGCGGCACCGCCGAGAAGATGGTCTGCAACATGCTCTCCACGGCGTCGATGGTCCGCGTCGGCAAGGTCTACGGGAACCTCATGGTCGACGTGCGCGCCACCAACAACAAGCTGGTGGACCGCGCACAGCGCATGGTCGTCCAGGCCACCGGGGCCGACCCCGACACCGCCGCCGAGGCCCTGACCGCCGCCGGCGGCCACGCCAAGACGGCCATCGTGATGCTGCTCACCGGCACCACCGCCGAGGACGCCGCCCGGCGCATCGAGCAGGCCCACGGCGACACCCGCACCGCCGCCGGCCAGGCCTGAGACCGGCGCCCGCCGGGCCGGGCGGCCCGGCGGTCCGCGTCCACTCACGCCACGGGCGCCACATCCGGAACGCCGCCGTCCGTGTAGGCCCCGGTGATCGGGGGAATCTGCCGCACAGCGCGGCAGTTTCCGCGTGGGGAGGCGAGCCTCCCCACCACACGGCCAAGGACGAGACGATCCCGACATGCACGCAGCGGAATCGGGGGGCACACACGGCGGCTCGGCGGCGCACCAGGGCGCGGTCATCTCCGTCGACCCCGACGGCCGCGTCGACGGCTGGAGCGCCGGAGCCGAGAGCATCCTCGGCTACCGCCGGGACGAGGTGATCGGCCGCCCTGCGCTGGACCTCGTGGACACGGACGCGCGCGGCGCCCTGGCATCGGGTCTGACCGACCGCCGCTGGGCGGACCGGGCCGTGTTCCGGGACAAGGCGGGCCGGCCGGTGGAGGCCTATGTGCTGATCCGGCCGGCGTCCGCGGACGGAAGGTCCACCGTGTGGTTCGTCAGCGGACCGCGCGGTCCGGCGCCGGGCGAGGACACCGGCGGCGACCGGACCGGAACGGGCGGCATGCTGGAGCGGGCCTGGTTCCAGTCGTCCGCGGCCATCGTCGTGTGGTCCCCCGGCCTTCGCCTCCTGTGGGCCAACGAACGCACGGTCCGGCTGTTCGGGGCCGGCGTCGACGGAATGCGGGGGCGCCTGCTCACGGAGATCCTCACTCCCGACAGCCAGCACTTCGCCGTCGAGGACGCGCTCCGCCGCGCCCGCGACACCGGCACGACGCAGTACGTCGTCACCCACGAACAGGTGCCCGGCGAGAAGCGGCCCCGCGAATGGGCGATCCACATCGACCCCCTCAGGGACGAGGGCGGCACCCTGGTCGGGCTCTGCTCCATGGCACGCGACAACTCCGCGGAGTTCTGGGCACGCCGGCGCCTGGTCCTCCTCAACGACGCCCGCCGCGCCATCGGGCTCTCCCTCGACGTGGGCAGGACGGCCCAAGAGCTCACCGACCTCGCCGTTCCCGACCTCGCCGACGTCGCCATGGTGCATCTGCTGCCCCAGGCACTCGGAGGCGGCGGCGCGGCCTCCCGCGACCCGGTGGAGGTCCGGCTCGCCGCCGCGAGCGGGCGCGAGTGGCCCCTCCCCCGGCCTGGCCGCCTCACCGACGACCCGGGCGCACCCCCCTGGCACGTCGTGGACCGGCGGTCCCTGCCCGGCCGGGCCCTGTCCGAGCGGCGGGCCGTACGCGTCGACCTGCCGCACGAGGCCGCGATCTGGGTCGAGCGCGAGGGCGGCTTCGACCGGGACGCACGCGGAGGAGCCGTCTGCGCCCCGCTGACCGCCCGGGGCAGCACCCTGGGCGTGGTGACGTTCCTGCGCCGCGGGACCGCGTTCGACGCCGACGATCTGCTGCTCGCCGACGAACTGGCCGCCACCACCGCCATCTCGATCGACAACGCCCGCAACTACCAGCGCGAGCACAGCACCGCGCTGACCCTGCAGCAGAGCCTGCTGCCCAGGGAACCGCCCGCCCAGAACGCGGTCGACGCCGCCTACGGCTACCGGCCCGCCGACCTCGCCGCGGGCGTGGGCGGCGACTGGTTCGACGTGATCCCGCTGTCCGGAGCGCGCGTCGCCCTGGTCATGGGCGACGTCGTGGGGCACGGGGTGCGGGCGGCCGCGACGATGGGCCGCCTGCGCTCGGTCGTACGCACCCTCGCCGACGTCGACCTCCCCCCGGAGGAACTGCTCACCAGCCTCGACGACATCGTGAACCGGCTGGACCGGGAGACGCAGGCCAACGCCCCCGACCCGGAGGTCGGGGCGTCGGTCCTCTACGCGGTGTACGACCCCGTCTCGCGCCGGTGCCGGATGGCCCGGGCCGCCCACGTCGAACCTCTGCTGGTGCTGCCCGACGGCACGAGCCACCGGGTGGAACTCCCCGAGGGGCCGCCCCTGGGGCTGGGCGGGCTCCCCTTCGAGTCGGTCGAGCTGACCCTGCCCGAGGACTGCCTGCTGGTCCTCTTCACCGACGGGCTGGTGAAGTCACGGCGGCAGGACCTCGACGAGGGGATCGCCAGGCTCCAGGCCTCCCTGGCCACGGCCACGTCCTCGATCACGGCGGTCTGCGAGGACATCATGGACGCCCTCCTGCCCGAGGGCGGCAGCGACGACGCCGCACTGCTCGTCGCACGGCCTCGCGCGCTGGCCGCGGCCGACGTCGCCCACTGGGACGTACCGGCCGATCCCGCCGCCGTAGCGGCGGTACGCGAGGAGGCGAGCGCGCAGCTCGCGGCCTGGGGACTGCAGGACCGGGCCTTCGCCACCGAGGTCATCGTCAGCGAACTCGTCACCAACGCCCTGCGGCACGGACGCGCCCCCATCCGTCTGCGGCTCATCCGGGACCGATCCCTGATCTGCGAGGTCACCGACGGGAGCAACGCCGCGCCCCATCTGCGCCGGGCGCGCACCTACGACGAGGGCGGCCGCGGGCTCTTCCTGGTAGCACAGCTCTCCTCCCGCTGGGGCAGCCGGCCGACGGACTGCGGCAAGACCATCTGGGCGGAGCAGCAGCTGGACCAGGCCGGCTGAGCCCTGCCGCCGCCCTTCGGACGAGCCGCGCCGCCGCACCGCCGATAGAGTGAAGATCACGGGGCCCGGCGACCACGGGAAGGCGGCGACGGCCATGGCCGGACGGTTCGGCTACCGGCGGATCTACGAGGACTCCTCGGCGCAGGAGGGCAAGCGCGTACTCGTCGACCGGCTGTGGCCCCGGGGCGTGAGCAAGGAGCGGGCCCACCTGGACGAGTGGCTCCGCGACGTGGCGCCGTCCTCCGACCTGCGCCAGTGGTACCACCACGACACGGAGCGCTTCGCCGAGTTCCGCGACCGGTACATCGCCGAACTGGAGGACGCCGATCACCGGCCCGCCGTCCAGCAGCTGCGCGACCTCGCCGCCCACGACCGGGTCACCCTGCTGACCGCCACCAAGGACGTCGACCACAGTGAGGCGGCCGTCCTCGCCGGCTGGCTGGACTCGGCGGGGGGCGCGGGTCGCTAGCCCCGGTCGTCGCCCGCCTCGGCGTCGAACGTCCCGGACCCGCGACGGCGCGCTAGCGTGGTGCCATGCGCCATGTAGTGACCGATGCCGACACCGCGACGACGGTGGGCAGCGGCGACGTACCCGTCCTGTCCACACCGCAGTTGATCGCCTGGATGGAGGCGGAGACGGTGCACGCCGCGGCGCACTTCACGGCGGCCGGCCAGACGACGGTGGGGACGGCGCTGCGCGTCGAGCACGTCCGCGCCACCCCGGTCGGCGGCAAGGTGGACGTCTCCGCGGACCCGCCACCCTCCCCCACCGGGCGCCGCCTCACCTTCCGGGTACGGGCCGTGGACGACGCGGGCCGGCTCGTCGCGACAGGCGAGATCGACCGTGCCGTCGTCGACCGTGAGAGTTTCCTGGCGGCCGCACTCGACCCGGAGCACCCCGGCGAGGCTTCCTGACGAAGGGGGCGACTCGCCCGGCGCCCGTAGTTCATTCAGGGGTCAGTGCTTGAAGACGTCCTTGGTCCTCTCCTTCGCACCCCGCATCTTGCCGCGCGATTCGAGGGCCGCGCCCTTGGCCGCGAGCTTCTCCTTGTGCATCGCGTGGGCCGCCTTCCGCACCGACTTCCCGACGACCTGCTCCATCTTCGCCTTGGTCTTCTCTCCCGCGCTCATCTCGGCACCTCCACGACCTCTCACCGGCCGCGTGCCCGCGCCGCGGTGGCCCAAACCCCCTGCCGCGGGCACGCGGAGGCGCGGGGTCCGGGGCCGTGGGATGCCGATGAACGCATTCGTCGCGGACAGGGGGCACGATGACGTGGCGGCTGGTGCGAGGGGACACCGTGAACGGCAACCTCGGCCATGACGGCCGCGACATGCCGTTCATCCTGCTCCGCTTCACCCCCGAGCCGGGTCGGGAGGCCGTCCGGCCACACTTCGGGGAGCTAGCAGCGGCCGTCGGCGGCACGGACCCAGACGGCCGACGGCTCTCGGCCGCCGTCAAGGCCTTGCGGGAAATGGAGCTCACCCTCGAGGACGCGGAGGGTCGAGAGCCCTCCCTGCGCGTGTGGCGCGACTGCTTCCTGCACATCCACAGAGCGGACGCCAAGCTGCGCTGCTGACTCGGCTCCGCCGTTTCAGAGCAGTGAGGCGGTGACCTCGGCGAGGCGCTTCCGGTACTCCGCGTCGTAGGCCTCGGCGGCCGCCCGGGCCTCCTTCCCGCCCTCGAAGTACCGACCGGTGACGCCCGCCGTCTCCGGCGCGTCGACCAGGCGCCGGGTGGCGGCGACGCCCTGCTCCAGGGAGTCGACCACCTCCATCCCCGAGCGCCGCGACATGGCGGTGGGCATGTAGGTCGCCGGGTGGACGCTGTTGACGGTGATGCCGGTGCCGGAGAGTTCCCCGGCGAGGTCAAGGCTGTGGCAGATGAGCGCCAGCTTGGACCGGCAGTAGGCGGCGACGTCGGTGTAACCGCGGGTGAGCTCGGGGTCGTCGAGGTCGAGCGGCTGCTGACCGATGGAGGCGACGTTCACGATCCGGGAGGGCGCCGCGCGGTGGAGCAGCGGGAGGAGTTCCCGGGTCAGCACCACCGGTGCCGGGTAGTTGACGGCGAGGCGCAGTTCGTGTCCGTCGGCGGACGTCTGGCGCCGGGTGCCCTCGGCGTGGAAGCCGACACCGGCGTTGTTGACGAGCACGTCCAGCCGGTCGTGCCGTGCGGCGATGCCGGCGGCCAGGCGCCGGACTTCGGCAAGTGAGGACAGGTCGGCCCGGTAGGGCTCGCCGCCGGTGGCCGCCGCGGCCTCGGCGAGGCGCTCGGGGTCGCGGCCGTGCAGCAGCAGGGTGTGCCCGCCGTCGGCGGCGAGGTCCTCCGCGAGGGCGCGGCCGAGCCCGTCGGACGCGCCGGTGATGAGGATCGTGGCATGTCGTACACCTTTCGGTTCGGGCGCACGGCGGGTGCCGCCCGGTGGAGCCGGGGGTGACGATCCGCCCGTTGACCTGCGGCGGAACGTTCCCGACCCTAGGTCGCACATCCATCGGCCTACCAATAGGATCGTCGACATGGCTCATCAGAATGCCGATGGCAAGGGTATCCGGCCGGACGACGGCTCGGTCCCCGCCCCGCCTCCCGGCGCCCCACTGGACCTGGGGCTGCTGCGCACGTTCCTCGCGGTCTACCGGGCCCGTTCGCTCACCACCGCCGCGCGAACGCTGCGCATCTCGCAACCCACCGTGACCGCGCAGGTGCGCGCCCTGGAGCAGCAGCTCGACCGGCAGCTCTTCGAGCGGCTCCCGCGGGGCGTGGCCGCCACTTCGGTGGCCGACGAACTGGCCGGGCGGATCGCCGGACCGCTGGACGCGCTGGCCGAGGTCGCCGGCCGCGGACGCCCGGGCCCGGATGCGCCCCCGGAACCCGTGCACCTGGCGGGGCCCGCGGAGATGCTGTCCGTCCGGGCGCTGCCCGTCCTCGCGCCGCTGGCGGCCGGGGGCGTGCTGCTGCGCGTCACCACCGGCCTCGCCGACGACCTGCTCGAGGGCCTGCACGGCGGCCGATTCGACCTCGTCCTGTCGGCGGTGCGCCCGCGCGGCCGTTCCCTGGCCGCGGTGCCGCTGATGGACGAGGAGTTCGTACTGGTGGCGACGCCGGAATGGGCCGCCGGGATCGGGCCGCTCACCTGCGACGACCCGGGCCCGCTGCGCGAGGTCCCGCTGGTGGCGTACGCGGAGGACCTGCCGATCCTGCGCCGCTACTGGCGCCACGTCTTCCGCACCCGCCTGAGCGCCCGGCCCGCCGTCGTCGTCCCCGACCTGCGCGGCGTGCTCGGCGCCGTCGCCGCCGGCGCGGGCGTGACGGTGCTCCCCCGCTATCTGTGCGAGGCGGAGCTGGCGTCCGGCGCGCTCGTGGAGTTGCTGACGCCGGAGGATCCGCCGATCAACACCGGCTTCCTGGTCGCCCGGGCGGGCGCGCCCGCCCGCGCGCCCGTCACCGCCGTGCGTGAACGGCTGCTGGCCGCGGCCCGCGACTGGTGACGACGAACCCCCGTCCCTCACAGCACACGTGACGACGCCTCTGCTGCCGCCCGGATCGGGGGTCCACCAGCAGCAGCACGCGGGCGGCGGCCGATGGCCCGGAGAAAGGCGCACAGGACGTCCATGCCCCTTCGACCCCGCAGTTCGCGGAGGCCGACGTCAAAGCCGACTTCGCCGGCCGAGAGGAGCTGGAAGACCGCAAGCACACCGGGAACCGACGAGACATGCAACATCGCCGTCTCCGCGCCCTCCTGACGTTCCAGGGCCTCGGCGGCCCGGGGCAGCCGTCCGGCGACGCCTCCCTCCAAGTACGTCCGCGCCCATCCGCGCGACCGGACGAGATTGAACACCGCCTGCCAGTCCTCGGCCGTGGTTCCGGGCACGTGGACGACGTCCGGCAGAGCCCCCGTCAGGTCGGGGTCGAAGAGGTCCTGGACGTCGTCCCACAGGATCCGGCACCGCACCATGCTGCCCGCGGACGCCTACCGGCCGCATCCTGGTCTCGCCGTGTCCCCGAACTCCCGGCCATAGCGGGTCTTGTCGGCACACGACGCCGTTCGGGCGGTCCCGTGATGACACAACTGTGCCATGGCACAAGAGCGACGCCTGGATTCCCTTGAGCGCGGGACGCGGCCGCCTCCAAGATCAAGGGCCGTCCACTCTTCACATGGCTTGAGGAGTTTCCTTGCCCACGGTTCACATCCCCCGGCCCAGGCCCGGGGCGATCGCGCTCGGCGTGGTCGCCGCCCTGGCACTCGGGGTCATACCGGCCACGGCCGCCGTATCCGCGGACCACGCCGGTCGCGGGCCCGCCGCCGGTGCCGCACAACGCCCGCCCGGCGACGGCGGCACGCACACCGTCACCCTGATCACCGGTGACAAGGTCACCATCGGCACCGCACCCGACGGCACCGCCATCCGGTCCTTCGAGGGCGTGAACGGGACCACCACCGGTTTCCACCGCGCCGTCGTCGACGGCGCCACGTACGTCTACCCCGACGCGGCCCTGCCCTTCGTCGGCGCCGGCACGCTGGACAAGCAATTGTTCAACGTGACGAAGCTGATCGCCGAGGGTTACGACGACGCGCACTCCGCCCGCCTGCCCCTCATCGTCGGCTACACCGACTCAGCGGCCCGGTCCCGGACCCTGCCGGCCATGGCCGGCTCGAAGGTCGTCCGCCGGCTGGACAGCGTCCAGGGCGCGGCCGTCACCCAGGACCGCGCGCAGGCCTCGAAGTTCTGGTCCGCGCTCACCGGGGGTTCCGGTGCCGCGGCCCGCTCGGCGAAGCCCTCCTTCGCGGGCGGAATCGCCAAGATCTGGCTCGACGGCAAGGTGAAGGCCGACCTGGCCGACTCCACGGCGCAGATCGGCGCGCCGGAGGTGTGGGCGCAGGGCAACACCGGAGAGGGCGTCAAGGTCGCGGTGCTCGACACCGGCGTGGACGCCGAACACCCCGACCTCGCCGACCGGATCGACACCAGCGCCAGCTTCATCCCGGACGAGCCGGACACCCTCGACTACCAGGGTCACGGCACGCACGTCGCCTCGACGATCGCCGGTACGGGCAGCGCGTCGGACGGCAAGGAGCGGGGCGTCGCCCCCGGTGTCCGCCTGGACATCGGCAAGGTGCTCAACAGCGAGGGCAGCGGCCAGGAGTCCTGGATCATCGCCGGCATGGAGTGGGCGGCCCAGGACCAGAAGGCCAGGATCATCAGCATGAGCCTGGGCGGCGGCGGTGACCACACCGACCCGATGAGCCAGGCGGTCGACCGGCTCAGCCGCGAGACCGGCGCGCTGTTCGTCATCGCGGCGGGCAACAGCGGCCCGCACTCCATCGGCAGCCCCGGCGCGGCCGATTCCGCACTGACCGTCGGCGCCGTGGACTCCGCGGACCGGCTGGCCGACTTCTCCAGCACCGGCCCGCGTGACGGCGACGCCGGGCTGAAGCCGGAGATCACCGCGCCCGGCGTCGACATCCTGGCGGCCCGCTCCCACTACAAGCGGGGCTCGGGCTACTACACGACGATGAGCGGCACTTCGATGGCGACGCCGCACGTCGCGGGCGCCGCCGCGCTGCTGGCCGCCGCCCACCCGGACTGGACGGGCCCGCAGTTGAAGGAGGCGCTGGTCAGCAGCGCCAAGGCCACCCCGTCGTACTCCCCCTACGAGGCGGGCGCGGGCCGGCTGGACGCGCCGGCCGCCGTCCGCACGTCGGTCTTCGCGACCGTCAGCGCCTTCTCCGGCTTCTACGCCTGGCCCCAGAAGTCGGGCGAGACCGACGTCCAGAAGGTGACGTACACCAACACCGGCGGCGCACCGGTCGGCCTGGACCTGGCGATCGACTCGAAGGCCCCTGCAGGGCTGTTCACGCTCTCCGAGGACAGGGTCACCATCCCGGCGCACGGCACCGCCACGGTGTCCCTGACCGCCGAGCTGGACCGGCTGCCGCTCGACCAGTCGGTCAGCGGCATGATCACCGGCACGGACGGCACCGGAACCGTCCGGGCCCGGACCCTGATCGGCGCCGCCAAGGAGGGCCGCCGGCAGACGCTGACGGTCAACGCCAAGGACCGCTCGGGCAAGCCCCTGGCGGGCCGGGTCATGCTCACCGCCGAGGGCCTGTTCACGACGATCGACCTCGACGAGTCGGGCACCGGCACCGCGCGGCTGCCCGTCGGCACCTACAGCGGGTGGCTCACCGCGGACGTCCAGGGGGCCAACGGCCCGCACTCCCTGGGCATGGCGCTGCTGGCCTTCAACGACGTGAGCCTGGACCAGGACCGCACCGTCACCCTCGACGGCCGCAGGATGCGCCAGATCCTGGCGCGCGCCCCGCAGCAGACCACCGCTGTCGCCCCGCGCCTGGACGTCCACCGCTCGTTCGGCGACAGTCTGGTCGAGTCCTCGATGCTGCCCAACGAGACGTACGACAGCATCTGGGCACTCCCGACCGGCAAGAAGGTGACCGACGGCGAGTTCGAGTTCGGTGCCCGCTTCCGTCTGGAGCAGCCGGCGCTGACGGTGGGCACGGCGACGAAGACCTACGCCGACCCGCTGGTCAAGCGCGGGGCCGAGCCGCTGCCCGCCGGCACCCGCACGCTCACGGCGGTCTACGCCGGTGAGGGCACGGCCGCCGAACTGGCCCGCCACAAGCCGCGCGGCAAGGCCGTGGTGGTGCGGGGCGGCGACCCGGCCGGAATCCAGGCACAGGCGGAGGCCGCCGCGGCGGCGGGCGCGCAGGTGCTCGTCGTCGTCAACGACGGCATCGGCCGGCTGCAGCCGTGGGACGAGTCCCCGTGGAGCCCGGAGAGCCCGGCGCCGCTGACGGTGGCGACCCTCGACGCCGACCAGGGCGCCGACCTGATCGCAGCGCTCGGGCGCGGCACGGTCAGGCTGAAGGTCACCTCCAACCCCACGACCGACTACGTCTACGACGTGGTGCACCACTGGTCGGGCGCGGTACCGGCGGATCCGACCTGGCGCGTCACCCGGCGCGACCTGGGCAAGGTCGACGTCTCCTTCCGCAACCACCGTCAGGGCAAGGCGCTGGAGTTCCGCCCCGACGTCTGGCGCGGCTGGGTCGTCGGCAACCAGCTCACCGCTCCCGCCCAGGGCGACCGGACCGACTGGGTCACCGCAGAAGCCAGTTGGCTGGACGACGCCTTCATCGCGGGCGAGACGGGGCAGCACTCGATGGACCTTCTGCGCTACCCAGCCGGGAAGACCGCCGAGGTCAGCTGGTTCGGCCCGATCCAGCGGCCCCGGATGGGCCCGATCGGCTACCAGCCGGTCCGCTACCTCGACGGGGTGTACATCCCGGCCCCCGGCTGGGGCGACTCGGGCTCGGGCCACGTCGGCGAGGCCTACGCCAACTTCAAGGTGAAGGACTGGATGTCGCTCTACCAGGGCGACCGGCAGCTCGACTGGGGCAACGCCGAGTACCTGCCCGTCACGGGGCTCGCCCCGGAGCGGCTGCCCTACCGGCTGGTGGTCGACAACGACCGTGCGGAATGGAAAGCCCCGTACTCGACGCACACGCTGACGGAGTGGAACTTCACCTCCGCGGTCACGGGCAGCGAGTCGGCGGTGTCCCTGCCGCTGATCCAGCTCGACTACGGCGTGGACACCGACAAGGCCGGCCGGGCCGACCGGCACGCCGGGCTGACGGTGACCGCCTCGCACCTGCCCGGCACGACCGCCGCCATCGGGAAGCCCTCGCTCGAGGTCTCCTACGACGACGGGAAGACCTGGCAGCGGGCCGGCCTCGACCGCCGCGGTGACGGCTGGCGGACGGATCTGCGTGCCCCGAAGTCCGCGGGCTTCGCCACGCTCCGGGTCACCGCCCGGGACGACGCGGGCAACACCGTCTCGCAGACGATCACCCGGGCGTTCGGTCTGCGCTGACGCACCGGCGCACCACCCGGCGGGCGGGACCGCGAGCAGCGGTCCCGCCCGCCGGCGTTTGCAGGCGGCTCGGGCGCGCGACGGCACTGGGTCAGCGGCCCGCGGGCGGAACGCCGACCCCGAGCACGGCACGAGGGTCGCACGGCGCATCCGCAGCGGCACCGTCGAATGAACGGATACGTGCCGGACATCGGCTCCCCGTACGGGGGTGTGAAGTCCAGCGGCCCCGGACGGGAACTGGCCCGGAGGGATTCCAGGCGTACCAGCAGTCGCAGTCGGTCTACCGGCCGTGACGTCCGCGTCGTGTCGCGGGGGCCGTCCCCGGCCGGAAGATCGTCACCTGCTTGACAGGTGACGATGGCTGTGCGACCGTCGGCATCAGCCGCGGTGGTATCCGACTCCGCCGATCCCCCACCGGAGGATTCCCGTGAAGGTGCTCAACGTCATGAAAGTGGCCACGGTGGCCGTGGCCATCGTCACCGTCGCCTGCGGGTGTTTCCTCCAGGTCTTCTGAGGACGACGCAGCGAGAGAGAGGACCGGCATGCCGAACACGCAGAATGCGGTCAAGGTCGTGAAGGTGGTCGTGGCCGCGGACAGCGGCGCGGCGACGCGGCAGGCCCGCTTCGGCGCCCTGCCCGCACGCGTCCGGCCGGAGGACACCACCGAAGTGGTCCCCATAGTCGAACGCTACCCGTCGCAGGACCTCTACGACCCCGAGAAGTGGCTCACCTGCAGGTGGGTGTAGCCGCGGGCGCCGCGCCCCCGGCCGGACCCCGGTCCGACCGGGGGCGCGGCCGTGGGTCCGCCGCGGCTCACCGCCGCCCGGCCGCCCCGAGGAGCCTGCCGAGGGGACCCTCGTGGAGGCCCTCGCAGGTGAGGGCGTGGTAGAGGATCACCACGGCGATGCAGACCACTCCCACTACGGGGGCGATGAACCAGCCGCCGATGCCGCAGACCACGTACATGGCGAGACCGGTCAGCGGCCGGATCCGCTGCGTCCGGAGGTAACGGGGCGACACCCCGGGCTGCAGCAGCTCCGGACGGTCCCGCAGATAGATGAACACCCCCCACCACGGAGCCGACATGACGGCCGCGACCAGCGCGTACAGCACCACCGCGACGCGCTGCCCGTGAGGGTTCCCCTCATCGCCGAGGGCGTCCCCCAGCACCGCGGTGGGGAACGGCACGATGACGGCTCTGAAGAGGATGGCGAGGTTGATCCACAGCAGGCCGACGTCCATGCGCCGGATGCGGCGGAACAGCCCGTGGTGGTTGAGCCAGATCACGCCGACGTAGACGAACGAGACGAGGAACGCCACCTAGGCGGGCCACGCGGCGACGAGCCCCGGCACGAGCTCGCCGGGCCCGTGGTGCGGATCGTAGAGGTCGAGGACGAGCAGCGTGATCACGATGGCGAACACGGCGTCGCTGAAGCCCTCGACCCGGCTGGTGCCCGACAGGCGCATGCCGTCGTCGGCGGCCGGGCTTGACGGAACGTCACGATCCGGCGGGTTTGCCATGATGCGATCCTATGGACCGGGGTGCGGGGCCGATCAGAGGTCGCACAGCATGTCGGCCGCGGCGGCGCCGGGGGCACGGCGCGGCGGTGCGTTTGCTCGGGTGCGGGATTCCCTCTTCCTTCGTTGGCCATTCGAGCCGCGCATGCCCCATCGGTCGCGGATTCCCGGGGTGTTGATCAAAGATGGAGAGATGGACTACAGCCTTGAGGTCGTCATCGTCCCGGTGGCCGACGTCGACCGGTCGTCGGCGTTCTACACGGAGCGCGCCGGGTTCGCCCTCGACGTCGACCACGCGCCTGCCGACGGCTTCCGCGTCGTGCAGCTGACACCGCCGGGGTCGGCGTGCTCGGTGCAGATCGGCGTCGGCCTCACCGATAACGTCCCGGGGTCGCTGCGCAACCTGCATCCGGTCGTCGACGACGTCGAGCGGGCGCGCCGGGATCTGGCGGAGCGGGGCGTCGCCGTCGGCGAGGTGCGGCACAAATGGCCGGTCGGGGAATGGCGGGGCGGTTTCCGGCCCGGGGTGGACCCGGAGCGCCGTGATTACGCCAGCTTCGTCGGCTTCGCCGACCCGGACGGCAACACCTGGGTGGTGCAGGAGCGAGGTTTCCGCCGAGCGGCATGAGCCGCTGGGAGCCGGCGGCGTCCCTGCGGAGGCTCGTGCGCGCCCACAGGACGCCACGGGGGCCCGCCGTCACACGGGGGTCGTTTTCGGCTTATGTACGTTTCGAACAGTTCGGATAGATTTTACGTATGGCGACACTGCGGGCACTGGAGTGCCTGGTGGCCCTGGTCGACGAGGGTTCGGTCACCCGGGCCGCGGCCTCCCTGCACATGTCCCAGCCGGCGCTCTCCCACCAGGTGGCGGCGCTGGAGCGGGAACTCGGCACCCCCGTCGTCGAGCGGCTGGCCCGCGGTGTGCGGGTGACGGCGGCCGGACGCGCCGCGGCCGAGGAGGCCCGGATCGCGCTGGACGCCGCGGCCCGGGCCGTCCGCGTCGGACGGCAGGTCGGCGCGGGCGACGACGGGCGGCTGCGGATCGCCTGCGCGGAGACCATGACCGCGTGGCTCCTGGTGCCGGTGCTGCGGCGCTGGCACGCGCGCCGCCCCGGGGTACGGCTGGAACTGGCGGAGTTCACCAGCGCCGACCGCATGGTGGAGCACCTGATGAACGGCGCCACCGACCTGGTCGTGGGCCCGGAACCCACCGCGACCACGGCCCATGTCGAAACGCTGGGACGGGAGGAGATCGTGGTGGTCACCTTCGCCTCCCATCCGTTCGCCTCGCGGGTGTCGGTCGCGGTCGAGGAACTCGCCGACGAGCCCTTCGTGCACTACGACCCGGACAACGGGATGGCGGTCTGGGTGGACCGGTTCGCCGCGGCGCACCAGGTCAGCCTCAGCCCCGTACTGCGCACCCGCAGCCCGCGCACCGCCGCCCAGCTCGCGGGCGCGGGCATGGGGGTGACCCTGGTGCCGGTCTCCGCCCTGGCGGGTCGCCCGGCGGCGGTCGTCCGGCGACTGGAGCCCCGTGTCCACCGCGAGATCGTGGCACTCACGCTCACGCCCTCGGACGCCCTGGTCCGGCGGTTCGTCGCCGACCTGCGCGGCCGGGGGCTCCCCGAGGTCAACACGGCCGCCGCCCTCCCGACCGCTTAGGCCCGCGCGGCTCGGCGGTCCGCAGGTGGTCACCGGACAGACAACCCGATCACATCGCCCGAGGAGGCCCGAGATGACCGGCACCGTCCACTACCGCACCGACGAGGTCGACGGCCTGGAGGTCTTCCACCGGGAGGCCGGTGACCCCCGGGCCCCCGTCCTGCTGCTGCTCCACGGCTTCCCGACGAGCTCTCACATGTTCCGGAACCTGATCCCCGCCCTCGCCGACCGCTACCGGGTGATCGCCCCCGACCACATCGGCTTCGGCCAGTCGGCCATGCCGGCGGTGACGGACTTCCCGTACACCTTCGACGCCCTCACGAAGGTCACCTCCGGCCTGCTCGAACAGCTCGGCGTGGACCGCTTCGCCATGTACGTCCAGGACTACGGGGCCCCCATCGGATGGCGGCTGGCGCTGGCGGACCCGCGGCGGATCACCGCGATCGTCAGCCAGAGCGGCAACGCGTACACGGAGGGCTTCGCGAGGCCTTTCTGGGACGGCCTGTTCGCCTACGCCGAGGACCCGAACCCCGAGACCGAGGCCGCGGTGCGCGCGGCGCTCACCCTCGAGGTCACACGCTGGCAGTATCTGAACGGGGTGGACGACCCGAGCCTGGTCAGCCCCGACAACTGGGTCCACGACCAGGCGCTGCTGGACCGCCCGGGCAACGCCGAGATCCAGCTGAGCCTGTTCCGCGACTACCCGCGCAACATCGACGCGTACCCGGCGGTCCACGAGTACTTCAGGAGCTCCCGGGTCCCGCTGCTGGCGGTGTGGGGCGAGCGTGACGAGATCTTCGGACCCGACGGTGCCCGCGCCTTCCGGAGGGACCTGCCGGACGCCGAGGTCCACCTGGTGGAGTCGGGGCACTTCGCGCTGGAGAGCCACCTGGAGACGGTCACGGAGCACATCCGGGGCTTCCTCGGCCGGGTCCTGACCTGAGCCGCGTGACCCCGCCGGGGCGCCCTGCCGGCAGCCGGCGGCTCAACCGGGCGCGGTGCCACCGGCGCGGCGGCGTCGGTAGTGGCGGGCCACGCGCGTCCGGTTCCCGCAGATGTTGCCGGTGCACCACTTGCGGCGGCTGTTCCCCGCCAGGAACAGCATCGAGCACTCCGGGTTGGCGCAGCGCCGCAGGAGCCCCAGCCGACCGGGACTGCCGAGCAGCGCGACGGCCTCGGCCGCGATCACGGCGAGGGCGGCGTTCCCTCCGTACTCGGTGTGCCGCCGGGAGGTCTCCCGCAGGCCCTCGGGGGTGACGACGAGCCGGGGGCTGACGGGCGCGGAGGAGGCCGCGGCGTTGATGTCCTCCACCGCGGCGGGGTCGACGGGTCGGCCCTCCAGATGGGCGTCCAGCGCCTCCCGGACGGCCGCGCGGAGCCTGCGTGTCGCCACCGGATCGGGGGCCGGTCCCGGTGGGAGCCTCTTCGCCTGGATCCGCCACCACGCGGCGGCAGCGGCCGGGGAGTCGAGCAGGTCGACGAACGGGCGGCGCGCGGTCATGACGGTGTCGGCGAGGTCCAGCACGACCAGGGGCTCCCCGCCCATGGGGAAGCCCGCGGCCTGCAGCTCCTCGATCCCCACCTGAACGCCCACGCGTCAAAGGTATCCATTAGAACGTCGGCGATCCAGCCCCGGCGACAGACCGGCGGAGGCCCGCGGAGGCCCGGCAGAATGCCTGACCGTCGATTTACCGCTCGGTCGTATCCAAAAGACGAATCATCGATCACTTGTTCCGCACCACTAACGGTTCTAGCGTCAAGAAGAGCATGAGAAAACGGCCCACGAGGAAGGAAGAGCCATGGGACTGTCCTGGCAGCAGGGGCCGCTTTCCACCACCCGGATCGGGCACTTCCTGCTCCCCGATCCGCTCCCCGAGCGGATGCTGTTCGCCGAGCGCCTGCGACGCCGCATGAGGGTCCGCTTCGCGGGCGAGTGGATCGCCGACAGTGAGGACGTGGTGCTTCTCCACGAGCCGGGCCGCTACCCCGTCGCGTACTTCCCGCGCCCCGACATCCTGCCGGAGGCGCTGGTCGCCGGGGACCGCGTCACGCGGCACAACGACCTCGGCGACACCGCCTGGTTCGCCGTGCGGGCCGGCGGCCGGACGACCGAGCGCGCCGCCTGGGAACTGGTCGCCCTCCCGGACCACGCGGCCGACCTCCGGGGACGGATCGCCTTCGCCTGGCGGGCGATGGACGCCTTCTACGAGGAGGACGACCGCATCCTCGGCCACGCCGCCGACGCCTACCACCGCATCGACATCCGCGGCACCTCCCGCGTGCTGGAGGTCCGCTCCCAGGGCCGTGTCGTGGCCCGCTCCGAACACCCCGTGGTGCTGTACGAGTCGGGTTTCGCGCCCCGGTGGTACGTGCCGCGCGCGAACGTCGACCGGACGGCGCTGACCCCCGTCGAGGACCGGACCTTCTGCCCCTACAAGGGGATCGCCGAGTACTACGACATCGGCGGCGTCCGGAAGGCGGCGTGGTCGTACCGCGACGCCTACCCGGAGGTCGGCCGCGTCGACGACCTGGTCTCCTTCGAGCCGGACAAGGTCGAGGTCACCCTCGACGGCAGGCGGCTGGAACCGGAGCCGGGCCAGCAGGTCCTTCCGCACGGCGTCGACCGTGGCCTGGACACCGACGAAGTACGCCGCCGCTGACGGCCGCGCACCGACGCACGTGACGAGATCGAGGGAGAGTCCCATGTCAGCTTCTCTGCAGGACCGGACGGTCCTGGTCGTGGGCCGCGGCAGCGGCATCGCCCGGGCGGTCGTCGACGCGGCGCTCGCCGAGGGCGCCCGGGTCGTCGCCGCCGGACGGACGCCGGGAGACCTGGAGGACGCCTACCGGGGCACGGACGTCGCCGTACGACGGGTCGACCTCACCGACGAGGCCTCGATCGCGGCGCTCGCCGAGGACCTCGGCGGCGTCGACCACGTGGTCTCCACGGCGTCCGCCCGGGCCCGCGGGAAGGTGTCGGAACTGGCACCGGAGGCGATCATCCTCTCCTTCCACACCAAGGTGGTCGGGCCGATCATGCTCGCCAAGCACTTCGCCCCGCGCATGCCCGCGGACGGCTCCTTCGTCCTGTTCTCGGGCGTGGCGGCCCTCGAACCCGACCCGGGCTTCCTCGCCGTCGCCGCGACGAACGGCTCGGTGAACACCGTCACCCGGTCGCTGGCCGTCGAACTCGCCCCGATCCGCGTCAACGCCGTGTCGCCCGGCACCATCGACACCGGCGCATGGGACGGACTGGGCGACGCGGGCAAGTCGGAGCTCTTCGCCCGCCTGTCCGGGAGCAGTCCCGCGCGGCGGATCGGCACGCCGCAAGACGTCGCCCAGGCCGTGGTGTTCGCGATGACGAACACGTTCATGACCGGGGTCTCCCTCGCGGTCGACGGCGGCCAGCCGCTCGTGTGAACGACGACCCGTGGCCGGGCCGTGGCGGTCCCGCTTCCGCCTCGGCCCGCTACCGGTCGCCGCGCGGCTCGAGGAGGTCCAGCTGCCGGTCGTGCACCCTGCCGAGCAGGAGCAGCGCCAGCACGGAACCGACCAGGGCGCAGAACATGTCCCACTGGGTGTCCCAGACGTCCCCCTGCGTGGCGAGGAATGCGTCCGCGGCGTCGCCGCCGATCAACGCGGCCCACCACTCCAGCAGTTCGAAGAACGCGCTGAAGGCCATGCAGGCGCACACGGTCAGCGGCGCGAGCCACCTGCTGCCGCGCAGCGGCGAGGTGCGGACGAGGACCTCGCGGACCAGCACGGCGGGCACGAAGCCCTGCATGAGGTGGCCGATCCGGTCGTAGGGGTTGCGCGACAGGTCCAGGGTGTCGCGCAGCCACTCCCCGAACGGCACCTGGGCGTAGGTGTAGTGCCCCCCCCACCGACAGGACCAGGGCGTGCAGGGCGAGCAGCGCGCACAGCAGCCCGGTCAGCGGGAACCTGCGGCGCAGGGCGACCGCGAGCGGCAGCCCGATCATGATCCAGAAGGTCTCCAGCACCCATGTGCCGCGGTCACGGGGCTGGATCCCGGACACCACCAGGGCGGCGAGCGCGAAGGCGGCGGCCGCCACGGGCAGGCCGAAACGCCGGACGGGGACGGTGAGGTCTGTCATGCCCCCAGGGTCGCGAGGTGCGGCACGAGGGCGCATGAGTACGCCTACTCAGCTTGGAGACGCAGCTCACACCAGGCCGTGTCACAGGGCCGCGGGCTGCCTCGTCCCAGGGGGTGAGTCCGTGGACGGCCACGGACGCCGCGCGCGACGCCGGACGACGCCGGACGACGCCGGGCACGACACCTGAGGAGCACACCATGGACGCGCGACTCGACTACTTCGCCGACCCGACCGCGGGCCGGGCCCTCAAGCACTTCATGGCGGTGGGCCGGGCCTTCAAGGAGTCGTCCCTGCCCGCCGCGACGCAGGAGCTCGTCGCGCTGAGGGTCAGCCAGATCAACGGGTGCGCCGCCTGCCTCGACATGCACACCAAGGAGGCCGCCGCAGCGGGCGAGACCGCGGTACGGCTGCATCTGGTCGCGGCGTGGCGGGAGGCCACCGTCTTCACCGAGGCCGAGCGTGCCGCGCTGGAACTGGCGGAGGAGGGCACCCGGATCGCGGACGCGGGCGCCGGGGTCCGCGACGAGGTGTGGGCTCGGGCCGCCCGGCACTTCGACGGCGAGCAGCTCACCACCCTGGTCCTCCTGGTCTCCTTCATGAACGCGGTGAACCGGCTGAACGTCATCGCCCGGCAGCCGGCGGGTGACTACGAGCCCGGCCGGTTCCACTGACCGGGACCGGGGGAAGGGGGTGGGGCGTGAGCAAGGTGGAGGACTTCGAGGAGCTGCGGCCGCTGCTGTTCTCGATCGCGTACCGGATCCTGGGCAGCGTGGGCGAGGCCGAGGACGCGGTGCAGGAGACGTGGCTGCGCTTCGACGCCTCGTCGACCCGGCCGGTGTCGACGAAGGCGTTCCTGTCGGCCGCGGTGACACGCGTCTCGATCGACGTGCTGCGCTCCGCGCGGGTGCGGCGGGAGGAGTACGTCGGGCCGTGGTTCCCCGAGCCGCTGCTGAGCGACCCGTACGAGGATCCGGCACGGTCGGCGGAGCTCGCCGACTCGGTGTCGATGGCCGCGCTCCTGCTGCTGGAGCGGCTCAGCCCGCTCGAGCGGTCGGTGTTCGTGCTGCGCGAGGTGTTCGGCTTCGGCTTCGGCGAGGTAGCCGAGGCGGTGGGGCGTTCGGAGGCGGCGTGCCGTCAGCTGGTGGTCCGGGCGCGCCGGCACATGGAGGCCGGGCGGCCGCGGTTCGCGGCGGACCGCAGGGCACGGCAGGAGCTCGCGCGGCGGTTCTTTGACGCGCTGAAGGACGGCGACGTCGGCGCGCTGCGGGAACTGCTCGCCGACGACGTGCAGCTCGTCGGGGACGGCGGCGGCAGGGCACCGCAGCTGGCGCGGGCCGTCGTGGGCGCGGAGAACGTGGCCCGGGTACTGGGCGCGGTCTTCCCCCTGTTGAGCCGGGTCGACGTGACGTTCGAGCCGCGCGAGGTCAACGGCCAGCCCGGGGCGATCTTCCGCGACCGGGACGGCAGGGTCCTGCACACCCTCGTCCTCGACGTGCTCGACGGAAGGGTCCAGGCCGTCCGCACGGTGCTCAACCCCGACAAGCTGGGCCACCTCGGCCCGGTCGCCGACGCCTGGGCCGTCCACCGGGAGGTGCAGCGGGCACGCCGGCCGGTCGATTGACGGGTCGCGCCCCGGGGTCGCCCCTCCCGCTCAAAAACCGTGTGCGCCGGCCGGGACGGGAACCTACCCTCCGGGCATGGACCTTCGCGAGGAACTGCCGGGGGACGCCGAGTCGGTGCGGGACGTCCATCTCCGGGCCTTCGGCGGCCACGGCCCGGCCGTGGCCGGTCTGGTGGACACCCTGCGCGGGAGCGTCACGCCCGCCGACGGACTCTCGCTGGTCGCCGAGCACGACGAACGGGTCGTCGGGCACGTCATGTTCACCCGCGGCCTGCTCGACGCCCCGCGGCGGCTGGTCGACGTGCGGGTGCTCAGCCCGCTGGCCGTCCTGCCCGGGCATCAAGGGACCGGCATCGGCGCAGCGTTGGTCCGGCACGGCCTGCGGACCCTGGCCGCGCGGGCGGTGCCCGTGGTCTTCGTCGAGGGCGATCCCGCCTACTACGCACGCCTCGGGTTCCTGCCCGCCGGTGACCACGGCTTCCGCAAGCCGTCCCTGCGCATCCCCGACGCGGCCTTCCGGGCGATGACGCTCCCCGCGTACGAACCCTGGATGACGGGCACCCTCGTCCACTCCGAGCCGTTCTGGCGGCACGACGCGGTCGGCCTCCGCGACCCGGCGGCGCCGGAAGACCATGTGCCACGCGGCGAGCGGTGCCCGACAATCCGCGCGTGGCCACCATGAACGCCGACGGCACCGAACGGGGCCGGCATCCCCGCCCCTCCCTGACCGCGCGGGCCGGGCGCGCCTACGGGGCGATCCCGCCCACGGCGCTGGTACTGCTCGGCATCGTCAGCGTGCAGGGGGGCTCGGCACTGGCCAAGCACCTGTTCACCGAGGTGGGCAGCTTCGGGACGGTCGCCTTGCGGCTCTTCTTCGCGGCGGCGGTGCTGACGCTGTTCTGGCGGCCGTCACTGCGCATGAACCGCCGCGCGTGGACGGTGGTGCTCGGCTACGGCGTGATCCTCGGCTCGATGAACCTGTGCTTCTACCTGGCGCTGGCCCGGATCCCGCTGGGGATCGCGGTGACGGTCGAGTTCCTCGGGCCGCTGGCGGTGGCCCTGGCCGGGTCGAGGCGGTGGCTGGACGCCTTCTGGGCGGTGCTCGCGGCGGGCGGTGTGGTCCTGCTGACGGAGGGGCGCGGTGAACTCGACCCCGCCGGCCTCCTGCTGGCCCTCGCGGCGGGAACGTGCTGGGGCCTGTACATCCTGGTCGGCGCGGCGCTGGGCCGGCACACCACGGAAGGCAACGGCCTGGCCCTGGGCATGGCCGTCGCCGCTCTGGTGACCGTGCCGTTCGGCGTGGCCGACGGCGGAACGGCGCTGGTCCAGCCGTGGTTCCTGCTCGCGGGGCTCGGCGTGGCGCTGCTGTCCTCGGTGCTCCCGTACTCGTTGGACCTGGAGGCACTGCGCAGGATCCCGCCGCGCGTGTTCGGCATCCTGATGAGCCTGGAACCGGCGATGGCGGCCCTCATCGGCCTCGTCGTGCTCCAGGAGTCGCTGCACGTGTCGCAGTGGATCGCGGTGCTGTGCGTGGTGGCGGCGTCGGCCGGTGCCGCACGCGAGGCGCGCCCGGACGTGTGAGCGCAGGCAGCGGGAACCGCACGCGGCCGGTTCACGCGGGGCGGGCCCGCCCGGAAGGGTTCCGCCGCCGGGCGGAGGCGGTCAGGGCGCATGCCGGGTCGGACCAGGGGGCACCCGGCACCCTGCTCCCGTGCCCGCGCACGGGCCCGCTCAGCGTGCGGGGACGGGGAAAAGCATGCAGCTGCTCGTGGCGTGGGCGAGGAGGCGGTCCGTGGCGTCGAACAGCTCGGCCTGCGCGAGGGCGGTGCGGCGGCCCTGGTTGAGGACGGTGCCTACGGCGCGGACCTTGCCGGTGTCGACGGTGATCGGGCGCAGGAACTTCAGGTTCAGGTCGAGCGAGGTGTAGCCCATGCCCTCCGGGAGGACGGACTGCACGGCGCAGCCGGCGGCCGAGTCGAGGAGGGTGGCGTAGACGCCGCCGTGCACGCTGCCGATGGGGTTGTAGTGCTCCTCCCCCGGTTCCATGGCGAAGACGGCGCGGCCCTCCTCGACCTCCTCCAGGGTGAAGCCGAGGGTCGAGGCGATGGGCGGCGCGGGAAGGCGCCCGGCCAGCACGTCGCGCAGGAACTCAAGACCGCTGGTGCGGCCGACCGCGGCCGCGGAGACCTTGGGGTCCCCCCACTCGAACGTGCGCGACCTCGCCATGGGGCGTTCCCTCCCTGACCGACTGACTTTGACATACGAAGTTAGCCAGCCGCACATCTGGATGTCAATGCCGAAGCCAGCCTACGATGACCGCATGACCTGGCTGGACACCAGTACCGAGAACTGCACGGTGCAGCGCACCCTCGACCTCGTAGGCGAGAAGTGGTCGCTGCTGGTGCTGCGGGACGCCATGAACGGCGTGCGCCGCTTCGACGACTTCCGCCGGCACATGGGGCTGTCCGAGGCGGTGCTGGCCGACCGGCTGCGCAAGCTGGTCGCCGCGGGGATCCTCGACACCGTCCCGTACCGGGAGCCGGGCAGCCGTACCCGCAACGAGTACCGGCTCACGCCCAAGGGCTGGGACCTGTGGCCCGCGATGATCGCCCTCAAGCAGTGGGGCGACCGGTACACCGCCGACCCCGAGGGCCCGCCCCTGGAGGTCCGCCACCGCGACTGCGACGAGCCCGTCGAGGCGGTCGTCGTCTGCGCCGGCGGCCATGACGCGCTCGCACCCCGGCAGGCCTACACCCGGCCCGGCGCATCCGCCCGCACGCCGGGCTGAACCCCGTAGCGGGCGGCGTCGGCGAAGCCCTCCGCCCCGCAGCCACCGTGACGGGCGTCGACGCCCTCTCCCCCGTGCCCCCGTGTCCCCCGCCGAGGGCGTCGACGTCCAGGCCACCCGTCAGGACGCTCCCCCGGTCCCCGATGGCCTCACGAGCGCGAAGCCGAACGGGCAGGGCCCCCGCCCTCCCCCGCTTCGTGCGGTGGCCCCGTTGTCGGTGCCATGACGATGATGGCAGGGCGGACGGTCCGTGCACATTGCCGGTTCCCGGCAGCGTTGACGCCTTGTTGGCGCCTTGTTGACGGCCTGCCGGCGGCGGTACGCCCGGAACTAGAGCGGCAGGTCGGGCCAGCCGAGCAACCGCGCGCCCATCGCGGCGGTCTCCAGGGTGTAGCGGTGCAGCGGGTCGCCGGGGTCGTAGCCGGTCAGCACCTTGATGCGCTCCAGGCGGTACGTGAACGTCCTGACGCCTACACCGAGCCGGCGCGCGGCCTCCGCGTTGACGTGCCCGGCCTCGGCGTGCGCGGTGATCGTCTCCAGCAGCGGTCCGGCCCCGCCCCGCGCCTGCTCCAGCGGCCCCAGAACACTGTGGACGAGGTCGGCCATGGCGGCCCGGTCCCGCATCAGCACCGGGAAGACCAGCAGTTCCTCGGCCCGCAGCACGGGGGGATGCAGCCGCAGCCGGTCGGCGACGTCCAGCGCCCCGAGGGCCTCCTCGTAGCTGCGCACGATGCCGCTCGTACCGGAGTGGGTACGGCCGACCGCGACGCGGCGGGCCGCACCGTACCCGGGGCCGGGGCGCAGCGCCGTGTCGGCGAACGCCTCGAAGACGGCGCGCTCGCCGCCGGGCGCGATGCACACCAGCCGGCCGTCCTTGCCGGCCACCAGGACGTCGCGATGGCCGAAGCGGCCCACCAGTTCACGCTCGACGCGCCGCACCACGGGCTGGCTGTCCTCGTAGGCGTCCTCGCCGCGCGCCACCGCCACCGCGTGCCCGCGGCCCAGCCGCAGCCCGAAGCGCTCGGCGCGCTCGGCGAGGCGTCCCGGGTCGCTGCGCCCGTACAGCAGGTCGTCGACGAACTCCCCGCGGGCCGCCTCGTCCTGACGGACCAGAAGCCGCTGCCCGCGCTGGTGGCCCTCGCCGAGCGCGAGCACCGCGGCGTCCAGGGCGGTCAGCACCGCCTCACCGGCCCGCTGCACCTCCGTGGCGGTGTCGGCGGCCGCCACGCCGCGCAGCGTGCCCCACGCGTCGCGAGTCGCCGCCACGTACGCGCCGACGAGGCCGCGCAGTCCGCTCCCCCCGCCGCCCGCGCGCCGGCCGGAGGCGCGGAGCGCGTCGAGTTCGTCCCGTCTCAGCCTCCGGCCCGTCGCCGAGACCTCGTCCAGCATCCGCGCGTACGCCTCGAACTCCTCCCCCGGTACGCCCCCCATGATCCGGCCTCCCTCCGGGCACCCGCCGTTGCCGTCCCCCGGCAACCTGGACCGTATCAACCCTGCGCGGTCCGGAGGTCGTCGCCCCAACATCGGTTGGCGTACCCGGCGATGCCCAACGCCCCTTTCTCACTACCGGCTTGACGTACAGCCGTTCGAGGGACGATGATCTCCGCACACTCCCCAGGTCTCCCCCCGTGGCCTGGGGAGTGCTGCGTTCAGCCGTCCGCGCCTCCGGCGAGGAGGTCACCGGAGGCGGTGCGCCGGTAGACCACGCGGCGGTCGACACGGGTGCCGGTGACCAGTCCGGCGTCGCGCAGCACCGCCAGGTGGCCGCCGACGGTGCCGAGCGACAGGCCGAGGTGGGCGGCGAGCTCGCTCGTGGTGGCGGGGCGCTCCAGTTCATGGAGGATCGCCGCACGACCGGTGCCGATGAGGCGTCCCAGAGCGTGGCCGGGCCCCTTGCGGCCCGCGCTCGCGGCGGCTCCGCGCGCCGGGTAGACCAGCGCGTACGACGCGGGCGGCGCCTCGCACAGCCACGTGCCCCGGGACACGGCGGCGACCGGCACGAACAGCATGCCCTCGTCGCCGACAACCCGGTCCGGGGAGCCCTGGTGGCTGAAGCGAATCGCGTCCGCGCCGACCCAGGCACTGTGCCGGTTCATCTGCTCCAGGGCGCGGGGCCAGCCGTAGGCGGCGAGCAGCCCGGCCCGGTAGGTGACGTCCCGCTCCAGCAGTGCGCGACGGCGCGGCCAGTCGGCAGCGACGTGCGCGGTACAGGTGCGCCGGAAGAGCTCGGCGGTCCTGGCGGCCCAGTCGCGTCCGGTCAGCCAGCCGAGGTCGTGCTCCTCCCAGCTGTGCGCCACCGACTTCTCCAGCTCGGCGCGCACCAGTGCGTCGGGCGCCCGGGCCACCTCGGCCAGTTCGCCGTCGATCGTGGTCCGCATGCCGCCCGCCGGCGGCAGGACGATGTGCGCCGGCATCCACTTCGTGGACCTCAGCAGCCGCACCAGGCCCTTCGCGAAGGGGTCGGCGTCGAGCACGGCGCGGAAGGCGCCATGGTGGCGGTCGTACCAGGAGGCCAGCCACGGGTCGCAGTACCCGGCGCCCAGCACGTGCAGCGACGCCAGGGTCTCAGCCAGCGGTGACAGGGCGAACCGGGACCGTGACAGGGCGGCCCCCCATCGCGGCTGCGGCGGCTGAAGGTAGCCTGCCCGCGAGCGGCCCTCCGCTCTCAACGCGCGGGCAGCAGGACGCCCGGGTTGAGGATGCCCGCCGGGTCGAGGGCGGACTTGGCGGCGGTGAGGGCGGCCGCAAAGGGACCGGGGCGCTGGGTGTCGTACCAGGGGCGGTGGTCGCGGCCGACCGCGTGGTGGTGGGTGATCGTGCCGCCGTGGTCGGCGATGGCCTGGGAGACGGCGGCCTTGATGTCGTCCCACTGGGCCACCGTGCTGCCCCAGCGTCCCGCGGCGTAGACCCCGAAGTAGGGGGCGGGCCCGTCGGGGTGGACATGGCTGAAGCGGCAGGTGACCACGCCCGTGCCGCAGACGGTGCGGATCGCCTCGTTCGCGGCGTGGGTGACCGCCGCGTGGAGTTCCTCGAAGCGGTCCCAGGTGCAGGCGGTCTCGAAGGTCTCCACGACCAGGGACTGCTGGGCCAGGGCGTCGCGCTGGTAGGGCATGCGCAGGAAGGACGAACGCCAGGAGCGGTCGGTCCCGGCGCCGCCGCCCGCGTGGTCGGCGCCGTCCGCACCCGCGTCGGTGTGGCGGGCCGGCGCGGGCACGTGGCCGCCGTGGTCACGGCACAGCTCCAGGGCGCGGTCCATCCAGGGCCCCAGCAGGTGGTCGGCGGACTCGAAGGCCAGGATCAGGACGCTGGCGCCGGTGGTGACGCCCGCGTTGACGAGCGCCTCGGCGGGGTCCAGCAGACGGCAGTTGGACGGGTGGAGCCCGGACTGCGCCAGGGCGCGGGTGGCGGTGACGGCGGCCGTGAAGTCGGCGAAGTGGACGGAGGCGTTCGCGCGCCACCGGGGGCGTCGCTGCAGGCGCATCCAGGCCTCGGTGATGACCCCGAGGATCCCCTCGGAGCCGAGGAACATCCGGTCGGGCGACGGCCCCGCGCCCGAGGCGGGCAGTCGCCCGGACTCACCGGTGCCGGACGGCGTGACGACGCGCAGCGCCTGCGTGAGGTCGTCGATGTGGGTGTAGAGGGTGGCGTAGTGTCCGCCCGCCCGGGTGGCCAGCCAGCCGCCGAGGGTGGAGTACTCGAACGACTGCGGGAAGTGACGCAACGTCAGTCCGGAGGGCCGTAGCTGGTCCTCCAGGTACGGGCCGAGCACACCGGCCTGGATGCGGGCGGACCGGCTCACGGGATCCACCTCCAGGACGCGGTCGAGGCGCCCCGTGTCGAGGGTCACCGCCGGCCGGCCGCCGGCGAGGCGGGGTTCCACGCCGCCGACTACGGAACTGCCGCCCCCGAAGGGGATGACGGCGATCCCCTCGCGGGTGCACCAGTCGAGGAGGTCGGCGACGTCCTGCTCGGTGCGGGGGCGGGCGACGAGGTCGGGGGCGTGGCGCAGGTCGCCGTGGAGGTTGCGGACGACGTCCCGGAAGGCCTTGCCGTGGGTGTGCGCGGCGCGGTCGTGCGGGGTGGTGGAGCACAGGTGGGCCAGTGACCGCGGCGCCGTGACCCGTACGGGCGGCAGGGCAAGGGAGGCGACGTCCGGGGGGAGGTGGACGGTGAGGTCGGCGTCCGGGAGCAGTCCGGCCACCCGGTCGGTCAGCGCGGTGCGTTCGGCGCCGCGCACCGCGTGCTCGACGGTGCCCCACCCCCACCACGAGCGTGTTCCGGCGTGCGTCATGCGTGTCCCGCCCCTCACCTCGCTGCGATATGACCAGCGAGTAAATTACCACCGGGTCACATCCTTGGGGAGGCGAACTGACCATGAGGTCAGTTCCTTGCCTACAATCACGGACGTGACGAGCGCGCGAACCCGTACCGCCGGGACCAAGGGCGTACCCCGCGCCGAGCGCGAGGAGCAACTGCTCACCGCGGCCGTCGAGGAGTTCGGCCGCCGCGGCTACGGCGGCGCGTCGATGGCGGCCGTCGCCGAGCGGGTCGGGGTCACCAAGCCCCTGCTGTACCAGTACTTCGGGTCCAAGGGCGCGCTGTACGCCGCGGCCCTGGAGCGGGTCGCCGGCTCGCTGACCCGCGCGCTCAACGGCGCGCTGGTCCCCGGTGCGACCTCGCTGGGGACGCCGCTGTCCGTGCTCGGCGCGATCTTCGGCACGCTGGAGGGGCAACGCCACGCCTGGTTCGTGCTGTACGACCGGACCCTGCCCGCCACGGGTGCGCTGCGCGAGGCGGCCGAGCGCCACCGTGCCGCCATCGACGGGCTGGCGGCCGCGGGCAGCGCGGAGTTCCTCGCCGCCCGCGGGATCGGCGACCCGCTGGACTCCGACGCGCTCAAGCACCTGTGGACCGGCACCGTCAGCACCCTGGTCACCTGGTGGATCCACCATCCCGGCGAGTCCGCGCAGGAGATGGCTGAGCGCTGCCGGCGCCTCATCGCCGCGATCGTCGCCTGAGGCGCCACACCCCGTCGCACGCCTCCGTCCCCGCCCCGGCCACGTTCAAAGGGTGACGAGCCGTATCGCCGCGAGCAGGGTCAGGGCGACCGTGACGCGCTCGAAGACCTTCGGGCTGATACGGCTGATGGTCGCGCGTCCGGCGACGGCCCCCGCGAGCACCGCCGGGGCGGCCATCGCGCCGAAGAGGAGGGTGTCGGGCGTGATCAGCCCCAGGGCGGCGCTGAAGGGCACCTTGAAGGCGTTGAGCAGCAGGAAGAACCACGCGCTGGTGCCGAGGAAGCCCAGCATGGGCAGCCCCACGGCCAGGAAGTACAGCGCCATGATCGGGCCCGCCGCGTTGGCCGTCATCGTGGCGAAGCCTGCCAGGATCCCGGCGCCCGCGGCGACGGCCCGGTGCTGGGCGACCGGGTCGTCCGGGCCCCGGCGCCGGCTCCACCAGTGGACGGCGAGCATCGACAGCAGCAGCGCGCCGATCAGTTCGCGCATCCGCGCGTCGTCGACCCGGTCGACGACCACCGCGCCCAGCAGCACCCCGACCACGACCCATGGGAAGAGCCGGACCAGCCGGCCCCAGTCGGCGTGCCGGCGGTAGGCGGCCACGGCGACCACGTCGCCGACGAGCAGCAGGGGCAGCAGCACGCCCGTGGACAGCTTGGCCGGCAGGACCAGCGCGAACAGCGCCACCCCCACCGTCCCCGCCCCGGACACCCCGGTCTTGGAGTAGCCGACGAGGAAGAGGGCGAGCAGCGCCACGGCCCACTGCGCCGGGTCGAGCGAGGGCATCAGGACCGCCGGGGGGCGGAGAGTGCGAAGGTCACGGCACGTTCTTACCTGGCCCGGGCCGCGCCTCCGCGGCCGGGGTGGGTGCCACGGAGGGGGCCGGGGCGGGGCCGGGGTGGGTGCCACGGAGGGGGCCAGGGCGGGTGCCACGGAGGGGGCCGGGGCGGCCCCGCCGCCGCGGCCGGGGCCAACTGCGCCGTGACCGCTCCCGGTTGTCACCGAGGGTTCCCCGCGGGTCCGTCGCCGCGTGGGCTGCCCGTCCCCGCGCGGGTCTGGGATGACGGATCAAGGACCGGGCGGCGCCACGCACCGCCCGGTGGAGACGAACGTCAGGAGAACGCATGTCCGTCACAGCCGCCGAACCGCGCGACAGGGCACGCCGGGCGGGGAAGGCCGCGCGAAGGGGTGCGGTGTTCGCCGCCGCCCTGGCGCTGGTCGCCGTCGTCCCGCCGGCCCTCGCGGGGGCGCAGTCGCCCGCGGACTCCGGCACGCACGGGATCGCGTGGACGACGCAGCAGGTGGCGCCCGGCCTGGAGGTCCGCAGCGGCGTGCTGCGGGACCCGTCGGCCGCCGGGGCGTGGACGGTGACCGTGCAGGCCCCCGCCGTCAACCGGCTGACGGGCGCCGCCACGTGGGCCCCGCTGGGTGACCGCGCCTGGGCCGACGCGACCGCCGGGCGGCTGCGCGAGGCCGGGCTCGAGCCGCGGCTGGAGGCGGTGGAGTGGGACACCTACGCCGACACTCCGCGCGGCGTGATGGGCTGGCAGGTCCGGGTCGGCCGGTACGCCACACAGGCCGAGGCGGGCACGGCGAACGCGGCGGTCGTGGCGGCCGGTTTCCGCACGTCGACGGAGTGGACGGGCTACGACGGCCGGCAGGCCGCCGACGGCGAGCGCATCCACGTTGCCGTGGTGGACCCGGCGCGGCTGCGCGGGTCGGTCGCGGTCAGCGACGGCGGCAACGTCGCCGACCGGGAGAGGACCTCGGCGGTCGCCGGCCGGCTGGGATCGCTGCTCGGCGTCAACGGCGGCTTCTTCATCACCTCGGACTCCGACGGCGTCCAGGGCACCGTCGCGGGTCTGTCCGCGGTGGACGGCAAGCTGGAGTCGATGGCGGTCGGCTCGCGGGCGGCGCTGGTCCTCGGCGACGGCGGACGGCGGCCGCGGATCGCGGACCTGTCCACGACGGTCATCGTGCGGGCCGGCTCCGCCCGCCACGCGGTGCAGGGCATCAACCGCCTGCCCGGCAAGGCCCGCAACTGCGGCCGTCCCGGTGGCGTCCCGACCGAGCAGCCCCGCCACGACACGACCTGCACCCTGGCGGACGACCTGGTGGAGTTCACCCCCGCGTTCCGTGCGGCGCTGCCCACGGGCAGCGGCGCGCAGGTGGTGCTCGACGTGCACGGGATCGTGCTCTCCACCGGCGCCCGCGGCGGGTCCGTCCCCGAGCGCGGCACGGTGCTGCAGGGCACCGGCGCCTCCGCGGCGTGGCTGACCGAGCACGCGCGGACCGGCAGGCGGCTGGTCGTGAAGGAGGTCGTCCGGGACGCCGAGGGGCGTCAGGTCCGGCTCGGCCGCGGCGACAGCATCGTGAGCGCGGCGCCCACCCTGGTGGAGGACGGCCGTGTCCACATCGACGCCGCCGCCGAGGGCACCCTGGACCCGCTGGACCTCTCGTTCGGTTTCGCGTGGTCCAACGTGCGCCAGCCGCGGACGATGGCCGGCATCGACCGGCGGGGCCGTCTGCTGCTGGTGACGGTGGACGGACGGCAGCCCGGGGTGAGCGAGGGCTTCACCCTCGGCGAGGCGGCCCGCTTCATGAGGTCGCTGGGCGCGGTGCAGGCCCTCAACCTCGACGGCGGCGGCTCGTCGGCGATGGTGGTCGACGGTGTCCTGGCCAACGTCCCCTCCGACGCGACCGGTGAGCGTGCCGTCGGCGACACGATCCAGGTCCTGCCGGGGCGCCGCGGCGAGGACTGAGCCGGGGCCGGTACGCCCGGCCGCCGCCGGCGACCCACGGCCGCCCCGGGGCCCGGCCCCGGGGCGGCCGACTGCTCCGTCCGGCCGGGCGGGCCGGTTCTTCATCCCTTTTGCCCCGGTATGATGCGCTTCGTGATCATGTCCGGATGGCTGCGGCGCCGACGTGCCCGCTTCGACGGCCGCTGGGGGGTCGGGCGACCGGCCCCGGTGATCCTGACGGTGCTCATCGCCGCCCTGGCCTTCGCCACCCCGCGCGAGATCGCGATCAGCCGTCTGCTGCCCGTGGCCCCCGCCCTGGCCGCCGCGATGTGGCCGGTGCTGGCGACCGTGCTGCTGGGCGCGTTCTGCCTGCTCGTCATGGTGGGCCTGAGCTTCGTCTACACGGACCTGGGAACCCCGTACACCGGGGCCGCCATCGTCGCGGTCACCTTGGCGGCGGCCTACGCCAGCCATGTACGGATCCAGCGCGAGGAGGCGCTCTTCCACGCCCGGACGGTCGCCGACGCGGCGCAGACGGTACTGCTGCGGCCGCTGCCGCGGCACATCCAGGGCATGGAGATCGAGTCGCTGTACCTGGCGGCGCAGGAGCACGCGCGCATCGGCGGCGACTTCTACGAGGTGGTCGACACCCCCTACGGGGTGCGGCTGCTGATCGGCGACGTACGCGGCAAGGGACTGTCCTCCGTGGGCGCGGCCTCCGCCGTGATCAGCTGCTTCCGGGAGGCGGCGTACGACGAGCCGGACCTGCGGGGCATCATCCACCGCCTGGAGACGAGCATCGGGCGCCACAGCTCCGGCTACCCCGGCCCGGACCTGCCGGAGCGCTTCGCCACCGCCGTGATCGCCGAGATCCCGCACGACGGCGGCCGCCTGCGGCTGCTCAACTGCGGGCATCCCCCGCCGATCATCGTGCACGCCGGCCGCATCCGGGTACTGGAGCCGAGCGCCGCCTCCCCGCCGCTGAACCTCGCCGACCTCATCGGGGACGACTACTTCGTCGACACCCATGCCTTCGCCTCCGGCGACCAGTTGCTGCTCTACACCGACGGCGTCACCGAGACCCGCGACCGCACCGGGGCGTTCTTCCCCCTGCCGGAGTGGCTGCTGCGCCAGGGCCCGGCGGCGCCCCGCGAACTGCTGGACCGGCTGCACCACGAACTGGTCCGCTACAGCGGCGGGCGGCTCGAGGACGACATCGCCGCGCTGGCCGTGCGCCGGCCGCACCTCCCGGCCGGCGACGCCGCGTAAATCGCTGTCGCGCCGGCCCGGTCCGGCTCTACGCTCGCCGCCATGCCCCGGCCTCACGGATTCTCCTACCGCCGGTACGGCGACGGCACCGTGGTCGTCATCCACGGCGCGCACACGGCCGCCGTCCTGCGCGGGGAGCGCGCCGAGCGGTTCCTGGACGAGGTGGAGCGCGGCGACGCCCAGTTGGTCATGGCCCGCTGGACCGGCAACTACAAGCGCGGCAACGAACGCGGCGCCCGCGCCCACCCCCGCAACCAGGGCTGACGGGCCACGGCCCTGCCCCCGCACTCGCTCCCCCTCCCGCCGTACACAAAATGTATAGACTCGCTCCCTTTTGTACGCTTTCCCTATGGAACGTCGTCGGCCGGCCGGTGCCGGATCCGCGACCGCGGTGGGCGCACCGCGGGTGAGCCTGCGCACCGAGCAGCGTGACCTGACCCGCAACCGGGTCCTGGACGGTGCGGTCGAGGTCTTCGCCGCGAAGTCGTCCGTCGCCGCCACCATGGAGGACATCGCCCGCGCCGCCGGCGTCACCCGGGCCACGGTGTACGCGCACTTCCGCGGAAAGGCGGAGATCGCCGCCGCCCTGACGGACCGGGTGTACCAGGCCACCGACGCCCTCTACGCCGAGCTGGCCGCCGTCCCCGAGTGGACCCGCGCCGCCGTGCGCGAGTGGCTGGAGCACGCGGCATCGAGCTGGCGGGCCCTCGCGCCGACCATCCGCGTTCTGCTGGCCGCCACCCCGTCGGCCGCCGGTGACGACGGCAGCGCCCGCGACCGCTACCTCGCGGCGCACGAACGCTACGTGGCCCTGCTGACCGCCGCGCCCCGCCGCTGGCGGCGCGTCACCCCCGCGCAGGCACGGCAGCGCGCCCTGATGGCCGTGCTCCAGACCGGGTCGTTCCTCACCGCCTGGATCGCCGGCGGCCTTCCGGTCGACACCGACGACCCGCTGGAACTCCTCGCCGACGACCTGTGCCACCTGCTGCGCCCCGCCCTCGCCGGCCGGCCCGCCGCGCCGCGCCGTCCCCCCGGCCCGACGTGAGGGCCGCACCCGACCCCCCGAGTCCACTGGAGGCATGCGCCATGGCCGCGACCGAGCCCCGGAACTACCCCTTCACCGAAGCCGACCGGCTGACCGTCGACCCGGCCTTCGCCGGACTGCGCAAGGACGAGCCGCTGTGCCGGGTCCGGTTCCCCTACGGGGAGGCCGCCTGGCTGGTCACCCGGTACGAGGACGTCAGGACCGTCCTGGGCGACCCCCGGTTCAGCCGGGCCGAGGCCGTCCACCGCGACGAGCCGCGCCTGCGGCCGCACCGGGGCCTGGAGGGCAGCATCCTCGACCTCGACCCGCCGGACCACACCCGGCTGCGGCGGATCGTGGCCAAGGCCTTCACCGCCCGGCACATCGAGCGCCTGCGGCCCCGCACCGAGCAGATCGCGGCCGAACTGGCCGACGGGATGGCCGCCCGAGGCGCACCCGCCGATCTCGTGGCGGACTTCGCCCTGCCACTGCCCGTCACCGTCATCTGCGAACTGCTCGGCGTCCCCCTGGCCGACCGCGCCGACTTCCGCACCTGGTCCGACGCGCTGCTGTCCACCACCAAGTACACCCCGCAGGAGATCCAGGACTGCACGGACGCCCTGATGGCCTACATGGCCGGGCTGATCGCCGAACGGCGCACCACGCCGCACGAGGACCTCCTCGGCGCGCTGGTCGACGCCCGCGACAACGACGAGCGCCTGTCGGAACGCGAGCTGCAGGTCCTGGCGGTATCGCTGCTGGTCGCCGGCCACGAGACCACCGCCTCGCAGATCCCGAACTTCGTCTATACCCTGCTCACCCACCCCGGGCAGCTCGCGGCGCTGCGCGCCGACCCCGGCCTCGTCCCCGGCGCCGTCGAGGAGCTGATGCGCTACGTCCCCCTGGGCAACGGCGCCGGCATGCCCCGCTACGCGCTGGACGACGTCGAACTCAGCGGCGGCACCGTGCGCGCCGGAGAGGCGGTGGTGGTCTGCCCCGTGTCGGCCAACCGCGACGAGGCGGTCTACACCGACCCCGACCGGCTCGACGTACTGCGTCAGGAGGCCTCCCACGTCGGCTTCGGGCACGGACCGCACCACTGCCTGGGCGCCCAACTGGCCCGCATGGAACTGCAGGTGGCGCTGAGCACCCTGCTCGACCGGCTGCCCGGACTGCGCCTGGCCGGGCCGGAGGAGAGCGTCGTGTGGAAGTCCGGCGTCGCGCTGCGCGGACCCGAACGGATGCCGGTCACCTGGGACCGGAGCCGAGACGCCTGACGACACCCGACGGCACCTGATGACACCTGACGACCCCGAAGGAGGCGCGCCATGACCTGGCAGATCGAGGTGGACCGGAACACCTGCATCGGCACCGGTTCCTGCGCCGGCATCGCCCCCGAGCACTTCGAGCTCCGCGACCGCAAGTCCTGCCCCAGGCACCCGACGGCCGAACCGGACGAGCTCCTGGTCGACGCCGCCGAGTCCTGCCCGGTGGAGGCGATCACGATCCGGGACGCGACCAGCGGGGAACTGATCGCGCCCGAGCCGTAGGGCGTGTCGTCACATGGGCTCCCCCAGCTACCGCTGGGAGGGGCCCCCAGGTGCGGTGCATCGCAACGCGGAGAGTCGTCCTCGTAGGGGGCTACTCAGACGATTCGACAACGCAGCGTGGGGGCACCTCCCAGCGGAGCCGGGGGAGTGCCGTGCCAGGCGCCGCTGAGTGGGGGCACCCCCGGCCGAAGGTCGGGGGAGGGCATGTGACGACACGCCCCAGGCCCGGGCGGCCCTCAGACCAGCGTGCGGGGGCGGAGCTCCGGCTCGGTGGAGGCATCGGTCATCACCGCGTAGACGCTGCCCTCCTGCCCCGCCGCGCCCCCGTGCCGCCCGTCCGGCGTCAGCGCCAGCGCCCGCAGCTCGGACCGGAACTCGTCGGGCAGGCCGGCCGTCTCCTCCAGGGCGACCCGGCACGCGTCCGCGGGCTCCTTGCCCAGCGCCAGCAGGTCGACCACCGTACGCGCCGTCCCGCCGCGCAGGCTCAGCTCGCCGCGGCCGGTGCAGGCCGCCCCGCCACCGCGCAGGTCGCACCAGTTGCCCGCCCCCGGGACGGCGGAGTCGCCCACCCGTCCCGGGTACTTGAAGGGGTAGCCCGAGGTCGAGACGCCCACGCACATCTCGCCGTGCGCGTCGAGCGCGACGATGTTGATCGTCCCCCACGGCCCCTCGTGCGGCGCCATCCGCCGCACCAGCTCCAGCGCCGCCCGGCGGTAGCGGTGGTCACCGTCGACCGCCGGGGTGTTCTCCCCCTCGACCGCCTCGGCGGCGGTCAGCAACTGCTGGCGCCACATGGCCCGGGACTCGTCGGTCAGTAGTTCGGCGCCCTCGAACCCGTTCTCCCGGGCGAACAACGCGGCACCCTCCCCCACCAGCAGGCAGTGCTGAGGCAGCCGCTCCATCACCGCGCGCGCCACCGAGATCGGGTTGGGGAACCCGCGCAGCGCGCCGACCGCGCCGAACCTGCGGTCCGAGCCCGTCATCACGGAGGCGTCCAGCTCGACGACGCCCTGCGCGTTGGGCAGCCCGCCGGTGCCGACGTAGTGGTCCGTGAGGTTGTCCTCGCAGCGGCGCATCGCCGCCTCCACGGCGTCCAGCGCCGTCCCGCCCCGCCGCAGCACGTCCATCCCGGCCGGCAGGCCGACCTCACTGCGCTCGCTTCCGATGATGACGGGCTGCGTCATGGCGTTCCCTTCGACGGTGGGTCGGGCCGCGCGGGCCGCCGGCGGGCCGACACCCCCCGACGAACTGGTCCGACGTCGCCGCGAGCCTAGCGGGGCGCTCGCTGACTCCGGTCAGTGCCCGGGGCCGGCCGACAGGGCGCGCGATTCGTCGCGGATCCGGCCGACGTGGGCGTGCCGGTCGGTGCGGTCCTCGTCGGGCGCTGGTACCGGCAGGTCGCGCAGCGCCCCGTACCCCTCCTGGTCCATCGCCAGGGGGACGAACCACACCCCTTCGTCCCCGCCCGGGTCCCCATGCGCGGTCCGTACCCGGGCCCCGGGGGACCGCATTCACCCGTCCGGCCCTTTCGCCGAGCGCGGAGGGAAATCCACGCTGTCTGCGGGCGCAGTGACGACGCGCATGATCACAGTTGCCACTGCGCCGCCCGTAGTTGCGCCCTCCACGCCGCTCACCCGGGTCCCACGATCGGCGCTGGTGACACCGCCCGCACCGCGCCCGCGCGGTGTTCCCGGGCTGCCCCGGCCCGGCCCGCCGCCCAAGCTGGAGTTGACGGATGCGGTCAGGACTTGTCGACGAACACCTCGAGGTGAGCAGATGGCACAGACGCCGATTACCCCCGAGAACGTGCGCAGGACGCAGTTCACCACCGTCCGCCTCCGCGAGGCCTACGACGAGCGCGAGGTCGACGACTTCCTGGACGAGGTGCAGGCCGAGCTGACCCGGCTGCTGCGGATCAACCAGGATCTGCGCGCCGAGCTCTCCGCCGCCGCGTCCGCAGCCGCCCGGCAGCACGAGGAGCCCGCTCTCGAGGTGGCGTCCGCACCTGAACCCGAGCCCGAGCCGGAGCCCGAAGTCGTGCCCGAGCCGGAGCCCGTCCCCCTCGCGGCCGATGCCGAAGCGGAAGCCGCAGCCGCCGAGCCCGCGGCAGCCGAGGAGGCCGAGGAGTCGACCGAGAAGCAGCCCGGGTTCGCCGTCGACAGCACGGCCCGTCTGCTCGCCCTGGCCGAGCGCACCGCCGAGCAGGCCGTCGCCGAAGCCCGCGCCGAAGCCCACAAGATCGTCGGTGAGGCCCTCGGCCAGGCGGAGAACCTGCGCCGCGACGCCGGCGAGCGCGCCCAGGCCCTCGAGCACGAGGCCCGCGAGAAGCACCGTCAGGCGATGATCGCGCTGACCTCCGCGCGCACCGCGCTCCAGCGCAAGGTCGACGACCTCCGCACCTTCGAGCACGCCTACCGCGGCCGTCTGACCGCCCACATGCAGTCCCAGCTGCGCCGCCTCGACCGCGACCTCGCCCGTTCCCTCGCGCCGCCCCCCGCTCCCCCCACGGTCTCCCTCACCCGCGCCACCGCGAAGCGCGTCGCGGACGCCCACCCCGTCCCCGCGGCCCCCACCCCGGACACGGCCCCGGACACCGCCACCCTCACCTCCGCGGGCGCCCTGAGCGGGGAGGAGGACTAGACCCGCCGGTCACCGCTCGGCGGCGGGGAGCCGGTAGACGGAGACATGGGAACGGGATTCGGCGGTGAACTCGCCTCCGCTCCAGTCGGCGTGGCGGGACTCCAGGCCGAATCCCGCGAGGCGGGCCATGAGGTCGAGTTCGGCGGGCCAGATGTAGCGGTGCGGGGAGCGGAACAGCCGTGCCCGCTCGCCGTCGGCGAAACGGAAGTGGTGCGAGACGACCTGCTGGCGCAGGACGTCGTAGGTGTCCACGCCCATGGAGCCGGACTCGGAGTGCCAGACCACGGCCTGCTGGCCAGGCGGCAGTCTGCGCAGCTCGGGGACCCACAGTTCGATCACGAAGCGCCCGCCCGGTGCGAGATGGCGGGCGGCGTTGCGGAAGCAGGCGACCTGTTCGGCCTGGGTGAGCAGGTTGGAGATGGTGTTGTAGACGAGGTAGACCAGCCGGAAGGTGCCCGGGGCTCGGGTGGTGGCCATGTCGCCGGTGACGACCGGGATCGTCGCGTCGTCCGCCTTGGTGCGCAGCCGGTCGATCATCGGCCCTGAGAGGTCGATGCCGCTGACCGGCACGCCTCGCGCCGCGAGCGGCACGGCGACGCGGCCGGTGCCGATGGCGAATTCGAGCGCCCGTCCGCCGTCGGCGAGTTCGGCGAGGCGGTCCACGGCCGGGCCGAACACCTCCGGGGCGAACATGCCCGTCCCGGGGGTGTCGTAGCTCCGGGCGGTCGCCGCGTCCCAGATGTCGTCCTGTCGCATGCGTCCGACGATCCACGAAGCGGGCGGAGAAGTCGAAGGAATTGCGGGCGGGGAATCAGGCGGCGAAAGGCGGGGAACACGGATCGAACACCGTTCTGCGGGGCATGGATGTCCCAACACGGCGACGGGACCCGGGGAGGCGCCCGTGAAGGTGGCACTGCTCACGAGGGAGTACCCGCCCTACGTCTACGGCGGGGCGGGCGTCCACGTGGAGTTCCTGGCCCGAGAGCTGCGATCGCTGACGGAGCTTCAGGTCCACTGCTGGGGGGCCGGGGCGGACGGCGGGGACGCTCCCGGCGTCACCCGGCACGCCGCCGCCGCGGAGCTGGAGGGCGCCAACGAGGCGTTGCGCAGCCTGTCGGTGGACCTGTCGATGGCGGCCGCGCTGGCCGGACGGGACCTGGTGCACTCGCACACCTGGTACGCCAACCTCGCCGGCCACCTGGCCAAGCTGCTGTACGGCGTGCCGCACGTGCTGACCGCCCACTCCCTCGAACCGCTGCGCCCCTGGAAGGCCGAGCAGCTCGGCGGCGGGTACGCGCTCTCGAGCTGGGCGGAACGGACCGCGGTCGAGGCCGCGGACGGCGTCATCGCCGTGTCGCACGGGATGCGCGCGGACATCCTGCGCAGCTACCCCGCGCTCGAACCGGCGCGGGTGCACGTCGTCCACAACGGCATCGACACCCGGCTCTACCGGCCTGACGCGTCCACCGCGGCACTGACCGCGCATGGCGTCGATCCCGGCCGCCCGTACGCGCTGTTCGTCGGGCGGATCACACGGCAGAAGGGGGTCCCGCACCTGCTGCGGGCCGCCCGGCGGATCGATCCGGGCCTGCAGATCGTGCTGTGCGCCGGGGCGCCCGACACCCCGGCGATCGACCGGGAGTTCCGCGAACTGGTGGAGGAACTGCGGGCGGTGCGCGGCGGGGTGATCTGGATCCCGGAGATGCTCCCCCGGCCCGAGGTCGTGCAACTGCTCACGCACGCCGCGGTGTTCGTGTGCCCTTCGGTCTACGAACCGCTGGGCATCGTGAACCTGGAGGCGATGGCGTGCGGCACCCCGGTGGTCGCCTCCGCGGTGGGCGGGATCCCGGAGGTGGTGGAGGACGGCGCCACCGGCCTCCTGGTGCCGTACGAGGAGAAGGATCCCGAGGCCTTCGAGGCGGGTCTGGCCGCGGCGGTCGACGCGCTCACCGGCGATCGGGCGGCGGCGGCGCGGATGGGGGCCGCGGGACGTGAGCGTGCGGTGGCGGAGTTCGGGTGGGACGCGGTGGCCCGCCGCACCGTGGGCGTGTACGAGGAGATCTGCAACTCGCAAGGGCGGTAGCGGCAGAGGGGGCAGGGATGCGCGGCGGACCTTCGGTGCTCGGAATCGTGCTCGCGGGCGGGGAGGGCAAGCGGTTGATGCCGCTGACCGCCGACCGCGCCAAACCGGCGGTGCCGTTCGGCGGCGCCTACCGGCTGGTGGACTTCGTCCTGTCCAACCTCGTCAACGGCGACGTCATGCGCATCTGCGTGCTGACGCAGTACAAGTCGCACTCCCTGGACCGGCACATCACCACGACCTGGCGGATGTCGAACCTGCTGGGCAACTACGTCACCCCCGTCCCCGCGCAGCAGCGGCTGGGCCCGCGGTGGTTCCTGGGCAGCGCGGACGCCATCTACCAGTCGCTGAACCTGGTGTACGATGAACAGCCCGACTACATCGTGGTGTTCGGCGCCGACCACGTGTACCGCATGGACCCACGGCAGATGCTGCGCCAGCACATCGAGGCCGGCGCGGGAGCCACGGTCGCGGGCATCCGCGTCCCGCGCGACCAGGCGCCCTCGTTCGGGATCATCACCCCGGGACCCGGCGGGGTGCGGGTGGAGCGGTTCCTGGAGAAGCCCACCGATCCGCCGGGCCTGCCCGGCGACCCCGACCGGGTGTACGCCTCGATGGGCAACTACGTGTTCACCACGAAGGTGCTGCTGGACGCGCTGGCCCAGGACGCCGAGGACGACGCGTCGGTGCACGACATGGGCGGCAGCATCATCCCGCTGCTGACCGCCAAGGGGCAGGTGCAGGTCTACGACTTCGACGACAACCACGTGCCCGGCGAGACCGCCCGCGACCACGGCTACTGGCGGGACGTGGGCACCCTGGACGCGTACTACGACTCCCACCAGGACCTGATCTCCGTCCACCCGGTCTTCAACCTGTACAACGACCAGTGGCCGCTGTACACGCACTCGCTGCGGCTGCCTCCGGCGAAGTTCGTGGCCGGCGGGATCGCGAGCGAGTCGATGGTCAGCCCGGGCTGCATCATCTCCGGGCAGGTCACGCAGTCCGTGCTGTCGCCGGGTGTGGTCGTCGAGGAGGGCGCGGTGGTGCAGGGGTCGGTGCTGCACGACAACGTCCGCATCGGGCGGGGCGCGGTCGTGCGCCGCGCGATCCTCGACAAGAACGTGGCGGTGCCCGCGGGCGCCACGGTCGGCGTCAACCCGGAGCGCGACCGCGAGCTCTACCACGCCTCCGCGAACGGGATCATCGCGCTGGGCAAGGGGCAGCGCGTGCTCTGACCGTGCCGTCCGCCGGCGTTCCGGGCACCACCCACTCAGGCCGCGGGTGCGGTTCCTTGCGCCGGCTGCGGTTGCGGGCGGGTGGTGGGGTGGACCTGTCCGGTGATGAGGACGCCGACGGCGGCGAAATCCGCCACCAGGCCCATGAAGGCGAGCCGTCGTCCTGTGACGCGTAGTAGCGGCCGTTCTCGGCTTCGCCCGCCCGCCGGGAGTCGTGGCCGGCGACGGTGCCCGCCAGCAGCACGACCCCCACGACGAACAGCCCGGCCGGCGCAGCCTGAACGGCCGGTGGCAGGCAGCGCAGGGCGAACCACTGCGACATGACATCGCCCTGCACGCGCAGTCCATGGCTGACCAGGGCGATACCCCGGACGACCGCGCCGGCGAACACCGCGAACAGCACAGCGAAGCAGACGCCCAGCACCACGCTGTCGTGGCCGGCCGACGAGGCGCCGGGCAGGAACGTGACGAGCGCCGTCACCAGACACGCGCGGCTGAGCAGCATCGCCAAGCCCGCGTGCACGATGAAGCTCGCCTTCGTGACGCCCCCCGGCTCCTACCCCGTCCCGCCACACGCGTGGACCCACTCTGGCGGACCCGGTCGCGTCCGCGGTCATCTCCGGGCCCGGCTTGGACCAAGGGTGCGCAAAGGCCGGGTCCGCGTGTGAGACACCGGGCCCGGCGGCCACGTAGGGAGGATGAAGTCCTTCACGCCCCTGCCCGCCCGGAGGTAGTACGCCCGTGACCGTCACCAGGGAGGGCCCGGCGCCGGCCGGGACCACGCGGCAGGACCCGGAGCAGGGGTGGCGGGTCAGTTCGCCGCTGGTGCTGACGCTGCTGCTGCTCCTCGCCCTGACGCTGCAGGGGCCGGTTCGGCAGGCGTTGTCCGCGCCGGTGATGCAGAGCTGGATGACCGTGTTCGTCGCGGTCGTGGTGCAGGCGCTGCCGTTCCTGGTGCTGGGCGTCCTGCTCTCGGCGGTGCTCGCGGTCTGCGTCCCGCCGTCGTTCTTCGCGCGGGCGCTGCCTCGCCGCCCCGCGGTGGCGGTGCCGGTGGCGGGAGTCGCGGGTGCGGTCCTGCCGGGGTGCGAGTGCGCGTCGGTACCGGTCGCGGGGGCGATGGTGCGGCAAGGGGTGGCTCCGGCGGCGGCGCTGACGTTCCTGCTGTCCGCGCCGGCGATCAACCCGGTGGTGCTGACCGCCACGGCCGTGGCCTTCCCGAACGAGCCGCGCATGGTCGTCGCCCGGTTCGCCGCCGGCCTGCTGGTCGCCTGCGCCATGGGCTGGCTGTGGCAGCGTCTGGGGCGCCCCGATTTGCTGCGCCCGAACGCGCACCCGTCGGCCGAGGGGCAGGGCAGGGGCGCGGCGTTCTGGGGTTCGGTACGGCACGACGTGATGCACGCCGGCGCGTTCCTGGTCGTCGGGGCGATGGCGGCGGCCACGCTCAAGTCCTTCGTGCCCGAGGACGTCCTGCGCCTCGCGTCGGGGAACCCGGTGGTGTCCGTGCCGGCGCTGGCGGTGCTCGCCGTGGTGCTGTCGATCTGCTCGGAGGCCGACGCGTTCGTCGCGGCCTCGCTGTCGCAGTTCTCCCTCACCGCCCGGCTGGTGTTCCTCGTCGTGGGGCCGATGATCGACCTGAAGCTCTTCGCCCTTCAGGCGGGCGCCTTCGGACGTGCCTTCGCGGTGCGGTTCGCGCCCGCCACCTTCGCCGTGGCCGTCGTCCTGGGCTCCGTGACCGGGGCGGTGATGTTGTGAACCGGGAGGCGCAGGCCGTCGTTCTGCTGCTGGCGGCCGGCGCCGTACTGGTCGCCGCCGCCGCGGCGACCGCCTGGTACGAACTGCGCGGGTCCCGCCGCACCGGGCGGGGGCCGGGCGACGGGCACGAGGACGCACACGACGGCGCGCACGAGGCGGCGGGCGCGCACCCGCACCACGAGCCGAAGGTCGCCTGGCTGCTGGTGCTGCCGGTGCTCGCGCTCGTCCTGGTGGCCCCGCCCGCACTGGGGTCCTACTCCGCCGCCCGGACCGGCACGTCCGTCCCCCGCCCGTTCGGATTCCCAGCCCTGCCCGCCGGGGACCCGCTGCGGATGGAGACCGGGGACTACGCGGGCCGAGCGGTCTACGACGGCGGGCGTTCCCTGAGCGGCCGTCAGCTCACCCTTACCGGTTTCGTCAGCATCGGCCGCGACGGCACCCCGTACCTGACCCGGATGGTGCTGAACTGCTGCGCCGCCGACGCCCGCCCGGTCAAGATCGGCCTGACCGGGCAGGTGCCGCCCGTCCTGCGGCCGGACGCCTGGCTGGAGGTGACCGGGACCTACACCCCGCGCCGGGCCAAGGATCCGGTCAACGACGGTCCCGTCCCCTTCCTGGACGTGAGCCGCGCCCGGCCGGTTCGGGAGCCGGCGGAGCCGTACGAGGGCTGACGCATCGGCGCCCGGTCAGCCCGGCTGGCCGCTGTCCTTGAGGGCGCCCCAGCCGTGCCACCGCTCGACCTCGATGAAGGCGCTGAAGCGCTCGCGGTCCCGCTGGGGGTAGGCACGGTCGAGGTACTGCTGGGCCAGCCGGTCGATGTCGGCGAGACCGGTGTCCTCGCGCAGTTCGGCGACGCGCCCGATCAGGGTGACGTGGGTGTACCAGTTCCCCTCGTCCAGGACGGTGAGGGTGACCCGGGGGTCGTTGCGCAGGTGGTCCAGGCGCTTGCGGCTGCCGTCCATGTTGACCAGCACCCGGCCGTCGTCCCACAGGTACCAGGTGGCCGTGGAGACCGGCTGGCCGTCGGACCGCAGTGTCGTGATGACGGCCGGGTTCGGCTTCTTCAGCATCTCGATCGCGGCGGGGGGAAGCGGGGGCTTGGACACGGGGAGCTCCTTCTCGGTGATCTTCGGCGCTGCGCCTCACCGTGCCACATCCCGTCCCGCCGGACGGCGGCCCGGGCCCGGCGCGCCCTGCGCTGTCCGCCGAAGGGGCGCGCCGTGCCCGGGCGGCGCCGGGCGGAGCGCCGCCCGCGTTCCGTCGACGGCCGAGACCGTGCGCCCATGCCTGAGGGCGGCCTGATCGACGTGACCCTGGTACGCGCGGCGGCAGACCGAGCCGGTGGAGCGGCGCCGCAGCGCTGAGGTCCAGACGCGATTGGCCGCCGTCACACGGGGCGTGTCCGGCAGCACACGCGGACGGTCGGAGAAGGCGGTTCGGCGGTAGGGGTGTTCGGCGGTAGGGGTGTTCGGCGGGCTCCATCTGCGGGAGACCTTGGCGAGCGCAGCCGCTGACCGGCGCGCTCACCCGCGGCGGCTGTTCCAACTGCTCCCGGCAGCACGGGCGACGGTGGCAGCGGTGCCGGGACTGGCCGCGCTCCTGCAGGAGTTCGGGCTGGTGCCCGCCGACTGGTGCGCCGGTGCGGTGCGAGGAACCGCCCCGGCCGGTGGCCGGGGCTCTCGTGGCGGGGCCCTCAGGTCCCCACGCCCGGGTCGGCCCCGCGCCGTTCGACGAGGTCCGGGGCGTCCGGTCGACGGCCTCGGGATCGAGGCGGGCGCGCCCGCGGGAACTCCCGGGAGTCGCGGAGGTGGTACGCGATCCCCGGCATCTCACCGTCCGCACGGGCGCGCCGGCCGCCGCTCGTCGATGGCGGCATCACGATGACGCGACGCTGCATGCCGCAAGGATGACCCGTCCGGCCCGGCCCCGCATCCCGGCCGCCGGACGGCGACCCCGCGGCGGCACCCGGATGGCCCGTCCGCCGCTGCCGGGGGCGGCAGGGCGTGCCAGGCTGGCCGGGATCCGTCAGCCCAGCGAGGGAGCCTCCGGTCATGACCGAACGGACGATGCGGGCCGTCGCCTCCTACCGGGGTCTGCCCGTCGGGGACCCCGAGAGCCTCGTCGACGTCGAGCTGCCGCTGCCGGATCCCGGGCCCCGTGACGTCCTGGTGCGGGTGCTGGCGGTGTCGGTCAATCCCGTGGACGTCAAGGTCCGCGCGGGGCTGCCCGCCTCCGAGGAGCCCCGCGTCCTCGGCTTCGACGCCGCGGGCGTCGTCGAGGCCGCGGGCGAGGAGGTGACGACCCTTCAGGCCGGGGACGAGGTCTGGTACGCCGGGGACCTGAACCGGGCCGGCAGCAACGCCGAGTTCCAGGCCGTCGACGAGCGCCTCGTGGCCCGCAAGCCGCGCACCTTCGGCTTCACGGAGGCCGCCGCCCTGCCGCTGACCGGCATCACGGCCTGGGAGACCCTCTTCGACCGGTTCGCCCTCGACGGCAGGTCGACCGGCACCCTGCTGGCGCTGGGCGGCGCCGGCGGCGTGGGCTCGATCCTCATCCAGCTGGCGAAGCAGCTGACCGGCCTGCGGGTGCTGGCCTCGGCCGGCCGTCCCGAGACGGCGCAGTGGGTCACCGGGCTCGGGGCCGACGCCGTGGTCGACCACCACGACCTCGCCGCGACCGCCGCCGCGGCCGCTCCGGAGGGCGTCGACTACCTGCTCTCCCCGCACTCCGCCGGCAACGTCGGCACCTACGCCCGGATCATGCGCCCCTGCGGGCACATCACGGCGATCGACGAACCCGAGGGCCTGGACCTGCTGCCGCTCAAGGCCAAGAGCATCGCGTGGCACTGGGAGTTCATGTTCACCCGGCCGATGTTCCGGACCCCCGACATGATCGAGCACAAGAACCTGCTGCAGAAGATCGCGGCCCTGGTGGACGACGGCCGCATCCGCAGCACCGTCACCACCACCGTCGAGGACTTCTCGGCCGCCGGGCTGCGCCGCGCCCACGAGATGGTGGAGTCCGGCCGGAGCATCGGCAAGATCGTCGTCACCCGCTGAGGGCTCCCCGCCAACGGGCGCGCGGGCCCCCGGCATGCACGGCACGCGGTGGTCCTCGCCGCTGCCCGGCGACGCGCGGGGCCTTGGGATCCGGCCGTGCTCAGACGGTCTCCCCGCCCTCACGGCGGCGGATGGTGACGTACTCACTGGCGTCGCTGCCGGCCAGGCGGCGCTGGAGGGATCCCCCGATGCGCCCGGCCTGCAGCTTGGCGAGTTCGGCCTTCTCACCGTGGAAGAGTTCGTCCACCGTCAGCGACCACAGCGCCAGCCAGCGGCCGAAGTGCTCCGGGGGGGGCCATGCGGTGCAGGGCCAGATGCGGGGCGAGCGCGTTGCGCCGGTACCGGCCGGCCGCGAACAGCACCGATTCCCAGAAGTCGCACATGACGGGCATGTGCGCGTCGAGGTCCATCCGGGCCACCTCGGTGAAGACCGGGCCGATCAGGGGGTCGGCGAAGGCCCGGAGGTAGAAGGCGGTCACCAGCCGTTCGACGTCCGTACGGTCCGCGAGGTCGCGCCCCGCGCCGCCCTGCGCGGCCACGGGCCCGGGCGCGCTCACAGCCGCTCCAGGACGAGCGCGGCACCGCATCCGGCCAGGCACAGCGCCTTGACCACCTCGAGCGCGACGTACCGCAGATGGGCCCGGCTGCGCGGTCCGCCCTCCCCCGCGAGGACGGCGGCCGTGCGGCGGTTCAACGAGGGCCGCACCACCAGCAGTTGCACGAGGAGCATGGCGACGGCCCCTGCCCCCAGACCCAGCGCGACGGGCCCCGGCGCCTCCCACGCCGCAGCCACTGCGGCGATCGCCGCGAGCACGGCCTCGACGCGGTTCAGCGCGCGGAAGACGATCCGCCCGATGCCCAGGCCCAGGGGCACGGTGATCCCCTCGGCGCGGAACTTGAGGGGGGCCTCCAGGAACGAGATCCCGAGCACCATCCCCAGCCATACGAAGACCGCGGCCACCTGCGCCAACACGGCGCCGGCGTTCACCGGGCCCTCCGCTCGCGGCGGCTCCGGGCGGTGCGCACGGGATGACGTCTGCTGCGGTGAAGGTCCATGCCTTCACCCTAGCGTTAATTTGCATATCAGATGCGCATTAGAGTCGGCCGTCACATCCCCCAACCGGCTTGGGGATCCGCCGGATCGCAGCCGAGAATGGCCCGATGACCTCGCCCGATCTGCTGCCCGACCACCGGCTCGAGCTCACCTCCGTCGTCGCCAACAGCACCATGAACCGCGAGCGGGGCCTGACCGGCGCCAACAGCTACACCCGCGAACTCGGCTTCGACCCGGCCGACCACCTGCTCTCCCGCACCCCCGAACCGCGCTGGCTCGACCTGTGCAGCGGGGAAGGGCTCGCCCTGCGGGAGGCCGCCGGCCGCCTGCCGGCGACGGCGCGGCTCACCGGTGTCGACCTGGTGAGGCCCCTGGCGGTCGCGCCCCCGCCGCCCACGGTGGACCTGGTCACCGCGTCGGTCGCGGACTGGGAGCCGGTCGCGCCGTACGACCTGATCACGTGCGTCCACGGCCTCCACTACGTCGGCGACCGGCTCGGGCTGCTGGCCCGCGCCGCCGGCTGGCTCCGGCCCGGCGGCCTGCTCGTCGCCCATCTCGACCCCGCAGCGATCCGCTGGGCGGACGGCGCTCCCGCCGGGCGGTTCGCCCTGGCCGCCCTGCGGGCCGAGGGATTCGCCTACAGCGCCCGCCACCACCGCCTCACGCTCACCGGCCCGCGCGCCGTCCGGCTCCCCCTGCACTACGTCGGCGCCGACCCCGACGCGGGCCCCAACTACACCGGCCAGCCCGGCGTCGCCGCCCACTACCGGCGCGCCGGCTGATCCCGCGGACGGGCGGCGCCCGGATCGGCGTCACTTCTGTCACGTCCCGGGATCCAGCGACATGACGTCCGGGCGGCGGCACGGCTTACCGGAGACATCGCCGGACTCCCCGGATCGGGAGGGGGGAACTCCCGCCGCCGGCTCGGCGGATTTCGCTCTTCCGCACCGGCCCCACCTCCCCACCTCCCGGAACGGAGCACCTGCCATGCCCAGGCACACCCTGCGGCGCCCCGTCGCCCCTGTGACGGCCGCCCTGGCGGTCGCCGCCGGCACCGCGGGAGCGGCCCAACCGACCCACCCCGGCACCGACCGCCCCGCCCTGTGTTCACGTGACGGCGTCCATCGGGGCGCCGACACGGCACGGGAGGCCAGGCCCGGCACGCACGTCGCGGCCGCCGCGCCCGGCTGCGCCGCTTCCGGCGCCCTGCCGGACAAGCCGGAGGACCGGCTCTCCGTCGCCGGCAAGGCCCGCATCGTGGTGCTCATGGCAGGCGGCGACGACCACGGTTCCGAGGTGGCGGCGAAGTACCAGGTCTCCGAGGCGCAGGTCGCCGCCTGGAAGGAGCGCTGCTCCTGGGCGGCTGGTTCGGGCCGCCGCGCCCCACCGCAGGCAGCCCGCGCTGACCGTCGCGCCCCCGGACGGTCCGCCGGGGAGGGAGCGGAAAATCGGTTGGCCTGCCGGGCGGAGCGGGTCACCATCGCCCCATGGGAGCACTGGACGCGGTGGCGGGCAGGGTGGCCGGCGGGGCGAGCGTCCGGTTCCGGCCCAGCGGATCCTCGATGGTCCCCTTGATCCGCAGCCGTCAGCAGGTGACCGTCGTCCCGGTCGACCCGTCGAAGGTCGAGGTCGGCGACATCGTGCTCGCCCGCGTCGCGGGCACCGTGTACCTGCACCTGGTGTCCGCGGTGGACCCGGCCAGGAACCGGGTGCAGATCAGCAACAACCGGGGCCACGTCAACGGCTGGACGGGACACGGCCGGGTCCACGGCATCTGCACGACGGTCGACGGCGTACCTCGCCCCCGGACGGCCGGCAAGCCCCTGGCCTCGTGACACGTCCGTGACGGTCGGCGGACAGGGTGAAGACGCCGCAGCGCGAAGGTCATGGATATAGGGCAAAACACCCTGACCGGACATCCATCTGCCGCTTCCGCGGGCGCGAGCAGCCACGACAGCCGCCCCGCCGAAGGACACCCCCATCAGCCCCGCATCCGCCACGCCCCCCGCCCACACCGGCACCGGGCTCCCCGAACTCGCCCCCCGTGAACGCGAGACCCTCCGCCGCATCCGCGCCAAGCTCGGCATCCACAGCACCGCCGGACTCACGCGCACCGCCATCGCACTCGGACTGCGAGCCCGAGCGCACGCGCGGTGACCGGACGGAAAGCCGACGACGGCGCCGGAGGGGCACCAGGGACGCGTCGAGCGTGAGGCCGAACGCGCCGAGTCACCAGGAACGGAAGAGGGGTTGGCGGGGTCAGGTGCCGTCGGCGTGGAGGTTCTTGACCTTGATCCAGTCACGGCTGCGGCGACCGGGCAGATACGTACTGGTCAACCGCTTGGCCACCACCCCGTCATACCCCTCCTGCCGGATGTAGTGCAACGCCTCACTCGCCATCGCCGGCCAGTACGGCGGCACCACCACATGCGGCCCCGACACCCCCAGATCATCCAGCAACGCCCGCCGCGCCGTGAACGGCGAATGCAACACCGGCTCCCCCAGATGCAAGATGTCGTACACCACCAACTGCACCGGCATCGCCGCCGCGGCCTCCGCCACCGCCGCCGGATGCCGCACACTCATCCGCCGCTGCAACCGCTCCACCGACACCCCGCCATGCTTCCCCAACGCCACCACCTCCCCGTCCAGCACCCCCACCAGACCCGGCGGCAACACCCCCGCCAACCCCTCCAACTCCGGATACCCCGCCGTCACGTCCTGCCCGATCCCCGACACCAACCGCACCCGCCCGTCCCCCGGCAGATACACCAGCACCCGCGCCCCGTTGAACAACGGCTCGAACCCGTACTCCGCCTCCGCCTCCGCCCCCGGCAACGGCCCCGCCACCGCCAGCATCGGCGACCACGCAGGCAGATCGGCCCGAACCACGGAATCCGCAGGAACACGCGTACCCATATACACCAGCATCCCCCCACACCCCCCGACCGGCGAATCAAACACCGCGGACCCCCGCACACCCCAGCACACCCGTCGCCGTCGCCTCCCGCGGCACACTGGAGGCATGGACGCGGACTGCGGGACCGGTCTGCCGTGACAGGCCGGGGACATCGGGCCGGTCGCGACCGAACTCCGGCCGCCAGGTGTGGCCTTCGCCGAGTGCGACATGCCCGCCGGGTACGGCGCCGGCCGGCCGGTCCGCCAAGGCACCGTCCGTGGGAGCAGCCATGAGTTCGACCGCGATCGCAGACTACGCACTGATCTCCGACCGGCACTCGGCCGCGCTGGTGAGCCGGGACGGCTCGGTCGACTGGTTGTGCTTCCCCCGTTTCGACAGCCCCTCGGTCTTCGCGCGACTGCTGGACGGCGCGGCAGGGCACTGGTCGGTCCGGCCCTCGGTCCCGTACGAGGCCACGCGGCACTACGTGGACCGGTCCATGGTGCTGGAGACGACCTTCCGCACCGGATCGGGGACGGTCACGCTCACGGACGCGCTGCTGACCGGCCCGGACGGCGACGCCCACAGCCTCGGGGCCGGCGCGCCGCGCCTGCTGGCCCGCCGGCTGACCTGCACCGAGGGCGAGGTGCCGATGGAGACGGAGTACCGTCCGCGCCCGGAGTACGGTCTCGTGGCGCCGATCCTGTCCGAAACCGAGGGCGGGGTCACGTCGCGGGGCGGGGCCGAGTGGCTGGTGCTCACCGCCGCGCACCGCATGGACTTCGCCGACTCCACGGCCCACGGCGCCTTCACCCTGCGGGCCGGGCAGTCCGTCTGCCTCGGTCTGCAGCGTTCGACGCTGGAGGAGCCCCCGGCCCACGTCTGGACGCAGGAGGACCTCTCCGGCCGCCTGGACGCCACGATCGGCGCGTGGCAGTCGTGGTCGGACGTGCACCAGGCGTACGACGGGCCCTGGCGCGACCTGGTGCACCACAGCGGCCGGGTGCTGCAGGCGCTCTCGTTCCAGCCCAGCGGCGCCATCGTCGCGGCGGCGACCACCTCGCTGCCGGAGGGCGTGGGCGGCGAGCGCAACTGGGACTACCGCTACACCTGGGTCAGGGACGCGTGCCTGACGATGGAGGCTTTGTGGGTGGCGGCCTGCCCCGACGAGGCGCACGACTTCTTCGCCTTCCTGGCGACCGCCGCGCCGTCGCTGGGCGCGGACCGGACGCTGCAGATCATGTTCGGCGTGGGCGGCGAGCACGATCTGAGCGAGCGCACCCTGCCCCACCTGCGGGGATGGCGGGAAAGCCGGCCGGTGCGGGTGGGCAACGGGGCGTGGTGCCAGCAGCAGATCGACGTCTACGGGGAGCTCCTCGACGCCGCGTACCGCCTCGCCGACCAGTTGGACCGCATCGACGACGACACCCGGCGCTTCCTCGTCGCCTGCGCGGACGCGGCGGCGGAGCGCTGGACGGAGAAGGACCAGGGCATCTGGGAGGTCCGCGGCGAACCCCGCCACTTCCTGTACTCCAAGGTCATGTGCTGGACGGCGCTGGACCGGGCCATCAGACTCGCCGGGCCTCTGGGCGCGCCCCGCGGGAAGGTCGCGGCCTGGCGCAGGACCCGGGACGAGATCCACCGGACCGTGCTGCGCGAGGGCTGGAGCGAGGAGGCGGGTGCCTTCACGCAGTACTTCGGCTCGACCGCCCTCGACGCGTCGAACCTGATGATGCCGATCGTCGGTTTCCTGCCCGCCGACGACCCGCGGGTCCGCGCCACCATCGACGCGACGGAGCGGGACCTCACCGATGACGCGGGTCTGGTCTACCGGTACCGCACCGAGGAGGGGGTGGACGGCCTCGCCGGGGAGGAGGGCACCTTCCTGCTGTGCACTTTCTGGCTGGCCCAGGCGCTGGCCCTGGCCGGCCGGGCCGAGCGGGCCAGTGACGTCTTCGCCCGGGCGGCGGCGTACGTCAACGACGTGGGCCTCCTGGCGGAGGAGATCGACCCGGCCACCGGTGAGCTGCTCGGCAACTTCCCGCAGGCGTTCAGCCACATCGGTCTCGTCACGGCCGCCTGGGCGATCAGTGAGGCCCGGCAGCCCATCGCCGCATGACGATCCGTCAGATTCGTTGCAAAGGAGCGGAGTCGGCCGGAAGCGTGGGTCAGGGACGTACGAAGCGGGCCCGGGGCCGTTTCATCGGGGGCCACTCCGGGGCCCCGGGCCGCTGATGCCATCAGACACCCGCCGTGGCGTTCCTGCGACCCGTACTGACCCACCCGGGCTCAACCCGGCGTCGCACCGGGGGGTGTGACGGGGCGTCCGGTACGCGTCCGGCGCCGTGTGGCACCGCCCCCGACGCGCCCTCGCCGCTCGCCACGCAAGCGCCCCATCGGCGCCGGCCGGGAAGGGGGCCAGGCCGGCGCCGAATCGGAGCGGGGCCGTTCTCCTGCTCCGCGGTCTCCGTGGGGACCGGACCGCTCGTCGGTTCCCGTGGAGCCCCGGGGCAGGTCTCCCGCGCCTGGTGCAACCGCGAAGCGGACTCCGTCATTCCCCGTCCGGTCCGCAGTGGTCGTGCCGCCGCTACCGGTCGTCCGCGAGCAGACCGAACAGCAGGTCGTCGGTCCATTCCCCCTTGATCCAGGAGTGGGCCGGGCGGCGGCCCTCCAGCCGGAACCCGACGCGTTCCAGCAGCCGTGCGGAGGCGGTGTTGCGGGCGTCGCACTCGGCGGACACGCGGTGCAGACCGCCCTCGGTGAAGAGCCGGTCCAGCAGCGCGGTGACGGCCTCGGTGGCGTAGCCGTGGCCCTGGTGCGCCCGGGCGAGGGTGAAGCCGAGGTCGGCCTGCATCCGGTTGTCGTGCAGGCGCACGCCGATGTCGCCGATCAGCTCGCCGGTGGCGGTGAGCTCCACCGCGTACTGGAACCAGCCGGGCTCCCCGGGATCCGCCGCGGCGAAGCCGGCGACGAGGCCGGCGGCCTCCTCGCGGGACACCGGTTCGCTCCAGCCCTGGTAGCGGGCGACGGCGGGGTCGGAACGGTACGCGGCCAGGGCGGGCGCGTCACCGGGGCGGAAGCGACGCACGCGCAGGCGGGAGGTCTCCAGGAACATGCCCGCGATGCTCTCACGCCCCGGCGCGCCATCCGGCGGCCCGCCCGGTACGCGGGTCCGCTGCGTTGGTGCTCGCTCTGCGCAGGCACGATGCTGGTCAGTGGATGGCCCGGCCGAGCCCGGTTCCCCCGCCCCAGCGGGGGAAGGAACCTAGCGAGGGCGAGATGACAGCCATGGAGCCACTTCCCACCGCCGCCGGTGGACAGCCGCAGTCGCGGGGCGCCGACGGCGGCAGCGCCTACACCGCCTCCGCCACGCTCGACGACCACGGGGTCGTCACCGGCTGGAGCGCCCAGGCCCATCATTTGCTCGGTCACACGCCCGCCGAGATCATCGGCCATCCCGCCACGCTGCTCCTCGCCGGACCCCCGCCGCACGCCCCGCCGCCCTCCACGTCGCGCTGGGCCGGGACGCTCGCGCTCCGCCACCGCGACGGACACACCCTGCGTCTGCGAGTGCTCGCCCACCACCGCGGGACCGACGGCGAGGGCGACGACACGGGGGCCGGCCGGGCCGGCGGCGGCCACGACGGGGGCGGCTGGCTCGTCGTCGCGGCGGTCCCAGCCTCCTCGGGCGACCCTCCGGTCCACGACGCCGTCCGCGGCTGGGCGTTCGCGCAGTCACCGTGCCCCCAGGCAGTGTTCGACTCCGGCCTGCGTCTGACGTGGGCCAACGCGGCCTTCGAGGACACCCTGGGCCTGCGCGAGGCCGAGATGCGCGGCCTGCGACCAGCCGACCTCGCCCCCGGTGACACCGCCCGGCAGACGGAGACGCACATGCGGAGCGTGCTGGCCACCGGCCGTCCTCAGCATGCCCCCGCGCCCTTCGCGGCGGACGGCTCCACCGCCGCCGGCCGCAACGGAAGCCCGGACACCCGGCGCGGGGACGAAGACGGGGCGCGCGACGGGACGGGCGCGATGGACGGCGCCGACGCGAGGCACGCCCTACGGGCGACGCTCACCCCGCTCGCGGATCCGGCGGGGACGGTCCGCGGGGTGGTGCTCACCACCCACCCGGCCGCCGAGGACCCCGAGGTCCGGCGCCGTGCGCATCTCCTGCACGACGCGGCCACCCGCATCGGCACGACCCTGGACACCACCCGCACCGCGCAGGAACTCACCGACCTGGTGGTGCCAGAACTCGCCGACTACGCCGCAGTCGACCTGATCGAGCCCTCCACCCGCGCCCGGGCGTCCGGCCCCGACGGTCCGGTGACCGTGACCCGCACCGCCGCGAGGTCCATCCTGCCCGGCACGCCCGAGGCCCTGATCGCCCTCGGCGACACCGCGACCTATCCCCCGGGCTCACCTCCGGCGCAGACGCTGGCCACCGGGAAGGCCGCGCTGTACGACATCACCGAGGCCACCCTCGCCCGCTGGGCCGCCCAGGACCCGCGGGCCGCCTGGATCCGCGAGGCGGGCACCCACTCGGTCATCGCGATCCCCCTCACGGCCGGCGGCAGCACCCTGGGGCTGGCGGTCTTCAGCCGGCACCGCAATCCCGTCCCGTTCAACGCCGACGACCTCGCGCTGACCGGCAGACTCGCCCACCGGGCGGCCACCGCGATCCACAACGCCCGCCGCTACGCCCGCGAGCGCACGACGACGATGACGCTGCAGCGCAGCCTGCTGCCGCACACCCTGCCCGAGCAGGCCGCCCTGGACGTCGCCACGCGCTACCTCCCCGCGACGACCCATGCCGGAGTGGGCGGCGACTGGTTCGACGTGATCCCGCTGTCCGGGACCCGCGTCGCGCTCGTGGTCGGCGACGTCGTCGGGCACGGCATCCGCGCCTCGGCCACGATGGGCCGGCTGCGCACCGCAGTGCGCACCCTCGCCGACGTGGACCTGCCCCCGGACGAACTCCTCACCCACCTCGACGACCTGGTGATCCACCTCTGCTCCGACGACGCCGGGGACGACCAGGACGCGGAGACCGCGGGCGGGATCGGCACCACGTGCCTGTACGCGGTGTACGACCCGACGACCCGCCAGTGCAGCCTCGCCCGCGCCGGGCACCCGCCGCCCGCCGTGGTGACCCCCGACCACGCCGTCCACTTCCTGGACGTCCCCGCCGGTCCCCCGCTGGGCCTGGGCGGGCTGCCCTTCGAGACGATGACCACGAACCTCCCCGAAGGGACGGTCCTCGCCCTCTACACCAACGGGCTGCTGGACCCGCACCACCACGACATCGACCAGTCCCTGGACAAGATGTTCACCGCCCTCGCGCACCCGGCGGGGTCCCTGGACGCGATCTGCGACCGGGTCCTGACCACCCTCATCACGCACCGTCCGACGGACGACATCGCCCTGCTGGTCGCCCGGACCCGCACGCTGCCGCCGGATCACATCGCCACCTGGCAGCTGCCCGACGACCCCGCCACCGTCGCCCAGGCCCGCCACCACGCGACGACGCAGCTCACGGCATGGGGCCTGGAGGAGACCTCGTTCACCACCGAACTCCTCGTCAGCGAACTGGTCACCAACGCCATCCGCTACGGCAAGCCGCCCATCCGGCTACGCCTGATCCACAACACCACGGCGCTCATCACCGAGGTCACCGACACGAGCAACACCACCCCGCACCTGCGTCGTGCCCGTACGTACGACGAGGGCGGGCGGGGTCTGCTCCTGGTGGCACAGCTCGCCCAGCAGTGGGGCACCCGCCACCATCCGCGCGGCAAGACGATCTGGACCGAGCAGGCCCTGACGCCCGCGTGACGCACACCCGACAGCCATACCCCCGCCCGGTATCCGCTATGGGCGTCCGCACGCCTTGGCATATACCCCCTGGGGGTATATTTTGGGGTGCCGTGCCCGCCCGGCACGCGAACCTCGGCAACGGCACCCACGGAGCACCCTTGAACACCGGAACGAAGATCACCACGTTCGCCGTCGTCCTGGCGGCCTCCTTCGGCACCGCCTACGGCGTGGGCGCGGCCCTCGACCCGGTCCGCACCCCGGCGGCCGGCGCGAACGCGCCGGCGGCGGCGCACGCGCACGACGACACCGCCGGCGAGGCATCGGCCGCGCCTCCCGCGGGCGGCCTGGCGGTCAGCGAGGCGGGCTACACCCTCGAACTGCTCACGCCGCGCATCGCGTCCGATCGCCCGGCCGAACTGCGCTTCCTGATACGCGACACCGACGGCCGGCCGCTCACCTCGTACCGGCGCGCCCATGAGAAGGAGCTGCACCTGATCCTCGCCTCACGCGACCTGACCGGCTACCGCCATCTGCATCCCGTCCGCGCCGCCGACGGCACGTGGAGCACCGCGGTCAGCCTCCCCCGGGCCGGCGACTACCGGGTCTTCGCCGACTTCACCCCCGCCGTGGAGGGCGGCCGGAACCTCACGCTCGGCACGGACCTCTCCGTGGCCGGTGACTACCGGCCCGCCACCCCCGCGCCGGCCGCCCGGACGGCGACCGTGGACGGCTACACCGTCACCCTCGGCGGGTCCCTGCGGCCCGGCGCCGAGCGGGAGCTCCGGCTGACGGTGGCCAAGGACGGCCGGGAGGTCACCGATCTGCAGCCGTACCTCGGCGCGTACGGCCACCTGGTCGCGCTGCGCGCCGGCGACCTGGCGTATCTGCACGTGCACCCGGGCGGCGCCCCGGGCGACGGCGCCACCGCGCCCGGGCCGGACGTCTCCTTCGACGCCACGGCCCCGAGCGCGGGCACCTACCGGCTCTACTTCGACTTCAGGCACAAGGGGACGGTCCGCACCGCCGCCTTCACGGTCACGGCCGGTCCGGACGACGGACATGCCGACGCGGACGGCGGCGGTACCGGAGGGCACGGCCACTGACGGCCGGAGCGGTCCGCGGGCAGGCCCCTCAGGCCAAGCGGCGCCGCAGCCGGCGGGCGCCGAGAACGGCTCCCGCGCCGGCGATCAGCCCGCCCGCGGCCAGGCCGGCCAGAGCGCCGGCGTCGGACCCGCGCCCGCCGGAGCCGGTGTCCGCCAGCGCCGGGGACGACCCGGCGGCCGTGGCGGCCTGGAGGATCAGGTCGGCGACGGCGTCCGGCCGCGCGATCAGTGACACGTGGCAGGTGTCGAGCTCCACGGTGTGGGAGTGGGCGCGCTTCGCCTGGAAGCGTTCCTGGTCGGGGTTGATGGTCATGTCCTGGCGGCCGACGAGGGCCCAGGACGGAATGGTCTTCCAGGCCGCGACCTTGGCCTTCTCCGAGAACGCGGTGGTGGCCGCGGGCCGCTGGGTGACGCCCAGCAGGTTCGCCTGGCTCGCCGGCAGGCAGGCGGCGAACACCGGGTGCACCTTGTCGCGCTTGAGGTAGAGGTCAGTACCGCTCACGCCGCCGCCCGCCCGGTACGGCACGGACCTGGTGGCGGTGCCGAGGGCACTCGGGAACCGCTCGCCCAGCGACATCCCGCTCTCACCGACGTCGGGCATCAGCGCCGAGACGTAGACCAGCGACTTCACGTGGGGGTTCCCGGCCGCGGCCGTACTGATCACCGCACCGCCGTAGGAGTGTCCGGCCAGGACGATGGGTCCCTTGACGCTCTTCAGCACAGAGGCGATGTACTCGGAGTCGCTGTACAGCCCGCGCAGCGGGTTGGCGGGGGCGATGACGGGGTAACCGTGGGCCTCGAGCCGCTCGATCACCCCGTTCCAGCTGGAGGCGTCCGCGAACGCCCCGTGGATCAGGACCACCGTCGGCTTCGTCCCGGTCGTGTCCCCGTCGGCCGCGGCGGGGACCGCGGCGGACGCGCACAGGGCGAGGGCGCAGCCGGCCGCAGCGACGTGGGCGCGACGTATGCGACGCCGGGAGCGGGAAACCAGTGTTGCCGCCATGCCGTATCTCACTTTCCTCGGTGCTCTGGGCGGAGGCCCTACGGCACCTGAGTGTTCACGGCTCCCCGGCGACAGGCGCGGCCACGTGTGCCGACCGGGTCACACGCGTGGGCCGTCGGGGTGAAACCCGCCACGCGGTGGTGTGACGGCTGCGGCGCGCCCTCTGCGGCCGCGCGGGATGCGTCAGGGATACGGGTCCGCTCCGGCAGACCGGCGGCCGCGCCGGAGCGGTGCGCTCGCGCAGGACCGGGCGGGCGCAAGGGCCCCGCCCACTGCCCGCAAGCGCATCCAGTGCGTGCGGCGACGTGCCCGCGGGACCATGACGCGGGGCGCCCCGCCCGGGTCAGTGCGACCGGCAGGGGCCTCGTCGGGGCGCCGGAACCGGCGTCAGCCGTGGTCCAGGGAGCGGTGCGGATGCGCCGCGTAGACGCCCATGATCCGCACCTCGGAGGAGAAGAAGCGCAGCTCCTCCAGGGCCAGCGCCACGCTGCTCTCCTGCGGGTGGCCCTCGATCTCGATGTAGAAGCGGCTGGCCTTCAGCCCCGCGCCCACCTGGTAGCTCTCGATCTTGGTGAGGTTCACCGCGTTGCTGGAGAAGCCGCCGAGCGCCTTGTAGAGCGCGCTCGGGATGTTGCGCACGGAGAAGAACAGGCTGGTCATCATCGGCGTGTCCGAGACCGGCGGGAACTCGGCGTCGCGGGCGAGGACGACGAAGCGGGTGGTGTTGTCCGAGGTGTCCTCGACGCCGCCGCGCAGCACCTCTAGCCCGTACAGCTCCGCGGCACCGGGCGGGGCGAGGGCCGCGTGCCGCGGGTCGCCGAGCTCGGCGATCTCGCGGGCGGCGCCGGCGGTGTCGTCGCTGACCAGCGTCTGCCAGCCGCCCTCGCGGATGATCTTCCGACACTGCCCCAGGGCGTGCACATGGCTGCGGACGAAGGCGACGTCCTCCAGCGTGGCGCCGGGCACGGCCATCAGGTCGAAGCGGATCGGGAGGAAGTACTCCGCGATGATCGCGAGGTCCGACTCCGGCAGCAGGTGGTGGACGTCCGCGACGCGGCCGGCGGCGGAGTTGTCCACGGGGATCACGGCCAGGTCCGCGGTCTTCAGCGTCACCGCCTCCAGCGCCTGCTCGAAGGTCGTGCAGGGCAGCTCACGGCTGTCGGGGTACAGCCTGCGGGCGGCGGCGGCCGAGTTCGATCCGGGCTCTCCCTGGTAGGCGATGGTCACCATGTGCGCGTCGGTATCTCCGGATCGGTGGTCTGTGCGTGCGGCGGGGCCGTCCTTCGCATGCTACTGCGCGCGGCGCGCGGACCTCGTATCCGTCCGAGGGCCGGACGACCGCGGACGGCTCGGGAGGCCCGGGCTCACCGGCGCCGGGGCGGGTGCCCCCGGGCGGCCCCCACCGCCCGGGGGTTCCGCGTTCCGCGCCGGCCGGGCCGGCCGGGCCGGCCGGCGCGGCGTTCACCACGGAAGCGGCGCGCTCCGGTCGCCGAAGGTGCCGGTCGGGCCGTCCTGGCCGACCGTGGCGTAGCGCACGATCGCCTCGGCGCCCTCCTCGGGTGTCTGGATGCCCTGGCCGCTCAGGCCGTGCAGGTCGGTGGCGCTGAACCCCGGCTCGACGGAGTTGACCCGGATGTGGGGCAGGCCCTTGGCGTACTGCACCGTGAGCATGTTCACCGCCGCCTTCGAAGCGGAGTACACGGGCGTGACGTACCGGGACTCGTTCTTCCCGGGGTCGAGGACCGTGCCGAAGGAGCCGAGCCCGCTGCTGACGTTGACGATGACCGGCGCGGCGGACTCGCCCAGGAGGGGGAGGAAGGCGTGCGTCACACGCACCAGGCCCACGACGTTGACGCCGAGGACGGCGCTCATGTGGGCGCCTGAGGCCTCCTCGGGGCCGATCATGCCCTCGTATACGCCCGCGTTGTTCACCAGCACGTCGAGCCGGCCCTCGCGGCGCCGCAGTTCCTCCGCCGCCTCGGCGACGGAGGCGTCGTCGGTGACGTCGAGCATGAGCAGCTCCGCGCCGAGCTCCTCGGCGGCCTCCCGTCCACGGGCGGCGTCCCGGGCACCGATGTAGACGGTGTGGCCGAGCTTGATCAGACGGCGGGCGGTCTCGCGGCCGAGGCCCTTGTTGCCGCCGGTGACGAGCGTGATGGTCATGACGTGCTCCCTTGTGCTCTCTGCTGGGGGTCCGACGCGCGGGTGACCGCGCGCGGACGGGTTCGGTGGTGTGTCCCGGGTGTGTGTCCGGGGGTGTGCGGCCGGTCAGGCGGCGATGCCGTCGCGTTCCGCGAGGGCGTCGGCGGGCAGCTCCAGGGCGGCCGCGGCGACGTTCTCGCGCAGGTGCGCGACGGAGGACGTACCGGGGATGAGGACGCTCGTCGGCGACCGCCGGAGCAGCCGTGCGAGGGCGACCTGCTGTGGCGAGGCGCCCAACCGGGCGGCAGTGGTGTGAGGTGGTGACGAACCGGTCGGCTCCCGTCGACCTCCACTGTGCGCGGCGCCGGGCGCGGATGGGAGTGCCCCGCTGCTCCTGGGGGCGCGGGGACCAGGCACCTCACGCGGGAGGACGCATCGCCGCGACCGTGCCGTGCGTCGCCCGCGGATCCGCCCCGCCCGTGACGCCTCCTTGCGGCCCCGCGGCGGCGGTTCGGGTCCGCCGCCGTCGGGGGGTCAGGAGCCGGGCTCCGACGCCCTCCCGCCGCCTCGGGGTGCCCGGGCGCGGGCTTCGATCGCGTCCGGGCGTCCGGCCGTCCACGAGGCCAGGATGCGCAGGGCGTCGTAGGAAGGGGTACCGGGCTCCGCGGTCAGCACCATGAGGCGCTGCCCCGAGTCGTCGGGGCTGCTCCATGTGTCGCAGTCGAGCGTGAGGTCGCCGACCACCGGGTGCCGGTAGTGCTTGGTGCCGTACGCGGTGGCGATGACACGGTGCTCCGCCCACCACGTACGGAAGTCGGCGTCCTGGCCCGACAACTCGTCCACGAGACGGGAGAGTTCTGGATCGCCGGATTCCACGGCGGCCTGCATGCGCAGCGCGGCGACGGCGTCGCGGGCGTCGTGCTCCCACTGCCGGTGCAAGCCGCGGACGGCCGGGTCCGTGAAGAGCAGATGCACGTAGTTGCGGCCCTCCGGCGGGATCGCGGAGAAGTCCGTGTAGAGCGCCGCGGCGGCGGCGTTCCAGGCCAGGACGTCCATCCGCCGGCCGAGGACGAGGGCGGGCGTCGCCGTGAGCTGGTCCAGCAGGCGCCGCATCGCCGGACGTACGCGCTGCGGAGGAGGGCGTCGCCGCGGATGCGCGTCGGCCTTGCCGGCCAGCTCGTACAGGTACCGCTGCTCGTCGTCGTCGAGGCGCAGCGCACGGGCCAGCGGGGCGAGGACCGATGCCGACGCCCGGACGCGGCCCTGCTCCAGCCGCGTGTAGTAGTCGACGCTGATCGCGGCGAGCTGGGCGACCTCCTCCCGGCGCAGGCCGGCGACCCTGCGCGCGGAACCGGTCGGCGGCAGACCGCATTCGTGCGGTGCGAGCTGTGCCCGGCGGGCCTTCAGGAAGGCTCCGAGTTCGCGAGGGCCGGATGCCGCAGTCATGTGCCCCATTCTCCCGCGAGCGCTCCCGGTTGTGAGGGGGCAGGTTTCTTCCCGGGCAGGAACCCGCCTCTTCCGCCCGCTCCGACCAGGGCGGATGGTCGGGAAGTGCCCGGCACGGATCCGGGCGGCAGCGGGCCCGCCGAACGGGCGCGGCCCGACGGACAACGCACGCCGAACAACGAACACGGAGCATCCTGTGGCCAAGACGACCGTCACGTTCGACAGCGCCGGCATCCCGCTCGCCGGACACCTCTACGTCCCCGACACCGCCGGCGTACCGGGCCCGCTGCCCGCGATCGTCGTCGGCCACCCCGGCACCGGCGTGAAGGAGCAGACCGCGGGTCACTACGCGCGGCGCCTGGCGGAGCGGGGCTTCGTCACGCTCGCCTTCGACGCGGCTCACCAGGGCGAGAGCGGCGGCGAGCCGCGCGGCCTGGAGGACCCGGCGCAGCGCGTCGAGGACCTCAAGGCGGCCGTCTCCTACCTGACCACCCGCGGCGACGTGGACCCCGAGCGCATCGGCGCCCTGGGCATCTGCGCCTCCGGCGGCTACGTCCTTCCCGCCGCGGCCGGCGACCGGCGGATCAAGGCCGTCGGCACCGTCAGCGCGGTCGACGTCTCCCGCCAGTTCCGCCTGGGGGCGGACGGGACGCAGGACGCCGCCGTGTTCCAGGGCATGCTGGAGGCCGCTGCCGCCGCCCGCACCGCCGAGGCCCGCGGCGAGACGCCGCCCGTCCTGACCCTGTTCCCCGACACCGCGGACCAGGCCCGGGCGCTGGGCGGTGAACACGGCGTCGACGGCTTTGACTACTACCGCACCCCGCGGGCCCGGCACCCCCGGGCGGCCGACTTCTTCACCTGGTCCAGCGTCGACAGGATTGCGGCCTTCGACGCCTTCACAGCCGTCCCGTTGATCGGCCCGCGTCCGCTGCTGATGGTCGTAGGCTCCCGCGCGGTCACCGCCTGGATGAGCGTCGACGCCTTCCAGCGCGCCACCGGCCCCAAGGAGTTGCACTGGATCGAGGGCGCCGGTCACGTCGACCTCTACGACCAGGAGCGGTACGTCGACCCCGCCGTCGGGAAGCTCGCCGGCTTCTTCACCCGGAACCTGGGCCCGGTCGCGGTTGGCTGAACCGCGGCGCCGGACCGGGGGCGCCGGGGGACACGCCGGTAGGGTCCCGGCATGCGCGAACTCGCCACCGGCGTCTGGCACTGGCAGGCGCCGCACCCGGACTGGTCGCCCGACGACCGGTGGCCGCGGGAGGTGTCGTCGTCCGCGGTCGACGACGGCACCCGGCTGCTCCTCTTCGACCCGCTGTCCGTGCCGCCCGGACTCCTCGCGCTCGCCGCGGACCGGCAGCCGGTGGTGGTGCTCACCGCGCCCTGGCACGAGCGGGACACGCGGAGTCTGGTCGAGCGCCTCGGCGCGCCGGTGTTCACGCCCCCGCCGGACACCGCCGACGACCTCGTGCGGAAGTTCGGCGTCACCCGCGAACAGGCGGGCGCCGGCAGCCTCGACCTCACGTGGCTGCGCACCGGCGCCGGCGGCGCGGGCCGGCTGTACGCGGCGGGCGACCGGCTCCCGGCGGGGATCGAGGCGTTCTCCGGGCGGGAGCACAACGACCTGGTGCTCTGGGACGGCCGGGTGCGGGCCGTGATCCCGGGCGACACCCTGGTCGACTTCGGCCGGGGCCTGCGGATCAACGACCGGCTGCGGGGCGGCATCACGCGCGAGCAGGTCGTCCAGCGCCTGCGGCCGCTGCTCGCCCTCCCCGTCGAGATCGTGCTCCCCGCCCACGGCGCACCGGCCGACCGGGCGGCACTGGAGCGTGCGTTGTCGCTCTGACCTCACCGCGCGCTCCGCGAGCCGGTCGTCGGTGCCCTCGACCGTTCACGGAGGTCGAGCGGGGTACCCGCGCTCACACGGGGACCGTACGCCCGTCAGCCGCTCGCTCGCCGCCCACAGCCACTCGCCCTCGGCCGTGTCGTCCGCGCCGCGAGGCAGCGGAACCCGGACGGGGGTAGCGGCGCTCTGGTCGCGTCCGGCGGGCCCGCGGAACCGCCCGCTGCGGACGTCCGGGCTGGTCGCGGCGTACAGCGAGGGCCACGCGGCAGCCGGCCGCCTCCACGACGCCGGACTCGACCACCCCCAGGTGACGCGCTTCGTGACCTGGTACTTCCTCGAACGCGGCGACGGCCGCGAGGTCAGGCCCCTCGTGGCCGCGTCCGTGGCCGACAAGGTCGCCGCGGTCCAGGACGCCCAGCGGCGCGGGACCGTCGCCGACCGCATGGGCGCGGGAGAGCTGCTCGCCCTCGTCCTGGTGATCGCCACCATGTGGCAGCGCCAGGGGGAGGACGTCCGCTCCCTGGTCCCCGCATCGGAGCGCAGGCGGGTCGTCGTGGAGTCGGTCCGGCAGCTCGCCACCCCCCTGATCGCGGTGGGCGGCCCCCTCCGCTGAGCGCCGGCCGTCGTACGGGGCAGGGCCGCTGACCTCCCCTCGGTCGTCGGCCCGACACCACGGGCGCGAACGAAGGCCGCGGCGCCACCCCGTCCGGAGCAATCGCCACGCCCTCCGGCCTGCGCGGCGATCACCCCCGGGGCAGCCTGGGAGGCGGAGCCCGCCCGGCCGCCCTCGCACGCCGACCGGGCGGGCCGCCACATCCGTGGGCGGCGGGATGACCTCGTGGGCCTCGGCGGTTGTACGCAGGGGAGCAGTACACCGTCACGCGAGGGAGCAGCGGACATGACCGAGCAGGACGTCGACCGCGGCGGTTTCACCGAGCAGTGGGAGCGCTGGCACCGCGCCAAGGAGGAGGTGCTCGCCGGTCCGCACGGCTTCCTGGCGATCACCAGTCTGCGCCGGCCGGGCCCGCGCCCGGAACGCTACGACGACGCGCCCGGCGCCTGGTCGGCCGTCGACGGCCACGTGGTGGTCGAGCTGGAGGACGGCGAGGAGTTGACCGTCGGCGGGACGGCGGTGCGCGGCTGGTACGACTTCGGCGTCGTCGGCGAGCGCGACAGTGTGTACGCCGGCTTCGGCGCCGCCGTCGTCGAGGTCGCCAAGCGCGGCGGCCACGACATCCTGCGGCCGCGCCACCCGGACAATCCGCTGCGCACCGGCTTCACCGGGACGCCCGCCTACGCCCCCGATCCCCGCTGGGTCCGCGAGGGCCGGTTCGTGCCCTACGACGCCCCGCGTCCGGTGACCGTGGGCGCGGCGGTCGAGGGCCTGGAGCACGTCTACGACTCCCCCGGGCAGGTGGAGTTCGACATGGACGGCGCGACGTACCGGCTCACGGTCTTCAACGGCTCACGGCCTGGCGCCCTGATGGCACTGTTCACGGACGCGACGTCCGGGGTGACCACCTACGCGGCGAACCGCTCCCTGCAGATCGACCCGCCGGACGCCGGGGGCGGGGTGCGCCTGGACTTCAACCGCGCGGGCAACCTGCCCTGCGCGTACACCGACCTCGCCACCTGCCCCCTCCCGCCCGACGGCAACCGGCTGCCGTTCGCCGTCGAGGCGGGCGAGAGGATCCCCCTGGAGCGGGGCGGGCAGGTCTGACGCCGGTCGCTCAGCCCCGCAGGACCTCGCGGCCCAGCGATCGGCGGGCCGGGTCGAGTTCGGCGTCGACCTCCTTGTTCCGCGCGACGTCCAGCACGATGGCGGCGGCATGGTGCTCCCGGCGCTCCACCGCGGCGCGGCGCAGGTGGGTCGGCGGGTGGGTCTGGTCCTCGGCGTGGGCGGTGAGGACGGACACCCGGCGCCGCCGCTCGAGTTCGTGCTCCGGGATCGACGCCACGTACTCCTTGAGGCGTTCCCAGACCGCCTCGTCGGGTTCCCGGCCGGCGCCGCGTGTGGCGCGGTGCACGGTGCCGGCGGTGACGTACTGCTGGTCGAGCCAGAACGCGATGGCGTCGGCGAGCAGCAGTACGTCCATTCCACCGATGGCCGCCTCCGTCGAACCGATGCGCGTCTCGAGGTCGTCCGCGAGGTACTCGGCCTGCTGACGGGCGCGCAGAGTCAGTTGCGCCAGGGCGTGCAGGAGCAGGAGTACGGCGGAGGCGGGAACGAACATGAGCAGCCGTGCGGCGGTCTCGACCAGGCCCAGGCCGCTGGTGCCGGACTGCGGACGCAGCAGCACGTACCACTCGATCAGCGTGCGGTGCGCGGAGCCGATGACGAGCATCTCGCTCGTGTCACCGTTCACCAAGTGCCCGAACTCGTGGCCGAGCAGGCCCACCCGCTGCTGCGGGGTCAGCGCCTCCCACAGTCCGAGTCCGAGCACCAGCATCCTGCGACGGCGCATGCCGAAGACGGAGACAGAGGCGTTGACGTCGGCGTCCACCACGACCATGTCCGCCCGCGGCGCCCCCAGGGTGTCGGCCACCTCGTCCAGCAGCGCGTAGAGCGCGGGCGCGTCCGCCCGCTCCAGCCGGACGCCGTGCCGCCGCAACCGCCCCAAGCGGGGCCGCATCAGCCACGCCAGACCCAGCAACAGGGTTCCCAGCACGGCGGGGATCACCGCCCGCCAGCCCGTCACCAGGAGCCACACGCCGGCGCCGGCGACGGCCAGCGTCAGCAGGTGCACGAACCCGGCGATCGTGTAGGCGCCGACATACGCGGCGCCCCGGCCGGGGCGCGGTGGCCGTTCCGAGGTCATCCTGGCGAACAGCTCCTCGCCGTACGCCCGCGACAGGCGTCGGCGGAACGCGTCGACGGGGCCGTCGTGCTCCTCGTCGTCCTCGATGCCGCCCCGGACGTTCCAGTCGCACGACGTGCACCAGACCACGAACCGGTCGTCGTCCGTCAGCCGCTGCCCGCACTGCGGGCACGGTCTTCCTCCGCCGGTCTCCATGCCGCCCCTCCCCTTGATCGTCCTCGGCCGGGGCATCCTAACGGCGGTCCCGGACCGGCCCGCACCACACCGCGGGGTCCGTGCCCCAGCGCCCCGGAGGGCGGCTCCAGTCCTGCGGGGCGCCGCGGTAGCCCAGTGGCGGCCGGGCGTGGACGAGGCGTCCGTACGCGGAGTCGGCGACGGCGAGCCGGCGCGCGGGGTCGTACTCCTCCCCGGAGCCGGTTCCGGTGCCCGCGTCGCCCGGGCCGACGCCGTGGATCAGCCAGGACGCCGTGCCCGCCAGCGACAGCCGCAGCAGCCGGCCGCCCCCGTGGCGGCGGGCGTCGGTCAGGGCGCGCAGGACCGCCGCGGCCAGCAGGTAGCCGGTGCCGTGGTCGAGGGCCTGGGCGGGCAGGACGCCCGGACGGCCGTCCGCTCCGGCCTCGATCGAGGCGATGCCGCAGCGCGCCTGGACCAGGCTGTCGAATCCGCGCCTCCCCGCCCAGGGTCCCGACCGCTCCCAGGCGCGGAGCTGGGCGACGACCAGTCCCGGTCGGCGCTCGCACAGGGCCTCCGGCGCCAGGCCGAAGCGGTCCAGAGCGCCGGGACGGTAGCCGGTCACGACCACGTCGGCGGAGGCGAGGAGTTCCTCGAGAACCGTACGGTCGGGCCCGGACAGGTCGAGCCGCGCCGACCGTTTGCCGAATCCGGTGTCGGCGTGGGCCCACGCGTCCTCCGGCAGACGGGGGCTGTCCACCCGCAGTACGTCGGCGCCGAGCAGGGCCAGCGTGCGCGTGGCGACCGGTCCCGCGATCACCCGCGTCAGGTCGAGCACACGCACGCCCTCCGCGGGCAGCTCCGCCGGCAGCAGGGGGCGCACCGGGGTGTCGTCCGTCCGCTCGGTCTCCACGAGGGGCTGCGCGCCCGGGCCGGAGTCCCGTACGGCGACGGCCAGTCCGCCCGCCGCGTAGACGGTCTCCTCGGCCTCCGCGGCCGTGCGCCCGGCCAGTTCGCGCGCCAACCGCCGGGAGAGGGCGTCCGCGTCACCGGTGGCGCCGGCATCCCCGCCGCCGGGAATGCCGAGGGCGGCCGTCAACCGGGCATGGTGGTGCGGGTAGTTGGCGTGGGTGCGCACCCACCCGTCGGCGGTGCGCCAGAAGCCGGACAGGGGCGCGAAGGAGCTGCCGGCCCGGCCGTCGATCCGCAGGCGCCGCTCGCTGGTGAACGCGGTGGCCACGGCGCCCTCGTCCACCAGCACCGGGGGCGGCGGCCCCCCGGAGCGCAGCGCGAGCAGCTCGGCGGCGGCCAGCGAGCAGACCCCGACCGCGGCCCTGGCCATCCGGCGTACCGGCAGCCGTGCCGGCAGCACCCCGGCCACCTCCCGGTACGTCACGTTCTCCACCCGCTCCGGGGCACCGCCGAGGGCGCTCCAGGCGTCGGCGGTCGGACCGTCGGCCGAATGTGACAGCACGTCATACCTCGCTCGGGGCAGGGATGTTCAGCGCGCCGGCCGCCGCCGGTACAGCCCCTCCTGAACGACGGAGGCGACCAGGCGGCCGTCCCGGGTGAAGAACTGGCCCCGGGCCAGACCGCGGGACGACGCGTACGTCGGGCTCTCCATCGCGAACAGCAGCCACTCGTCCGCTCGGAACGGCCGGTGGAACCAGACGGCGTGGTCCAGCGAGGCGGCCTGCCGCTGCCCCGGGTGGTCGGCGTAGGGCAGACCGGCCGTCGCGAGCAGCCGGATGTCGGAGATGTACGTCAGTGCGCAGGCGTGCAGCAACGGCCCCCCGGGCAGGGGGTCGCGGGTGCGGACCCACAGTTGCTGGCGCGGCCCCTGTCCGATGCTGGGCAGCCCTTTGACGGGATCGCCCACGCAGCGGGACTCCAGGACGGCCTCGAAGACGGACACGCCCCGGCCCGGACGTCCGGCCTCCCACAGTTCGGGCAGCCCCTCGGGTCCGGGCGCCTCGGGCGCGTCCGCCTGGTGCTCCTCCCCGTCCTCCGGACGGTGGAAGGACGCGGAGAGGCTGAAGACGGCCTCGCCGTCCTGGATCGCGACCACGCGACGGGTGGCGAAGGAGCGTCCGTCCCGGGTCCGGTCGACCTCGTAGACGATGGGCCGGTCGGTGCGTCCCGGGCGGATGAAGTAGCCGTGCAGCGAGTGGACGAGCAGTTCGGGCGCGGGAGGTTCCGCGGCGGGCAGTGTCGAGCCCGCCGCGATGAGCGACTGCGCCGCGACCTGGCCGCCGAACGCGCGCAGCGGCATCCCGGCGTGGCAGAAGCCGCGGTAGAGGTTCTCCTCCACCCGCTCCAGGGTCAGCAGTTCCGTGAACGACGTTGCCGTCTCCAGGGGTTCGGGGACGTTCCGCTGCATGGGTTCACCGCCGGGGTGCGTACGGCCGGGCGCTCACCGCTCGCCAACTTGTCTGCATGGCGCACATGGTAGGGCCGCCCGAGGCCGGAACGGCCGGGGGCCCGCGCGGCCCCGCCGGTCACGCACGGCGCGCGGACCGGCGGTTGAGGGCGGTGCCGTCGGCGGCCAGGGTGAGCCGGGTCCCGTCGCCCCGGCAGCCGTGCCGGCACTCCCGGCGGGCACGGCCTTCGGGTTCCAGGACGAGAAGCGAACGCTGCGGATGGGCGGCCGTCGGGCGCGGCCTGCCGGGGCTCCGCCTCGGCGCCGGCGTGAGTGACGTCCTAGTCCACGGGCGGCGCGGTGACGTCGTACGAGATGCGCCCGGCGGGCAGGTAGAACAGCGCGATGAGGGCGCCGCCGCGGACCTCCGGGTAGTGGTGGCTGCCGGGGGCGGGGGCGGTCCAGCCCGGGCCCTGCCAGCCGCTGGGGCCGGCCAGCTGCGCGTCCGGGTCGACGGGGGCCACGAGGTTGATCTCGCCGTAGGGGTGGGCGTGGTACTGGCCCCGGAAGCGGGCCTGGCTGTTCATGTACACGGCGGTGATGCTGAAGTACCGCGTCTCCGCCGACGGCGGTGCGATGAGGCTGCGCCGGTAGTTCGGGCCGTCGACCTCGATGTTCGCGGCCCAGCCCTCCTCGACGCCGCGCTTGATCAGGCGCGAGAGGTGCCCGTACAGCTCGCCGTGCGGGCCGTGGGTGGCGTTCAGCCAGTCCTCCAGCTCCTTGCCCGGGGTCCGGTTCCTGACCGCGTCCAGGAACGGGATGCTGCGCTCCATGAGCTCTCGCTCGTGATCCATCGTCCGTCCTCCTGCCCGGGATGGCGGTCGCACCCCGTCGGAGCCAGCGTGGCAGCGAGTTTCATTACAGTCAACACATGTAATGCAATCCATTCGACCACAGGGAACCCCTACGTTGCGATTTCCGTTACAGTCCCTAGATGTAATGAAATGTTCACCTTCACACCCCCGTCAGGCGCGGGTGGAGGGCCAGGCAGGAGGTCAGCCCGGTGCACAGGTCCACACGGCGTGCGGAACGGCCCGCACCCGTCCCGATCGGCGCGGGAACACCTCAGGGCCACCCCGCCAGGGGCCGCCCGGCGCCCCGCAGCCGGCAGCGGGCCGGGTACTGGCGGGCGTTGCGGCGGTCCGAGACGGGCGCCCCCGCCATGCTCGTGCTCATCATCACGGCGATCGGTTTCGTCGCGCCCTCCGACGTCCACCTGGCATCCCTGCTCATCGCCGCGCCCGCCCTGATGGCGGCGATCTCGACGGCGCGCGCCACCTGCGCGGTGGCCGCACTGTCGGTGGCGGCCGCGGTGACCTGCGACGTCCACGACGGCCTGCTCCGCTCCCCCGTCCTCCCGACGCACATCGCCGCCCTGATGGTGGTCTCCGCCTTCCTCGTCGCCTTCTGCAGCACCCGCGACCGCAACCGCCGGGAGGCGAGCCAGTTGCGGGCGGTCTCCGAGGCGGCACAGCAGGTCGTCCTGCGACCCCTCCCCCGCCGGATCGAGGACCTGAGGGTCGCCTCGGCGTACCGGGCGGCGGAAAGAATGGCCGAGGTCGGCGGCGACCTGTACGCCGCGGCGCGGACGCCGTACGGCGCCCGGCTGCTCATCGGCGACGTCAAGGGCAAGGGCCTGCAGGCCCTGGACGACACGGCGGCGCTGCTCGGCGCCTTCCGCGAGGCGGCGCACCAGCACCGCACCCTGCCCGGCCTGGCCGCGGCGCTCGAGGGCAGCGTGCGCCGGCATGTGGCCGAGGCGTCCGCGACCGACGCCCACGCAGCGGAGCGGTTCGTCACCGCGCTCCTGGTGGAGTTCCCGCACTGCGGGGGGCTGGTGCGGACGGTCAGCTGCGGGCACCCCTTGCCGCTGCTGCTGCGGGACGGCCGCATCACCTCGCTCACCTGCCCGGCGCCGGCGCCGCCCCTCGGACTGGCCGGTCTCGACCCGGCCGACTTCCAGGAGGACAGCTTCGCGCTCGCCCCGAACGACCTGCTGCTGCTCTACACCGACGGACTCGCCGAGGCCCGGGACCGCTCGGGCGCCTTCTATTCGGTGGCCGACCGCGCGATCCCCCGGGACGCGTCCGCGTGCGACCCGGATTCGCTGCTCGAGGAGGTCCTGGCGGACCTGCTGCGCCACACGGAGGGACGGCTCAACGACGACGTGGCGCTGGTGGCCGTGCAGTGCCCGCCCGCCGTCTGACACACGGCGACGGCGACGTCGCTCAGGACGCAGGGGGATCGAATTCGATGCGGGCGCCCTCCGTGCCCGGCGGCCACAAGGGCTCGGGCACACGGGCGCCGAACGACGCGCCCCATCGGTTGCGCGACGAGACCTCGTGGACCGGACGCCGGTTCGCCGCGACCCCCCAGCGGCCCAGCGGGTACCCGAAGGCGAACATCGCGATCTGCCGCCAGCCGTCCGCGGTGGGCACACCCAGCAGGTCGCAGACGGCGCCCGCTTCGTAGCGGAGCACCGTGGTCAGCACGCCCCCGACGCCCTCGGCGCGCGCGGCCGGCAGTGAGCTCCAGATGGCCGGGTAGATGTTCGCGCCGCCGTGGTCGTCGACCGCGAACACGAAGACCAGCAGGGGGATCTCGGTGAAGTGCTCGGTGAAGTGGTCCCCGGACCTCTTGATGCGCGCCAGGGACTCCGCCCGCTGCGCGGCGTCCTCGTGCGGTGCCGCGCCGAGCCGGCCCGCCGCGATGTCGGCGTACTCCTGCTGCCGGCAGGACTCGTAGAGCACGGCGAGCCGCGCCTTGAGCCCGGGGTCGTCGACGGCGAGGAAGTGCCAGCGCTGGGCGTTGCCGCCGTTGGGCGCGCGAATCGCGGCGTCCAGGATTCGGTACTGGCTCTCCAACGGATGGGGTCCGGCTTCATGCGGCGCATGATGCGGGTCGTGTAGAGGGCCTCGTGAACGTCCACCGGTCGGCTCCTGGAGCGTGGGCGACAGTTACGTTACAAATACTGAACGTAACACGAACCACTGTGGCCCACCCACGCCCCGCGGCCCCGTCAGCCGGCGTCCCCCGGATGCGCGGCGATGGCGGGCCAGAGGGTGCCGACGACGCGGTCCGCCACGTCCGCACCGGAACCGCCGGTGCGCAGGTAGTCGGCGAAGTAGCTGCCGAAGCAGAGCGTCACGACGGTGTCGACGTCGACGTCCTCCCGGATCTCGCCCCGGTCGCGGAGCCGCAGCAGGATCTGCGTCAACTCTCCGCACCGGGGGCGCACGCCGTGCTCGCGCAGTTGCTCCAGCAGGCCGGGGGCGCGTTCGACCTCCGCCATGAAGTTGCCGTGCAGGGCCATCGCGCCCCTGTTGTGGTAGCGCGGGTCGAGGCGGCGCACCGCCTCCCGGAACGCCTCGACCGCGGGCAGCGTGTCCATGTCGACGTCCGGGTACGCCTCGCGCTGGGCACGGAAGCCGTACGCGAGGGCGTCGACGACCAGGTCGTACTTGTTGGCCCACCGCCGGTACAGCGTGGGGCGGGTGACCCCGGCGTCGGCGACGATGTCCCCGATGGTCATCTGCGAGTAGCCGTCGGCTACCAGGCGCTTGCGGGTCGCCCGGATGATGGCCTCCTCGATGGCCGGGTCCCGCGGCCGGCCCCCGGCCCGCGAGCCGGCGCCACGGCCGGTCTCCTTGCCGTCCCCGGCGATCCCGGCGCGGTCCTCGCCGCTCATCCGCGTCCTCCCTTGACGGCCGTTACATTACATAAGCGTAATGTAACGGTCCCGCGGGAGGCATGTCAGCGCCGGAGGGTGCCGAGCGGGGAGGGCGCGGCTATCGTACCGACTGGACGGTATGAGCCGATCCCCCGCGAGCCCCAAGGAGCCCCGCATGCCGCGCGCGAAATCCAACGGAATCGAGCTCGAGTACGACACCTTCGGCAGCCCCGGCGATCCGGCGCTGCTGCTCGTCATGGGCCTCGGTGCGCAGATGACCCTGTGGCGGCCGGAGTTCTGCGCCGCGCTCGCGGACCGCGGCTTCTTCGTCGTGCGCTACGACAACCGCGACGCTGGGCTGTCGACCGGTCTCGACGAGCACCCCGTCCCGGACATCGGCGCCGTCCTGTCCGGCGACCGCTCCGGCGTCCCGTACCTGCTGGCCGACATGGCCGACGACGCCGTCGGGCTGCTGGACGCGCTGGACATCCGCGCCGCGCACGTCGTCGGCGCCTCGATGGGCGGCATGATCGCCCAGCAGCTGGTGATCGACCACCCCGACCGCGTGCTGTCCCTGTGCTCGGTCATGTCCACCACCGGCGACCGGTCGGTCGGCCGCGCCTCGGCGGCGGCCATCGCGGCGATGCCCGGCTCGAACGGCGTCCCCCTGACACGCGAGGCCGTCATCGACGAGGCGGTGCGCCGGGCCGCGGTGATCGGCTCCCCCGCCTACCCCCCGGCTCCCGAGGAGCTGCGCGAGCGCGTGACCGCGGCCTACGACCGCGCGTACCGGCCGGAGGGCTACGTGCGCCAGTACGCCGCGATCCTGGCCTCCCCCGACCGCACGCCGGGCCTGCGCTCGGTGACGGTGCCGACGGTGGTCGTGCACGGCGAGGAGGACCCCCTGGTCGACCACAGCGGCGGCCGGGCCACGGCGGCCGCGGTCCCCGGCAGCGAGCTGCTGCTGATCCCAGGCATGGGCCACGACCTGCCGGAGCAGGTGTGGCCGGCGGTCGTGGACGCGATCGCCCGCAACGCGGCCAGGGGCATCTGAGCCCGGACGCCCTCGCCGAACCCGGCCCCTCCCGCGGGAAGGGGCCGGGTCCTACCGCACGGACGCCGCGGGCGGGCGCTCGCGCAGGGCGCCGTAGGCGATGAAGTACGCGGGCAGGCGCTTCAGCCAGGGCGTGGAGTTGAGCAGGCCGGCGAGCCGCCGGGCGCGGTCGGCGTCGCCGAGGGGGGAGGTTCCGGCCAGCACAGGGGCGATGAAGCGGCGGTGGGCCAGGCGCTGCAGTGCCTGGGTGGCGGCCGCGGTCGGCCACCGGCGGAGCTGCACGGCGCGCACGTCCCGCAGCCCGACGCTGCCGCGGCGCAGCGGCTCCACGAGAAGGCGGGCGGTCGCGACGGCGTCCTCGACCGCGAGGTTGATGCCGATCCCGAACACGGGCGACATCGCGTGGGCGGCGTCGCCGATGCACAGCAGACCCGGACGGTGCCAGCGCTCCAGCCGGTCGCAGCGTACGTCGAGGAGCTTGACCTCGTCCCAGGAGCGCACCGCGCGCACGCGGTCGCCCAGCCAGGGCACGGCGGCCGAGAACGCGGCGAGGAAGCGCTCGAGGCCCGCGGCCCGGCGGTCGGGGTCGCTGCCCTTGGGGATCAGCGCGGCGCACTGCCAGTACTCCCCGCGGTCGATCATCGCGGTGAGGAAGCGGTCGCCCACCCCGGCCACCAGCCCCTGCGGGTCGCCCGGGTGCCGCGGCACCCGAAACCACCACGCGTCCATCGGGCAGCCGAACTCCCGCAGGCCCAGTTCCGGCCGCGAGCGCGCCAGTGAGCCCCGGCCGTCGCAGGCCACGGTCAGGGTGGCCCGCAGTTCGCCGTCGCGGCCGTCCGCGGTGCGGTAGCGCACACCCGTGATCCGGCCGCGCTCCTCGATGAAGGAGGTCGCCTCGGTGTCCATGCGCAGCGTGAACGCCGGCTCGCGTCCCGCCTCCTCCGCCAGGAGGTCGAGCAGGTCCCACTGCGGCACCATCGCCACGTAGTTGTACGGGCCGCTCAGCGTGCCGACGTCCGAGACGGTGACCAGGGACCGCCCGGGGCCGATCGGCAACTGGACCGTGGTGAGGCGGCGTTGCGGCAGCGCGGCGAAGCGCTCGGCCAGGCCCAGCTCGTCCAGCAGGGCGAGGGTCGAGGGGTGCACGGTGTCGCCGCGGAAGTCGCGCAGGAAGTCGCCGTGCCTCTCCAGGACGGTGACCTCCACGCCTGCCCTGGCCAGCAGCAGGGCGAGCACCATGCCCGCCGGGCCACCGCCCACCACACAGCACGTCGTCCGCTCCGTCACCCCGCCGTCCACCGCCGTCCCCGACTCGACATAACCGGACATATTACCCTTGAACGGTGCACATTGATGCCGTCATGAAGTGCCACGCACTCCCGGAGGCCTGATGAGCCAGCAGCCGGTCACCCTGCCCTTCACCGATCCGGCGTTCGTCGCCGATCCCTTCCCCCTCTACCGGGAGCTACGCCAGGAGGGCCCGGTCCGCCGCGCGGTCGTCCAGGGCGAACTCGAGGCCTGGCTGGTCACCCGGTACGAGGACGGCCTGGCGGCCCTCACCGACCCGCGGCTGAGCAGCGACGTCCGCGATGCCGCGGACCCGCGGCTCATGGAGCGGCTGCCGACCACCGAGCGCGAGTCGATGATCCGCACGATGCTGCGCGCCGACCCGCCCGACCACACCCGGCTGCGCCGGCTGGTCTCCAAGGCGTTCACCGCCCGGCGCGTGGCCGAACTGGAGCCCCGCGTCCAGGCCATCGCGGACGAACTCCTCGACGCGATCGTCCCGGCCGGGCGCGCCGACCTCGTCGAGGACTTCGCGGTGCCGCTGCCCGTCACGGTCATCAGCGAACTGCTCGGCGTGCCCGTCTCCGACCGCTTCGACTTCCAGCGGTGGACCGACGACATGGTCCTCCAGGGGCCCCAGCCGCCGGACCCCGCCAAGATCGAGGCGGCCTGGCAGCAGATGCACGGCTACCTCACCGCGCTGCTGGACGCCAAGCGGGCGCACCCCGGGGACGACCTGCTCAGCGCCCTGATCGCCACCCACGACGACGAGCAGCGGCTGGACCGGCACGAACTGATCTCGATGGCCTTCCTGCTCTTGGTCGCGGGGTACATCACCACCGTCAACCTCATCGGGAACGGCATCGCCGCGCTGCTCACCCACCCCGAGCAGCTGCGCATGCTGCGCGAGGACCCGGAGCTGCTGCCCGGCGCGATCGAGGAGTTCCTGCGCTACGACGGACCGGTCAACCCGGGCATCGCACGCTTTGCCCGCGAGGACCTGACCATCGCCGGGGTGGCGATCCCGCGCGGCGCGACCGTGCTGGTCGCCTCCGCCATCGCCGACCGCGACCCGGCGCGGTTCGCCGACCCGGACCGCCTCGACGTCACACGGGCGGACAACGCCCACCTCGCCTTCGGCCACGGCATCCACTACTGCCTGGGCGCGCCGCTCGCCCGGCTGGAGGGCAGGATCGCGATCGGCACCGCCCTGCGCCGCCTGCCCGGCCTCGCGCTCGCCGTGCCGCAGGAGGAGCTGCGCTGGCGGCCGCGCGTGCTGCGCGGCCCCTCGCGGCTGCCCGTCACCTTCGGTTCCGCACAGGGATAGAACGGGGCGCCGGGTGGCCGGGGCACCCGCACACGCGGACCGCCGGGCGAGCACGCGAGGGGCTCGCCCGGCGGAGCGGATTCCGGCGGGAGCCGGTCAGATGCGTGAGCCTCCCGTGGGGCCCCTCATGTCCGAGGACTTCCCCCGGCCGGTGCCCGGCCGCATCGAGGCCGCCGCCAGCGCGAGCAGCAGCGCGATGACGCCGACGACCACGTTGTTGACGATCGTGCGCGTCGTGCTGACGTCCCCCGCGATGCACCAGGGCGAGATGATCGTCCACAGCCCGATGACGGCCGCGGCCCACGCCATGGAGTGGGTGCGCTCGAAAGCCCTGCCCACGCCGCCCATGAGCATGGCGTACGCGATGCCGGCGATCAGGTTGCCGACGGCTATCGTCGACAGGCCGTTGAAGCCCACGATCCAGGGGGACGCCGCCAGGTAGGTGCCTGTCACCAGGCCCATCGCCTCGATCGCCTGACCCCGGTTGGTGGCGGTCGTCCGTTCGTACTCCGCGCGCAGCGCCAGCAGGTCGGGGTGCTGCTCGATACTCGGTCGCGTAGAGGCCATCTAAACCATCCCCACTCATTTCGGACCTTTCACCCCCACACTTACCCACGTGGCGGCGGCCGAGACGTGGAGATTCCCGCGGGAAGGCCGAAAGCCCGTCCGACGGGCCTTCCCCCGCCGTTCAGGCCTTCCGCCCCGGTTCCGCGGAAGCTGCGGACGCAACGCCCGGCTCACGGGCAGGGCGCTCCGCAGGCCCGCCGCGGGGATCAGTCGATCTGCTCGGTGTCGATCCGGGCGTCCACTCGCTTGTACGCGTCGGGTTGCTGGGTGAGGACCGGCAGGCCGGTGGAGAGCGCCAGGTGGGCGGCGTGGGCGGTGGCGATGTCCGTCGCCCGCTCGTGGGCGATCTGCGCGACGGACCAGCAGGTGGCCTCGCCGAGCGCCCGGAAGACGAAGCACGGCGCCGCCAGGGCGTCCTGGAGGCGTTCGTACACCTCGCCGAGGACCGACTCGGCCAGTCCCTGCGCGAAGGGGACCGCCGGGACGTACAGCGGGACCGCCGTCTGCGCCGAGCGGATGACCCGGGCGACCATGTAGGGCCGCCCCAGAGCCAGGGCGCGGACGGCGGTGTGGTCGAGGATGTACCCGCCGCTCACGCCGCCTGACCCGGGTCGGCGGAAGGAGCGGTCTCGAAGCCGCGCCTGGCGTCGGCGGAGGCGACGGCCTCGAGGGCGGCCTCCCACTCGCCGGGGTGGTCCTGGCGGGCCCGGGCGGCGAGCCAGTCGACGGCGCGCAGGGCGCGTTCGGTGCGCTGGAGCCGTTCGGTGACGGCCGCCTCGATGAACGCGGACCGGTTGCCGCCGGGGCCGCCGGCCAGCTTGTCGACGGCGGCGACCGTGTCCTCGTCGAGCGTGATGGTGACCTTCTGTTTCGCCATACCGTCACCTTACCGGTGTATGGCCGAACAGGCGCCGATCGTCACCCGGCCGGGCGACCGCGTCGTGTCGGAGAAGGATGGGACGATGTCCCCCGCACGCACGGACTCAGGGGAGGCTCCACCGGTATGTCGCTCATCCACCGCACGACACTGACACCGACCAAGCTGGAACTGCTCACCGACTGGCTCCCCCGGCAGCCCTGGTACGCCGGCTCGGGGCGGCGGCCGGAGCTCGCCAAGGCCGGCGGCTTCCGCCTGGACGACCCCCTGGGCGAGGTCGGGGTGGAGTTCATGGTCGTCACCGACCAGGACGGCGCCGCCTACCATGTGCCGATGGCCTACCGCGGCGCGCCGCGGGCCGGCGCCGAGGCCGCCCTCATCGGCACCACGGAGCACGGGGTGCTCGGCAGGCGCTGGATCTACGACGGCGCCCACGACCCGGTCGTGGTGGCCCAGTTGATCGCCCTGGTGCGCGGTGAGGCCGAGGCGCAGGCCCAGAGCGTCAGCGACACGCCCGACCCGACCGTCGCCCGCCACTACGCCGGGCCGGCGGGCGCCGTGTCCGGCGCCGGATCCGTCACCGACGGCCCGCAGGCCACGACCGACGTCACCGTCGACGCCGGACCGGCCGGCCGCCTGGTCCTCCGCGTGACGCGCGCCCTGCGGCCCGGTGCGGCCGACGACGGGGCGGGCGATGTGCTGGGCCACGTCGAAGCCCCCTGGCAGCAGCCGGACGGCACCGGGGCCCGTGCCGTCCTCGCGAGCCTGCGGAAGGCCGCGGACGGCTGATCCCCGGGACGGTGACCACCGAACGGCGGTACACGGACCGCGAGTTCGCCGCCCTCCCGGCATGAAGATCATGGGGGGCCGGACATGGGAGCCGTCTGCGGGGTGTTCACCTCGCTCGCCGACGCGCTGTCGTCCCCGGACACGGCGCTCGGGCGCGCCCGCCGGACCACCCTGGTGGACGCCGGCGCGGGCCCCCTCACCCGGGCGGCGTTCGCGGTGTTCCTCGGACCGCTGCCGGGATGGCGGGGCCCGCCGTCCGGCGCGCCGGACCGACGGGCCCCCTGGCCGCGTTGACGGTGCCGGATGCGTGCCGTCAGGGCCCGGTGACCAACTGCGGTCGCTCGCCGCGCGGCGGGATGCGGCCGGGCGGAGACTGGGAGGAGCACACTCGTGCCGCCGTGATCGCCGACCGGCTCGCCCCAGGGAGCGGACATGCGCATCGACCTCACCGGACGGACCGCCTTGGTGACGGCATCGACGCAGGGCATCGGAGCGGCCGTCGCGGCCGGGCTCGCGCGTGCGGGAGCGCGCGTGGGCGTGAACGGCCGCGACCCGGAGCGGGTGGACCAGGCCCTGAAGGAGCTGCGGGACGAGCTGCCGGACGGCGAGTTCGTCGCCGTCGGAGCCGACGTGGCCACCGACGAGGGCGCCGAACGGGCCCGCGAGACGGTGCCGGACGTCGACATCCTCGTCAACAACCTCGGCGTCTTCGGCGCCAAGGACGCACTCGACATCGACGACGCCGAATGGCGCCGGTACTTCGAGGTCAACGTCCTGTCCGCGGTGCGCCTCACGCGGATGTACATGCCGCGCATGCTGGAGCAGCACTGGGGCCGCATCCAGTACATCTCCAGCGAGTCCGGCGTGGCGATCCCCGTCGAGATGATCCAGTACGGCATGACCAAGACGGCCATGCTCGCCCTCGGCCGCGGCTTCGCCAAGAAGGCCGCGGGATCGGGCGTCACGGTGAACTCGGTCCTGGCGGGCCCGACCCGCACCGCGGGGGTGGAGGAGTTCGTCCGGGGGCTGGTCGGCAGCGAGCTGCCCTGGGACGAGGCGCAGCGTGTCTTCATGCGCGAGCACCGCCCGCAGTCCCTGCTGCAACGCCTCATCGAGCCGGCGGAGATCGCCAACATGGTGGTGTACCTCAGCTCCGACCTCGCCTCGGCCACCACGGGCGGCGCCCTGCGCGTCGACGGCGGCTGCGTGGACGCGATCGTCCCCTGAGGGGACGTCAGCGGCACGGCGGCACCGCCCGTCCCGGGCGCCCCGGCGCCTCGTCGCGGACGGCGAAGGGCACCCGAACCGGCGCCGCACGGGTCCCGTCCCGGCGGCTACGCGGCGGTGGAGCGCTCCGCACGGCGCAGTAGCCTTGCGATCATGACGGACTGGGACCTGCGGCCGGCTGCGGCCACGGACGTCGAGGCGGTGGCGGAGTTGCGGGCCGTCGTGCTGCGGGCCGACCTGGAACGGCTCGGGCGGTACGACCCGCACCGCGTACGGCAGCGACTGCGGGACGCCTTCGCGCCGGAGCACACCTGGGTCGTCGACGTGGACGGCGCCTTCGCCGGCTGTGTCGCTCTGCGGCCCGCCGTGGACGCCCGCTGGCTGGAGCACTTCTACCTGGACCCGCGTCTGCAGGGCGGCGGCATCGGAACGGCCGTACTGCGGGAGCTGCTGGAGCGGTCCGACCGGGACGGCGTCCCGGTCAGGCTCAACGTGCTGCGCGGCAGTGCGGCCCGGCGGCTGTACGAGCGGCACGGGTTCACCGTCGACACCGAGGATTCGGTCGACCTGTTCATGGTGCGCGAGCCCCGTGCCGCCACGTGCGGCGGTTGACGCACGGCGGCCGTCCGGGCGCTCCGGTCAGCCGCGCCCCGACGCGAATGTCAACCCGGTCCGGTCACGCCCGGCCGGGCCACCCCACCCGGCCATGGGCGAGTGCGCCGTCACGCCGGCGGCGGACGCATCAGTGCCAGGTCCTCGCCCCACGCGTCCAGCACGGCGCCGTGCCCGGCGCGGCGGGCCGCCGCCTCGACGCGGGCGAAGAGCTCCCGCTGCACGGACACCTCCCCCGTCGCCGAGACGGCGTCCGCGGCGTCGAGCAGCGTGCGGGTGTCCCAGCCCGGCAGCGGGTACCGGGCGAGTTCCCACTCCAGGTACTTGTTGTACGGGCGGGGGCGCCGGTCGAGGGCGAAGAGCAGTTCCAACAGGAACCCGACACTGTCGGCGGCGTCGAGCCGTGCCGCGAGCGCGTGTCCGTCGCGGTCGTTCTTGACCGAGCGGTAGAGGGAGTTGGCGTAGGCGTCGAGCCACAGACCGGCGTCCCGGGACGCCTCATCGGCGTCGAGGCGTGCCTTGGCCGCCAGGAACCGGGCGATCCCTCCCCCGAGCCGGTCCAGCACGACCCGGGCGCGGGCGAGGGCGTAACGCTCGAACCCCGGCATCCCGGCGGCGCGGAACTCCTCCAGGGAGACGATGACCAGGTCGAGTTCGGCGGTGCGGTGCCCGGCGAAGCGTGTGAGATCCGTCGTCGCCCCGTCCGCGACCACGACGTACAGGTCGTGGTCGGAATGGTCGGTGGTCATGCCCTCGTGGGCTCGCGAACCCTTGAGGACGAGGCCGACGACGGCGGGATCGGCCGCGGCGGTCTCGACGAAGGCCTCGTAGGCGAGGGGCTGCTGTGAGGTCATCGTGCGCTCTCCCGGGGATGAGGTGGGCGTGCCGGGGCGCCCGCTCCGGCACCGCTCCCGGAGGAGGCTACGCCCAGACGCGGGAGGCCTAGGCCGGGAAGTCGCCGCCGAGGATCTTCTCGATGCGCTCGGTGCGGCAGCCGCGGCGTTCCAGCAGGCGGAGGAGTTCCCGGAACTGGTCGACGCCGCGCAGGTCGACGACGGGGTTTCCCAGCTGACCCAGCGCGTTGACGATCACGGGCAAGGGGTTCACCGGCGCTCCTCGAACTCGGCGCGGTCGAAGCGGTGTCCGCGCTTGACGGTCAGCGTGATGCTGCGCAGGTTGGCGATGTCGCGCAGCGGATCCTCGTCCAGGACGGCGAAGTTGGCCAGCTTGCCCGACTCGACGCTGCCCATGGTGGCCTCGGTTCCGGCGGCGCGGGCGCCGATGAGCGTGGCGGAGCGCAGGACGTCCACGGCGGGGATGCCGCAGCGTCCGACGAGGAAGGCCAGTTCGTCGTGGAGGGCGGGGAAGGGCGCCCCGGGGGCGGTCTCGTGGTCGGTGCCGGTGGACAGGGCGACGCCCGCCCGGTGGGCCTGGGCGGTGACGGCGGCGGCGAGTTCGGTGTTGGCGCGGGCCCGGGCGGCGTCCTCGGGGCCCTCGCCCGCCAGTTCGTCGCTCTCCCACATGGCGGCGGTGGCGTCCAGGACGGTGCCCCGCGCGCGCATGGCGGCGAAGAGGCGGTCCAGGTGCGGGTCGTCCCCGGCGGCGAACCGGGCGTGGTCGACGGTGGGCTTGGTCTTGTAGCTGGTGAGCCCGTCGGGTGTGCCCTCGAAGGCGAGCAGGGTGACGTGGGAGACGGTGTCGACGCCCGCGGCGACGACCTGGCCGGGTGTCGCGGGGAAGACGGTGGCGTGGGCCCAGACGGGGATGCCCTGGCGGTGGGCCTCGGCGGTGACGGCGGCGACCAGGTCCGCGTCGAGGTCGGCGTAGACCTTGATGGCCGCGGCGTGGGTACCGCGGGCCATGGCGACGGCCAACGGCAGGTCGGTGGCGGTGGTGACGGCCTGCATCCAGGGCACTTCGCCGGGCACGGCGCCCTGCGAGACCTGGTGGGTGCGGGGGTCGTCGAAGAAGCCGGGGCCGGCCATCAGCGCGGCGTAGCGGATGTCGGGGCCGGGGATCTCGCCGACGAGGGTGGCGCGGGCGAGGTCGCCGATCTGCCGCAGGTCGTCGGCCATGTCCCGGACGGCGGTGACGCCGCCGTAGACGTGGCGGCGCAGTGCCGCCTCGGCCGCGGGGCGGTCGGGCGGGGTGGCGAGGTGCTGGTGGGTGTCGATCAGCCCGGGGATGACGAAGCGTCCGTCGAGGTCGAACACCTCGGCGTCGGCGGGGAGCCGGGGGGCGAGGTCGGCGTCGGGCGCGACCGCCGTGATCGTCTGTCCGTCGGTGACGATCGTGGTCGAGGACCGGGGCGGGCGGCCGGTGCCGGCGAAGAGGGTCGCGCCGCGGTAGACCGCGGTCGTGCCCGCGGCGGGCGCCGCATAGGGGGTGGGGGCGCCCTGGGACCGGTCGGCCATGCTCACCTCGGTTGTTGCACAGTATGTAACATCTGTATCGTTGAACGAAACGCTCGGTACTGTACTGCAGCCGCCGCGGAACGAGAAGGAGTGGCCGCGATGCCCGAGGCCCCGCGTACCGCGGTGGACAAGGCGCTCGACCTGGTCGAGGCCGTGACCCGCGCGCCGCGTCCCGTCCGGCTGACGGACCTGGCCGGCGAGGTCGGCCTGCACCGGGCGACGGCTTACCGGATCCTGCTGGACCTGGTGCGCAGGGGCTGGGTGCTGCGGGCCGGGGACCGCTACCTGCCCGGCACCGCCGTGCTGCGCATGTCGGCGGCCGCCGCGGGGAACTCGCTGACCGCCCTGGCCCGCCCGGTGCTGCGGGACCTGTCCGGCCGTACGGGGATGATGGTCAACCTCCAGGTGCCGGAGACCGACCGTGCGCGGGTGGTCGACGTCGTCCGGCCGGAACGGCTCGCCATGATCAGCCACTTGCTGGGCGAGGCGCTGCCGGTGCACCGTTTCGCGGGGCCGCTGGCACTGGTCGCGGCGCTCGACCCGGCGGCCCGCGCCCCGTACCTGCGTCCCGCGGAGGACGACGGGTACCCGCTCGACGGGGACGGAGGGCTGCTGGCGGACATCGCGCGCACCGAGCGGACGGGCATCGCCGTGGAGCGCGGACGCAACGAGAAGCTGGTCGCCTCGATCAGCTGCGCCGTGACACCGGGCCCGGGCGCGCCCGTCTGCGCGCTGACCGTCGTCGGGCCGGACGCGGAGTTCGACGAGGCCCGGCTGCCCGCCCTGGAGCAGGCGCTGCGCGACGCCGGCGAGGAGCTCCGGCGCATCCTGACCGATCCTCAGAGAGGTACGGCATGAACGGTGTCCTCGTCCTGGACCGGGCGCAGACCCGGGCCGCGCTCGACACGCGCCGCGTCGTGGACGCCGTGGCCACGGCCCTCGTCGCCCTCAGCCGCGGCAAGGTGTCGGCGCCGCCGCGGATCGCGGCCCGCACCCCTTCCGGGCTGCTGGGCGCGATGCCGGGCCATGTGCCGGGGCTGGGCCTGGCGGCGAAGCTGGTGTCGGTGTTCGGCGATCCGGCACGCCCCGGGCGCGGTGCGCACCGGGGCGTGGTCGCGTTGTTCGACGAGCACGACGGACGCCCGCTGGCCCTGATGGACGCCGAGTCGCTGACGGCGGTGCGCACCGCCGCCGCGGCCACGCTCGGGGCGCGGGTGCTGGCCCGTCCGGGGGCGCTGCGCCACACGGTGGTCGGCACCGGGGCCCAGGCTCGCGCCCAGATCGGCCTGCTGGCGGAACTCCATCCGGGCGCGGAGGTCGTGGTCGCCGGCCGGGATCCCGGGGGCGCCCGCGAGGCCGCGGCACGCCACCCCGGGGCGCGGGTGGCGGCGGACCTCGAGGAGGCGGTGCGCGGGGCCGACGTCGTCTTCTGCTGCACCGGGGCGACGAGTCCGGTCGTACACCGCTCATGGCTCGCGCCGGGCACGCACGTCAGCTCGGTCGGCGGTTCCCACGGGCCCGAGATCGACGGGGACACCGTCAGGGACGCCGTCCTGTTCGCCGAGTGGCCCGGCGCCGCCGGCTCCCCTCCCCCGGCCGGCGCCCATGAACTGCAGGGCCTCTCCGCCGGCCGCGAGGTCGTCCTGCTCGGCTCGGTGCTCGCGGGCGACCACCCCGGCCGCGGCGGGGGTGACGGGCTGACCCTCTTCAAGTCCACGGGGCACGCGGCGCTGGACGTGGCCGCCGCCCACGTCGTCCACGCCGTGGCCCGCGCGGAGGGACTGGGCACGACCGTGGACCTTTGACGTCCTCCCCGTCCTAAAGGACGGGGATTCCTGGCTCACGTGGGCTGGGGACCAGCGGTCCACCAGCGCTTACACGATCGGCACCAGCCGGGTTGAGACCAGCCCGGACCAGCATCACACGGGCGGAGTTCTTGTCCCCTTGGTCCGGGATTTCGCGAAGTCCCGGATGACCTGCTGCTGCGGCACCGAACTGCCCTGCCGCAGCCACGCCATCGACCGCCGCGCCTCAGTCAGCATCCTGTGCAACTGCGCAGGGCCACACGTGATCTTCTGCCCGCCGATCCTGTTCAAGCCATGGACCCTGCGGGGCACCGCCACACACTCGTTCCACACCCACCGGCACCGCGCCCACTCCGCCTCCAAACCGGCACCCGCCGACGACGACACCCGCAGCCGATAGATGAACCGGGCATGCACAGAACCCTCCCCGGCCGTCACTGTCGACGTCACGCCCCGGAAGCTAACAGCCCCCACCGACAATGAAGGAAGCAGTGCCGGTAGGAACGGATACACAGAGCTCCGCCGCTTCGAGGCTCCGCTCGAGGACCCATTCCTTCCCGGCCTCAAGGCCGCGGCATCCTGGGAGAAATCAGGTGAACGTTCCCGTCCGCACGCAGACCAGGAGCACGACCTTGCAGCCATCACAGCAGCAGTCACAGCGGCAGTCGGAGGGGCCGGCAGAACGGCAGCCGCTGGAGGGCGTCACCGTCGTCTCGGTGGAGCAGGCCGTCGCCGCGCCGTTCGCGACCCGCCAGCTCGCGGACCTCGGGGCCCGCGTCATCAAGGTCGAGCGGCCGGGCGGCGACTTCGCGCGGGAGTACGACAGGGCCGCCAAGGGTGAGTCCGCGTACTTCGTCTGGTGCAACCGCGGCAAGGAGAGCGTGGTCCTGGACCTCAAGCAGGAGGCCGACCGGGCCCTGCTCGACCGGATCCTGGCCGGGGCCGACGTCTTCGTGCAGAACCTCGCCCCTGGTGCCGCCGAGCGGCTGGGCCTGGGGGCGCGGGCGCTGCGCGCGCGGCATCCGCGGCTGATCTGGTGCGGTGTGTCGGGTTACGGCGACGACGGGCCCTACGCGGCGAAGAAGGCGTTCGACCTGCTGGTGCAGTGCGAGTCGGGGCTGGTGTCGCTCACGGGCACGCCGGAGAGCCCCGCGCGGGCCGGGATCTCCATCGCCGACATCGCGGCCGGGATGTACGCGTACACCGGCGTCCTCACCGCTCTGTACGAGCGTGAGCGCACGGGTGAGGGCAGCGCCTTCGACGTGGCGATGCTCGACGCGCTCGGCGAGTGGCTGGGGCAGCCGCTCTTCCACGGCCTGTACGGGAACGCGCCGCTGACCCGCAGCGGCGCCCGGCACCCGTCGATCTCGCCGTACGGCCACTACCGGGCGGGCGACGGCGGCGAGGTCTTCATCAGCGTGCAGAGCGACCGGGACTGGGTCGCCCTGTGCGAGAAGGTGCTGGAGCGGCCCGAACTGGTCCGCGACCCGAGGTTCGCGGACAATCCGCTGCGCCACGCCCATGACGACGAGCTCACCGCGATCATCGAGGAGCACTTCGCCGCCCTCGCGGCGGACGAGGCCCTGGAGCGCCTCGACGGCGCCGGGATCGCCACTGCCAGGCTGCGGTCGGTCGCGGAGTTCGCGGCCCATCCGCAGCTGGAAGCCCGCGACCGCTGGCGGGAGTTCGGCACGCCGTCCGGCCCGCTGCGCGGGCTGCTGCCGCCGGTGACGGTACGCGGGCGCGAGGCGTTGATGGGGGCGGTGCCGGCGCTGGGCGAGCACACGGACGCGGTGCGCGCCGAGTTCTCCGCCCCGCCGGAAGGGACGGGGGGCGGCCCGTGAGCGGCCACGCGGCAGTCCCGTCGGAGCGACGGCTCGTCATCCAGTGAGGTCCGCCGGCCCAGGCACTGCGCTCTGCGGGCAGGGAGCGGGTGACGAGGGCCCGCGGACGACCGTCGGTTCCGCGGCTTCGGCGCGGGCGCGCGCCATGGCGCCCTCGACCTGGTCACGGGTGACTTCCCTGGTGAAGCGTTCGCCCTGGGCGTCGGTGATGTCGATGCTGATGCCGGTCCACTCCTCGGCGGGCTCCTCGGGTACATGGCCGAGCTGGTATTCGGCGCCACGGAGCAGTTCCTCCGTCACCCGGACCCCGGTCAGCCGCTCGGCGAGGGCGAAGGCCGCCGCCTTGGTGTCGACGAGCTCTGCTGCCTCTTCCTCGTCGCCCGACAGTGGCCAACCGACCCCGCGGATCATCGAGTTGAGGGCATCGGGGGTGCTGCCTTCCCTGCGAGTGGGCCACTCGAACGTGGTGCGCAGTTCCCCGTCCTCGTACCAGTGGAAGAAGTGCATGGGCTTGCCTCCGTTGCTGGAGTGCACCACGGCGCGCCCGCCCGCCGACAGGGTCTCCAGGAAGCGCTGCCGCATCCCCGTGCCCCCCTCTCCGACGTGCAGGACGAGCGTCCAGTCACCGCCTTCACCCGGGACGGTGAACGCGCCGGCGACGAAGGAGTCGTCCCAGTAGTCCCCCGGGTCGCGCAGCTCGTCCTGCCGCTCGATCAGCGCGTCGGCTCCCGTGCACGCGCCCTGGGGCTCCGCCTCCATCACGCGCAGCACCTCCCCCGGGGTGACACCCCGCGCCAGGGTCAGGGTGTACCCGCACTCCAGCGCGTAGCCGAACAACGGAGAGGAAGGTATCCAGGCGTAGTCATCTGCGGTCGCCGAGGTCATGCGGCACAGTCTGCCCGCCGCCACCGACAAGGCCGCGGAACGGGCCGGGGCGTCGGCGCGGGCCGCGGACATCGACCCGCCCGTAGACAGTGTCTACGGTGAGCTGGTAGACACTCCCCCATGACGGACGGCGGCTCCCTGCGGGAGCGACTTGTCGATGCCGGCGTGGACCTCGTGCTGGCCGGGGGCACCGCGTCGGTGGGGCTGCGTGAGATCGCCCGGCGGGCGGGGGTGTCCCACGGCGCGCCGCGGCGCCACTTCCCCACGCACGATTCCCTGCTGTCGGCGATCGCCCGGCGCGGCTTCGAGGACCTGCACGCGCGGTTCGCGACCGCGACCGCGGACGCGACCGGGCCGCGCGCCCAACTGGCGGCCGCCGCCCGGGCGTACGTCGGGTACGCACTGGACCACCGCGGCATGTTCGAGCTGATGTTCCGCCACGACCTCCTGGACGGCGCGCCGCAGGCGGACGGCGGCCCGCGGCTGCGGGAGACGTCGCTGCCCCTGTTCCGGGCCATCGTCGACCTCGTCGTCCGGTGCCGGGCGGAGCAGGACGCCGCAACGGCCGCCGCCGCGCCGCCCGCCGCGGTGACGGCGGCGGCCCTCTGGTCGAATCTGCACGGTCTCGTCCAGCTGTGGACCTGGGGCAGTCTCCAGGTCGTCCTGGGCGCCGACGGCCCCGGCGCGGAGTCGCCGGGCTACGAGCCGCTGGTGACGGCGGTCATCGACGCCCATCTCGGGCCGGTGCCCGCGTGATCTCCCCCGCGCGGCGGCGGATCGCGCTCGCGGCCAGCGCCGCGGGCGCCGCGATCGTCGCCCTGGACGGCGGAGTCCTGCTGGTGGCGCAGCCCAGCCTCCAGCGCGACCTGGACGCGAGCGTGACCGAGGTCCAGTGGACCAGCACCGGTTACCTGGTGGCGGTGGCGGCCCTGCTCGTGCTCGCGGGGCGGCTCGGGGACCGCTTCGGTCACCGGCGCCTGCTCTGCGCGGGGGTGCTGGGTTTCGGGGCGGCGTCGGCCGGGATCGCCGTCGCGGGCAGCGTCGGGTGGGTGATCGCGCTGCGCGTGGCCCAGGGCGTGTTCGGGGCGCTCCTGCAGCCCGCGACGCTCGCGCTGCTGCGGCTGGCGTACCCCGAGGACCGGCTGGGAAGGCCGATCGCCGTCCGCACGAGCGTGCTCGCGGTGGCCGCGGGGGCCGGCCCGGTCCTCGGCGGGCTCGTCGTGGCGCACCTGGGGTGGCGCGCCGTGTTCTGGATCAACGTCCCCGTCGCGCTCGCGATCGCCCTGCTCACGCTCGCCGTCCGGGTGCCGTCGCCGGAACGGCCGGCGGACGGCGGAGGGCGGGTCGGCCTGGCCGGCGCGGCCCTGCTCGCGACGGCGCTCGCGGCCCTCGTCCACGCGCTGGCGGGCATCCCGGAGCGCGGGTGGACGGGCACCGGGACACTGCTCGGACTCCTCGCCGCGGCCGGGGCCCTCGCGCTGCTCGTCGCGTACGAGCGGCGCGCGGAGCACCCCAACGTGCCCCGCGCGGTGGCCCGTTCGGTGCCCGTGACGGCGTCCGTCGCCATCCTGCTGGTGACGACCGCGGGGCTCTTCGGCACGCTGTTCCGGGCCACGTTCCACCTGCAGGACGCGCTGCGTCTCGATCCGCTGGACACGGGACTGAGGGTGCTCCCGCTGACGGCGCTCATGGTGCTCGGCGCACCCGTCGCCGGCGCCGCGCTGCGCCGGTACGGGCCGCGCCGTACCGCGGTCTGCGGCACGCTCCTGGTCGTCCTCGGCATCGCGCTGCTGGCGCGGTCCGGCCCGGGCGGTGCGTGGGCCCCGATGGCCGCCGCCTTCGCGGTGCTCGGCGCGGGCTTCGCGACCGTCATGGTGACGGCCACCGCCTCCGTCGTGGGCGACGCCCCGCCCGGGTACGCCGGGGTCGTCGGGGGCCTGAAGCAGACGGCGATGAACGTCGGGCCGACCCTGGGCATCGCGGTCGCGGCCGGGACGACGGGAGCGGCGGGGGTGCCGGACGCCGCGATGGGTACCACCCTGCTCCTCCTCGCCGCGGTCGCCGCCCTCGGCCTGCTCCCGGCGTCGCTGCTGCCCCGGCCGGGCCGGGCGCCTGCACGGTAGTACGAGGGGAGCGCCCGGTCGCCCGGGCCCACCTCGTAGACCCTCTCCCCGCCGGCGGAGCGGACGAGGCGGGCCCCTTGGGCGCGGCGACGTGACCGCTCGTCACCGGAACGTGCACCTCGGCTTGGTGCCGGGTCCGAAAGGGGGCAGCAAGCGCGGTCACCGTCCCGCATCGCGGGTTCACGGGCTGCCGTGGGCACGGCAGTGGGCGCACCGCCGCTTTCCGGCGGCGGGGGACGCCGGGGGATACTCCGGGACGGCGAAAGGAAGCAGTCACCCATGACCACTGACAGGATCTCCGCGGCCGCCCCCGCGGCCGCAGCCGCCGCGGCCGGCACCTGGCTCCTCGGCGACATGAAGGTCAACCGGATCGGCTTCGGCGCGATGCGGCTGACCGGCAGCGCCGCCTTCCACCTCGGTACGCCCAGCGACCGCGACCGCGCGATCGGCGTGCTGCGCCGCGCCGTCGAACTCGGCGTCGACCACATCGACACCGCCGCCTTCTACTTCTCACGGCTGCGTTCGGCCAACGAGCTCATCAACTCGGCCCTGGCGCCGTACCCCGAGGACCTGGTCATCGCCACCAAGGTGGGGCCCGCGCGGGACGCCTCCGGGGAGTGGGTCACGGCCGCCCGCCCCGACCAGCTGCGCGGCCAGGTCGAGGAGAACCTGCGGCAGCTCGGCCGCGACCACCTCGACCTGGTCAACCTCCGCTTCATGGCGAGGACTTCCGTCGCCGAGCACTTCGGCGCCCTCGCCGAGCTGCGCGACGCCGGGCTCGTCCGCCACCTCGGGCTCTCCAACGTCCGTCCCGAGCACCTGGCCGAGGCGCGGGCCATCGCCCCCGTGGTGTGCGTCCAGAACCCCTACGGCGTCGACGCCCGCGACAGCGACGGCCTGCTGCGGGAGTGCGGTGCCCAGGGCATCGCCTTCGTGCCCTTCTACTCCATCGCCGGCGGGGGCCGCGACCGCGGACCGGACGCCGCCGGTGCCGAGAGCGACGCCGTGCTCGCCGTCGCGGCCGCCCACGGCGTCTCGCCCGCGCAGGTGCGGCTCGCGTGGACGCTCGCCCAGGGCGACCACGTACTCGCCATCCCGGGGACGGGCGATCCGGAGCACCTGGTCGACAACCTGGCGGCGGGCGCACTGCGGCTGACGGACGAGGAGACGGCGCTCATCGACGCGGCCGGCCGCCCCGCGCGCTGACCCGGGCCGCGCCGGGGTGCCCGGGGTCAGTCGTGCGGGACGACCGCCACGGGCGCCTTGGCGTGGTGCAGCACCCCGTGCGTCACCGGGCCGACGTGCAGCCCGGCGGCCGCGTGCCGGACGCGGCGGCCGACCACGACCAGCGAGGCGTCGGCCGCCGCCTCGATCAGATGGTGCGCCGCCCCGCCGGCGAGGGAGTGCTCGACGACCTCGACGGCGGGGTACTTGGCCCGCCACGGCGCCAGCACCTGCGTCAGCGCCTTCGCCTGGGCGCCGGTCAGCTCGTGCTCCAGGTCCAGGGCGACGGCCGCGGGGTTGTAGCCGTAGGAGGCCGGCAGGTTCCAGCCGTGGACGACGCGCAGGCCCGTCCCGCGCAGCATGGCGGCCTCGAAGGCGAAGGCCAGCAGATCGTCGTGGGGCCGGGCCAGGTCGATGCCGAGCACCACGTCGCGGAAGGGCGTGTACTGCGAGACCAGCCCGTCGAGGTCCGGGCGGTGCTCGTCCTCGCCCTTCTCGCCGGCCCGTACCAGGACGACGGGCCGGACGGCCTGGGCGACGGTCGCGGAGGCCACGGAGCCGACGAGGAACCCGGCGAGCGCGCCGAGGCCGCGGGAGCCGAGGACCAGCAGTTCCGATTCCTCGGCCGCCGCCGCGAGGGCCGCCGCCGGCTGCCCGCTCACGAGATCGGCGGTGATCTCGAGGTCCGGATGGCGCCCGCCCAGTTCGGCGGCGGCGTCGCGGGGCACGGACTCGGCCCACTGCCGCTGGGTGTCGGGGTCCACCGCGGCGACCGCACCGGCCAGCGGGGCGTAGACGGAGCTGTACGGCTGCCACTCGTGGACGTGCACGAGCCGCAGCGCCAGCCCGCGGCGCAGCGCCTCGCGGGCGGCCCAGTCCGCCGCGGCACGGCTCTCGGGCGATCCGTCGAGACCGGCGGTGACCGTACGGGACATGAGGTGCCTCCTGGCGAACGGGACGAAGGACATGGGCTGTTCGCCCCAGCTTCCCGCCGGCCGCGGACCCCGGGCAGGGGCCGCCGGGCCCGGTCGGGGACCGAACGGCCCATGGGCGGCGGCACGCGCCGTCCGGGACAGTTGGGGGCAGGTCACCGCTGCGATCAAGCGTACGGGGGCGGAACCGGGCGCGGCAGCAGGGGGTGACGCGGCAGCGACCGGGGACATAAGGCGCCGGCACTCCGGCCTCCGGGACCCGGGGATCGGGGCCGACCGTCGAGGAGACGGACGAGGCCCCGGGGCAGGAGATCGTCTCGCACGTGGACCGCCCCCAGTGGGCGTGAGCCCCGTTCACGAGTACGCGACCGCCGCGCTTCGACCGGAGCGCCGGCCGCGTGTTCACGCACGCCCTCGGCATGGGTGAGCCGGGGAGGGATGTCAGTCGTGCGCGCGAAGGCGGCGACGTCCGGCCTTCGCGCAACGGCGATCCAGAGCACGTCGGCACACCGGCCCCGACAAGACGGCCCGCTCATCACGGTGGGCGGACGACCGCGGCGAGACTCGAGGCCGAGCCGTCCGCTCCCGCGACCCCACCAGACCGCTCACCGCGCCTCCTCCGCCGCACTGCCGCCCGTCCGCCTCTGGCCTCCCCGGGCTCAGGCCCTGCGGTGGCCCCACGAGGGGCCGGTCTCCTCCCACTCGCGGGCCCACGCCGCCGCGCGGTGGCGGTCGATCTGCAGGCGGACGACCCAGCGTCCGGCGAGGACCAGCGCGCAGGCGCCCGCCGCGGCGACCGTGCCGAAGACCACGCCTTGGGCCTCGGCCTGCGCGGGGGTGAGCCGGTTCTGCTGCAGCCGGCCGCCGGCGTCCAGCCAGACGGTGGCGGGGGATCCCGCGGGGCTGCCCGGTTCGACACGGGCCTGACCGGTCCGGATGGAGCCGTCGGGCGCGGTCCACCGGACGGGGGTGAGGACCTTGCCGATGGAGCCGGTGTACGGGTTCTCCACGGCCCGCGCGGCGTCCTCGGTCAGGAAGGCCGTCGCCAGGTGGGTGCCCTGGCTGCGCCGGAGCTCGGAGTCCTCCACCGCGGCCGCCGTGGCCGCACCGGCCGCCGGGGCCCCTGCGGCGATCAGCAGCGCGGCCGCCACGCCCGTGCAGGCCTCCACGACATCGCACCGGCGCCGCAGCGGATTGCGGCGCCATTGCCAGAACACCGCCCTGCCGCCCATGGCCGTGCTCCCTTCCCTGTCCGACGACCGTCGCACGCGCCGGCGCTCCCGCAGCAGGGGCCGCACGGATCATTTCCGCCACAGGAGGGGGCCGACCGGCCCATCCGTGCGTACGCGCCGGGCGCGCCCGGCGCCGCCGCGCAGGATGTGACGACCGTCACCCGCCGGCGATCGAACTTCACGTGCCGCCCCGCGTCCTGTCGGTGTCCTGGACCGTCCTGGACACCTTCCGGATACGGAGTACCGATGCCCGCCCCCCAGACCGGCCCCCTGTCCCCCGGCACCCACACCTTCGAGGTGGACGGGGTCGTCCAGCGCTACCACGTCCACGGCACCGGCCCGGTGTGCATCGCGCACTCGGGCGGGCCGGGCGTGTTCTGGGAGTACCTGCGCATGCCCGAGGTCGAACGGCACCTCACGGTCGTCTACCCGGAGCCCGTCGGCACCGGCGGCTCGGGCCGTCTCCCCTCGCACCCGCACGGGTACACCCGTGAGCTCTACAGCCGCTTCCTGGACGCGCTCGTCGACCACCTGGGCGTCCCGCGCGTGCACCTGCTCGGGCACTCGCACGGCGGGTTCGTCGTCCAGTACCACGCGCTGCGCCGGCCCGCGCGCGTCGCCGGGGTCGTCCTGTACGACAGCGCGCCGGTCACCGGCCCCGAGCACGGCGCCGAGGCGATGCGCATGGTCCAGGAGTTCGCCGCCCGGCACGCGGGCCACCCCGGTCTGCCGGAGGTCCTGGGGGCCCTCCAGGGGGTGTCCGCGATCTCCGACGACGTGGAGATGACGGCCGCCCTCAAGGGGCTGCTGCCCGCGTACTTCGCCGACTACTGGGGCCGGGAGGAGGAGTTCGCGCCGCTGCGCGCCGCGGTGGCGGGTACGCACATCTCGGGACTGGACGAGCACCTCGTCCCGGATACCATCGACGACCGGGGCCAGCTGGGGGCTCTCACCGTGCCGGCGCTGGTCGTTGCCGGCCGGTACGACGTGATCTGCGGGATGCGGTGGGCCGGTGAACTGCACGAGCTGATCCCCCAATCGGAACTGGTGGTCCTGGAGAACAGCGGGCACTTCGGCCACCTCGAGGAGCCCGGGCGCTTCGCGGAGGCGGTCGTGGGCTTCGTGACCGCCCGGGAGCGGGTGGTCCCCGCCTGACGGTCCGGCGGAACGAGAGCGACGCGGCGGCCACGTGGCCGCCGCGTCGCAAGCCCGTACGGGCCTCACCCGGCCGTCGGGGGGCCGGGCCGGCCGGTGGCGGGGACGCCGTGGCGTCCCCCATCACCGCCGGCCCGGACCGTCACCCGCCGGGGCCGCGGCTCAGGTGATGACGTCGTACTCCCCGTAGGAGTGCTGGGGCGCCATCGTGGAGTCGAGCCCGTTGGTGACCCATGTCCCCAGGACCATCTCCGCGGTGATGCCCGGGCCGAAGCCGGCCAGCAGTCCGCGGTGCCCGTCGAGGGCGGAGCCCTCCTCGAACATCCGGTACAGGGCGTCGAGGACGACGGCACTCGCGATGTTGCCGTACTCGGTCAGCGTCGCCCGGCTGAACCGGAACGACTCCGGCGGGACGCCGAGGAAGCGGCACAGGTCGTCCAGGATCCGGGGGCCGCCGGCGTGGATGATGTAGTAGTCCAGCTTGGCGGCGTTCCACGCGTGGTCCTCGGCGACCTGGCGCAGCACCGGTGCCAGGGGCTCCATGGTGCCGGGTACGCGCTTGTCGAGCTGGAAGTGGAAGCCCGTCTGGCGCACCGCGTAGGAGATCCACTCCTCGGTGTTCGGGATGAGGTAGGAGGCGTTGCGCTCCAGCCGCATCCCGGTGCCGCCGCTGCCGCGGACGACGGCGGCGGCGATGCCGTCGCCGAACAGCCCGTTGGACAGCAGCGTTCCGACGCTGAGGTCCGTGGGCTGGTAGCACAGCGAGCAGAACTCGCATGCCACGATGAGGGCGTTGGCCTCGGGGTACGCCGTGCAGAAGTCGTGGGCGCGGTTGATGGCCGCGCCTCCAGCGGCACAACCCAGCTGTGCGATCGGCAGTTGACGGGTGTCGTGGCGGAAGCCCATCTTGTTGATGAGCCACGCGGTCAGCGAGGGCATCATGAAGCCCGTGCACGACACGTACACGATGATGTCGATGTCCTCGGGCTCCAACTCGGCCTGGTCGAGTGCCTTTCGCACGACGGCCGGTACCCGTGCCTTCGACTCCGCCTCGTAGATCTGGCTGCGCACGTCGAAGCCCGGATGTTTGAGCACCTCTTCGATCGGCTGGATCAGGTGCCGCTTCTGAACGCCCGTGTTCTCAATGAGCCTGAGGGTCAGGCCGAGTTGCGGGTGGTCCTTGTGCAGCCGTCGTGCCAGCTCAAGCGTTTGTTCGCAGGTGATAACGTTGTCGGGAACCGAGATCACCGGCTTGCACAGAACAGCCATGGGTGGCTCCATTTCCTGCCCCTCGGCGGGCTATGGTCCATCTGGTGCGCTGCTCCGGGATTTCCGGAGCAGGCCCGTACCTGTCACGAAAATGCGGTAGGGGGTACGGGCGCATTCATCGGCGCACCCACAGGGGACTTTCAGGAGGTCCCGGCAAAAGTCGGTTCACAAGAAGGGACCGGCCGCTGTCGAAGTGGATTCATGGCCTGTTCAGATTTGCGTCCACCAGGAAAACGTACGTCACTTGGGCGGATTTCGCATGTCGGAGCGGCCTGCACCAGCGCTCACAAGGGACGACGTGACGAAGCCGGCCCCGCACCCGTGAGGGGTGCGGGGCCGGATCGGGGCCGGAGCGGGCGGTTCACCAGGCGACGTGCAGGGCCACCGGGTAGCGCCAGATCGACGTGGCGCTCCACCGCACCTCGTCGGCCGGCTTGGCCAGCCTCAGGTCCGGGAAGCGGCGCAGCAGCTCCCTGAAGGCCACCTGGAGCTCCATGGTCGCCAGCGGCGCGCCCAGGCAGTGGTGGCCGCCCCAGCCGAAGGTCATGTGGGGCGTGCCGGTGCGGTCCAGGTCCAGCTCGTCGGGGCGGTCGTACTTCTCGGGGTCGCGGTTCGCGGTCAGGTACGAGACGTGGACGACGTCACCCGCCCGGATCAGCACGCCGCCCATCTCCACGTCCTCGACGGCGATCCGCGGGATGCCGACGCCCTTGCGGAACGGGATGTACCGCAGCATCTCCTCGATGGCCTGCGGGATGCGGTCCGGCCGCTCGCGCAGCATGGCCAGCTCCCGCGGGCGGGTGAGCAGGGTGTACGCGATGTTGCCGATCTCGTTGGACGTGGTGTCCTGGCCCGTGATGAGCAGGACCATGGCCATGACGGCGAGTTCCTTGTCGTTGAGGATCTCGTCCCCGTCACGGGCGGTGGCCAGCACACTCACCAGGTCGTCGCCCGGGCGGGCGCGCCGTTCGGCGGTGAGCTTGGTGAAGTACTCCCGCAGGTAGGCCTTGGAGTGGACGGCGGCGTCCCGGTTGTCGGGGCTGAAGTCCATCATGGTGCGCGCGTGGCCGCGCAGCTCCCAGCTGTCCTCGTCGGGGATGTCGAGCACCTCGCAGATGGCGGCCAGCGGCAGGGGCGCCGCCAGGTGCTCCACGAGGTCCGCCGGGGAGCCGCTCTCCTCCATGCCGTCGAGCAGCTCGGCGACGACCCGCTCGATGCTGGGGCGCATGTGCTCGACGTTCCGCGGGGTGAAGCCCTTGGAGACCAGCGAGCGCAGCCGGCTGCTGTCCGGCGGGTCCATCACGTTGATGGCCTCGTCCTGGACGATCGGCTCGGGCGTCATGCGGGGGAAGTCCTTGCCGACGACGGCGGCGCGGCTGAAACGCCGGTCGGTCGTCACCGTCCGCACGTCCTCGTACCGCGTGACGAGCCAGGCCTCACCCTCGCCGTGCGGCAGCTTGATGCGGGAGATCTTCTCGTTCTCCATGAACTGCTTCAGCTGCGGGTCGAACTCGAGGGCCTCGGCGAAGTCGAAGGGGCAGTTGTGCGCGGAGGAACCGGATTCCATGCGAATACTCCAGTGCACCTGGGCGTCGGGGGGACATATCACAACCAATCCCCCGGGCGCGCCGGTGACCACCGCAGGCGGCCCATCCGGGCGAACCCCGCCCCTGGCGGCACGGGCGGGGCCGCGTCACGCCCCGCCCGCGGGCATGAGGGTGCCGCGCCCTCGGGGACACAGGGCGCGGCGCGTACTCGGGCTCACCGGCCGTCAGTAGTAGTGGCGGCGCCCCGCGACGGCGTGCCCCATGGCACCCAGGACCCAGAGCACGAGGCCGATGACCACGAGGATGGCTCCCAGGGTCCACAGAATGGAGATTCCGGTCAGGAATCCGATGATGAGCAGGATGATGCCGAGGATGATCATGATGCACTCCCTTGCTCGGCCCTGGTCGCCTATGCCGCTTCCCGGGCCGGACGCGCCCCCGGGGGCGGGCCCCGGGGCGTTGACCGCGCGGTCGCGGTCGCGCCCGGCCCCGTTCGGACGGGACCGGCCGTCGGCGCCGCCGGTTGTCCGTACCCGCGGCACGGAGCTGCCGGCTTCGCATTCACACCCATTCGTACACGGATCGGCTACCCGGCTTCTCGCGGTTCATGACTGCAGGATTCGACCGGTGTGCCGCCAGCCGGTTTCGCGACCCCACGTGAGAGAGCGCTCTCAACAGCACGAACGCCGTCGGCGCGGCATTCCCTGAGGCCACCAGCACCCCTGCGCTTTCCGGCGCCTACGGTCCGCGGCGCAGCGCGAGCCTCCCCGCCCGGCCTCGCCGACTCCAAGCAGTGAAGGCAGAAAACCGCGCACGACTTCTTTTGTTCCATGTATTGACCGCGGTTCACCCTGGCGGGAAGGTGTTCCCGCCAGATGAGAGCGCTCTCAAAGGCTCTCGGACCTGAACCGCACCCTTCCCCGGCACCGATCCCGAGGAGGCATCACACCCGTGTCCGCGCGAACGACCACCGGCAGGCGGTACGCCGCCAGACCGCTCACCCTCATGGTGGCCGCGGCAGCCACCGTGACCGCGCTCTGCCTGGGCCTGCTCGGCTCCGCCAGGGCCGCCGTCCCGTCCGCACCGTCCGGCTGGACCACCGTCTGGAGCGACGACTTCACCGGCGCCGCCAACTCCCTCCCGTCGAGCGACAACTGGATCATCGACACCGGCACCAGCTACCCCGGCGGCGCCGCCAACTGGGGCACCGGCGAGGTGCAGACCTACACCTCCGACACCGCCAACCTCCGCCAGGACGGTTCCGGCAACCTGCGCATCACCCCGATCCGGGACTCCGCCGGCAGCTGGACCTCCGGGCGCATCGAGACCCGCCGCAGCGACTTCGAGCCCCCCTCGGGCGGCAAGCTCCGCATCGAGTCCCGCATCCAGATGCCGAACGTCACCGGCGCGGCCGCGGCGGGCTACTGGCCGGCCTTCTGGACGCTGGGCGCGCCGTACCGGGGCAACTACTGGAACTGGCCCACGATCGGCGAGTTCGACCTGATGGAGAACGTCAACGGCGTCAACCAGGTCTGGGGCACCCTGCACTGCGGCACCAACCCGGGCGGCTACTGCAACGAGACGAGCGGCCTCGGCGCCACCCGGACCTGTCCCGGCAGCGCCTGCCAGGGCAACTTCCACACCTACGCCTTCGAGTGGGACCGCAGCGTCAGTCCCGAGCAACTGCGCTGGTACGTCGACGGCGTCCAGTTCCACACGGTGAACGCCGACCAGATGGACGCCTCCACCTGGAACGCGGCCACCGCCCACGGCCACTTCATCCTGCTCAACGTCGCGATGGGCGGAGCCTTCCCCGACCCGGTGGCCGGGTACAAGACGCCGACGGCCTCGACCGTCTCCGGCGTGCCGATGCTGGTCGACTACGTCGCCGTCTACAGCTCCGGCGGTGGCGGCACGCAGCCCCCCACCTCTCCCCCGCCGTCGGGGGACACGGGCAGCGCGTACGGCACCCTCCAGGCCGAGTCGTGCACGCAGCAGTCCGGCACCACCGTGGAGAACACGGCGGACAGCGGTGGCGGCCGGAACCTGGCGTCGCTCGCCAACGGCGACTGGGCGCTGTACTCCGGCGTCGACTTCGGGACGACCACGGCCCGGCAGTTCAAGGCCCGCGTCGCCTCCGGCGCCGGAGGCGGCGTCAGCGGTCTGGTCGAGGTCCGGCTGGACAGCCGGAGCAACGCCCCGATCGGCAGCTTCTCCGTCGGCAACACGGGCGGCTGGCAGAACTGGACGACGATCCCCGCCAACATCTCGGGCGTCACCGGCAAGCACGACGTGTACCTCACGTTCACCAGCGGCCAGCCGGCCGACTTCGTGAACGTCAACTGGTTCACCTTCAGCACGACCTGACACCCCGCCGCCCGCGGCGGTCCCGGCCGGCCCCTCCCCCGGCCGGCCGCCGCGGGCGGCACCCTGTCAAGCCCCGATGACGGCAGCCGGCCTCCGCCAGGTGGTCGCCACTCGCGCCTGGCCCGGCGCCACGAGATGAGCGATGCTCCCCGTATGTGGATCTTCTGGGCGCCGCTCGTACTCGTCATCGCACTCGCCTCCTGGGTCGGCTGGAGGGCGCGTCGGCACGGCGAGCACCCCTTCCGCGACGGCGCGGCCATGTCGCGGGACGTACGGGACGCCCGCCGCGACATCCGCGCCTGGAAATCGGGATCCCTGGGGCACAGCGGCCAGGACATCTCCTGGATGAGGAAGCGTCGATAACCCCGGCTCGCCGGTGCGGGCACGCTCGGCACCCGGCACGACGACCCCGGCGCGAGCAGGGCCGGATCGGGCCGCGAGAATCACCTCGCCACGACAACGACGACGAGGAGGAACCCGTGACCAGACCCGCCCCGCGCACCGCCACCGCCCTGTACGCAACGTCGGGGACGTGCGCCGTCATCGGTGCGCTGCTGTGGCTGCGCGGCCGGCCCGGCTCCGCGTACCGCGCCTACATCGGGTTCGCGGACCAGCCGCCGGCGTCGTCCTGGCGGGTGTGGTCGTCGGCGGTACCCCAGGACCGCCTGGGTCTGTACCTCCTCGCGGCCGGGCTGGTGCTCGCTGTGGTGGCACACCTGATCGCCGTCTGGCGCGAATGAGCGGTGGTGGAGCGGCGTGGCAGGCTCATCGGGCCGGGGCCTTGGTTCCTTCCGGTCCTGGAGGTGGAGACCCCACGCCGGCTCGATGGCAGGCGCCGCGCCGACTTCCCCGCGTGCGTGCCGGTCGGCCACCGGTTCCGTGCCGAATACGTACTCGCCGCGGACGTGCGAGTAGCCGTCGGCCCACAACTCCATGGCCTGACCCGTGACGAGTTCCACATGCCACCGGCTCGGTGGGTCCTCCGACGAACTCCATGCCCCGATCCCACACCACCGCACGGGCCGCCCGCCCGGTGTTTCCGGCGGCCTCCGTGCCGGACGCGGGTGCGAGCGCGGCCGGACCGGGCGACACCCTCCCTGCCGTCACGCCCCTGCCGTCAAGCCCTGGACGGTCGCCCGGACATGAAGAACGGGCGCGGCAACGGGAGGACCGCAGTGGGTACGTGGCTCAGGGCGGTGTACGCCATCGGGTCCGGAGTGGTCCTGATGCCGGCGGCGCTCGACGTGGGCGACATCGCGGGGCGGCTTCACGGCCGTCTGGCGCATCACCCGAGGGTCGGCGTCGTCCTGACTCCCCTGGTTCTGAGGGACCGCATGCGCGGTCCTCGGAGCGATCGGGATGGCGATCGGTGCCGTACGCCTGACGATCCGGTACCGCGTCGCGGCGTAGCTCCCGCCGGGCGGCCCGTCACACGTCCCTGGGGCGCGCGATGAGGAGGGCCACATCGTCGCGGTCTGCGGGGTGGCGCAGTGCGGCGAGAAGGCGGTCGCAGGTCTCCTCGACCGGCTCGTCGGGGGCGTCCAGGAGCCGGAGCAGGTCGTCGAGGCGTTCGTCGATGGCGCGGTCGCGGGTCTCGACCAGGCCGTCGGTGTAGAGGACGAGGCGGTCGCCCGGGACGAGGTCGACGGTGGTGCTCTCGAAGGGCACCCCGCTGACCACCCCCAGCGGGGTGCCCGTGGGCAGGTCGAGCAGTTCGGGGCGCTTGCCGGCACGGACGACGACCGGGGGCAGGTGCCCCGCGTTGGCGAGGTGGCAGACTCCGCGACCGGGGTCGTACACCGCGTAGACGCAGGTCGCGATGTAGGGGTCCAGCCCGTGGGTGATCCGGTCGAGGTGGCCGAGGACCTGGTCCGGGTCGAGGTCGAGGCCGGCGAGGGTGGAGGTGGCGGTGCGGAGCCGCCCCATGGTGGTGGCCGCGGGGACGCCGCTGCCCATGACGTCGCCGACGACGAGGGCGACCCTGCCGTCGTCGAAGGGGATCACGTCGTACCAGTCGCCCCCCACCTCGCTGCTGGCCTGGGCCGCGCAGTAGCGGGCGGCGAGTTCCAGGCGGGGGTGGGCCGGCGGGAGTTGGGGCAGGAGGCTGCGCTGCAGGGTCTCGGCGGTGCTGCGCAGCCGCTGGTGGAGGCGGGCGTTGTCGATGGACACCGCGGCGCGGGAGGCCAGTTCGCCGGCGAGGGTCTGGTCGTCCTCGTCGAAGGGCTCGGCGGTGCGGGCGCGGGCGAGGCCGAGGACGCCCAGGATCCGGCCTCGGGCGATGAGCGGGACGGCCAGGGCCGTGTGGACGCCCGCCCGGGCCAGCAGTGAGGCGGCGTCGGGGTCGCGGGCGATCTGCACCAGGCTCCGCTCGTCGGCGTGGGTGAGCAGGCCCGGGCGGCCGGTGTCCAGGCACCGCGCGGCCAGGTGGTCGGGACCGTACGAGACGAGGCGGCCGGGTCTGCCGAAGGCACCGGCCGCCTCGCCGGCCTCGACGCATTTCGCGGAGAGCGCCCGGAAGCGGGTGCGGTCGTGGCCGGGCTCGCCGCCGTCGTCGCGCAGCGCGGAGTCGAGGACGTCGACGGCGGCGAAGTCGGCCAGTTCGGGCACGACGACGTCGACGAGTTCCCTGGCGGTGTCCTCCACCTCCAGGGAGTTGCCGATGCGGGCGGAGCTGTCGGCGATCACGGCGAGGCGCTGCCGGGCGCGGTCGGCCTCCTGGGCCGAGCGGTGCCGGTCGGTGACGTCCACCACGGAGGCCGCGACGCCCAGGACGTGGCCGTTGCGGTCCTCCAGCCGGAAGTAGGACACCGACCAGGCCCGGTCGGCCGTCGGGTCGGCGGGCGTGCGGCCGACCACGTACCGGTCGACGATCGGCGTGCCGGTCCGCAGGACCTGGCGGAGCGCGTCCTCCGCCGTGCGGAACCTGGCGCCGGGGAGCACCTCGCGGAAGGGGCGGCCGACGTGGTCGCACTCGGTCATCCCGTGCATCGCGGCGAGTGCCGGGTTGACGGACAGGTAGCGCAGGTCGGTGTCGAGGACGGCGAGACCGATCGGGGACTGCGCGACCAGTTGGAGGGAGAGGGCGAGGCCGCGCTCCAGCCGCTGCAGCACGGGCCGGTCGGTGGCTATCCCCAGGGCGTAGACGCGGCCGCGGCTGTCCGTCAGGCGGACGTTGCGGAACTCCGCCAGGCGGGTGCTGCCGTCCTTGTGGCGCACGGGGAACGCCCCCGACCAGCTGCGGCCGGTCTCCAGCACCTCCGTGAACAGCCTCATGGCGTCGTCGCGGTGCTCGGGACGGACCAGCAGCGGCGCGGCGTACCGGCCGACCGCCTCGTCCGCGGTGTAGCCGAACAATTGCTCCGCCTGCGGGCTCCACATGTCGATGCGCCCGTCCGACTCGAGCAGGACCGCGGCGACCCCCAGGAGGTCCATCAGTCCACTGGGGCCGAGTGCCCTGGCCTCGAGCTGGTCGGCGCCGAGCGGCGTCCGCGCTTCGGTCATCGCAGGCTCCCTCTTCGCCCGCCCCTTCGCCGATCCCTTCCTCGCTTTCCGTCCGTCCGCCTACCCCGGCTGCGGCGAGTGAGTCCTGCTCTTCGGCGCCTCCGGGGGACGGTGCGAGCGCGTTTCGCCGGCCCGCTCCCGGGCAGGCGCCAATACCGCACGAGAAGCGCACAGAAGAGAGAGATCCCATGGCTGCAGAGTTCCCGGGCGGCCGCCGTGTCCTGGCGGTCGTCTCCAATTACGGGGTCGAGCAGGACGAGCTGGTCGTCCCCGTCGAGCACCTGCGTGACAAGGGTGCCGACGTCACCGTCGCCGCGGCGCGGCGTGACGCCGTGCGGACCCTGGTCGGGGACAAGGATCCGGGCAAGGTCGTGGAGCCGGACACCACCCTCGACGAGGTGGACCCGAGCGGTTTCGACCTGCTGCTCATCCCCGGCGGCACCATCAACGCCGACAACCTCCGCCTCCACGGGAAGGCGATGGAGGTCGTACGGGCGTTCGCCTCGACCGGGCGTCCGATCGCGGCGATCTGCCACGGCCCGTGGGCGCTGGTCGAGGCGGGCGTCGCGAAGGGCAAGACGCTCACCTCGTACGCCTCGGTGCGGACCGACCTGCTCAACGCGGGCGCCGCGTCCTGGGTCGACGAACCGGTGGTGAGCGACGCCTCCGCCGGGTACCCGCTGGTCACCTCACGCACGCCGAAGGACCTGGACGCCTTCCTGGGCGAGGTCGACAAGCTCCTCGCCGGCACCTGAGCGGGATCGGGATCGGCGGCTCGGGTTCACGGTCGCGGGGTCGAGGGTCAGGGCTCGATGAGCCCGGCCCTGATCGCGTAGCGCGTGAGTTCCAGGCGGTCGCGCAGACCGAGCTTCTGCAGGAGGTTGGCGCGGTGGCGCTCGACCGTCTTGATGCTGATGAAGAGCAGGTCGGCGATCTCCTGGGACGTGTGGCCCTCGGCGACGAGCTTGAGGATCTCCTCCTCGCGTTCGGTGATGGCACGGGCCGGCAGGGGCTCTCCCTGGCGGGCGCGTTCGAGGTAGCTGCGGATCAGGGTGGTCACGGCGCCGGGGTAGATGAAGGGTTCGTCGCGTACGGCGGCCCGGCAGGCCTCGACGAGATCGCGGTCGGCGACGGACTTCAGGACGTATCCGCTGGCCCCGGCTTTGAGCGCCTCGAAGAAGTACTGCTCGTTGTCGTACATCGTCAGGATGAGGATGCGCAGGTCGGGACGGAGCCTGCTCAGTTCCCGGGCGGCCTGCAGGCCGGTCATCCGGGGCATGGCGATGTCCAGGACGGCCAGGTCGACCGGCTCCTCGCGGGCCTTGGCGACGGCCTCGGCGCCGTCACCGGCCTCGGCGACGACGGTCAGGTCCGGTTCGCCGTCGAGGATCAGCCGGACACCCCGCCGCACCAGCGCGTGGTCGTCGGCGAGGAGGATGCGGGTGGGCGGCGGCGCGGTCATCGCGGACCGCCCACCGCCGGGGCGGGTACGCGGAGCCGGATGTCGGAGCCGCCGCCGGGGGCGGCACCGGTGGTCAGCGTCGCGCCGATGAGCAGGGCCCGTTCGCGCATGCCGCGCATCCCGGCGCCCTCGGGCGCGTCGCCGATGCCCTTGCCGTTGTCCCTGACCAGGAGTTCGGCCCCGCCTCCGGGGGCGGCGCCGAGGTGTATCTCCACCCGGTCCGCGCCGGAGTGCCGGGCCGCGTTGGTGACGGCCTCCTGGGCCACCCGGTAGAGCACCAGCTCGGTCTCGTCGTCGAACGCGGGGAGCGCGGGCCCCCACCGCTCCACGACCGTGAGCCCGGGGCTGGTGAACTCACCTGCCAGGGCGCGCAGGGCGCTGTGCAGGCCGAGTTCCTCCAGGACACCGGGGCGCAGACGGCGCGCTATGCGGCGGATCTCGTCCAGCCCGGCGCGCGTGGTCTCCTGCACCTGCCGCAGGTCGTCCTTGAGCGGGTCGGGGGCCAGGTCCGCGCTGCGACCCAGTTGCAGGACGACGGCGGTGAGGGTCTGGCCGACCTCGTCGTGGAGTTCCTGGGCGATGCGCTGCCGTTCGGCCTCCTGCGCGGACAGCACGCGGGCACTGGTGGTGGCGCGCTCGGACTCCAGACGGTCGAGCATGGTGTTGAACGTGGAAATCAGTGCGGACATCTCACCCGATCCGGTGACGGCGGGCCGGCCGCCGGGGTGCAGCAGGTCGGCGGAGTTCATCGCCCGGCTCAGTCGCTGGAGCGGCGCCAGCCCGACGCGCAGCAGCAGGGCGTTGGCGACGAGCATCGCGACCAGCCCCACGCCCAGCACCAGCGCCTCGCCGAGCAGCACGGGGGTCGAGACCGTGACGGGGCCGAGCAGGAGCACCGCGGCGACGACCAGCACCGCGCCGTTCAGCAGGAAGATCCGCCAGTACAGCGACATGGTCCCGCCTTCCTCGGGGGTCTGCCTCCACTGTCCGCCGCCACCGCCGTGCCGTCCTGGCGGGCGGTCCGCCACGCCCCTCCCGCCGTGGGTGGCGGGCACCCGGGTCCCGCTTCCAGCCTGCCCCGGCCGGGGGCCCCGGCCATCGGGGCCGGCACCCATTTCCGGGCCGCGGGATTGGGTGCCGGCCCCGATGGTTCCGCGGCCGGGTACGGGCGACGGTGGAGGTGACAGGGCCCACCGCTCCGGGAGGAGGACACCATGCCGCACCTGCACAGGGCCATCGAGGACCTCGAGGCCGAGACGAGGCGCACGGACCCCCGCTTCGCCGAGGGATTGCGGACCGGCCGCCCCTGCGCGCCACGCGAGTACCGGCGCCGCATGGGCTGGTTCCTGCAGGCGGTGGCGCTCGCCTGGATCCTGGTCGGCATCGCGCTGCCGCAGGGGCTGCTGCTGGCGGCCGGACTGGTCCTGGCCGGCATCGGCACGGGGGTCCTGTCCCCCCGGCACGACGCCGTGGGGCGCGGCCGCCGGCGGTCCTGAGCCGGGGGCCGGGACGGCGGTTCCGGGGGTCGCGGGCGCGCTGGGCGGGCGGCCGGCGGGTCCGAAGGTTGTTCGCGGGGCCCGCGTGTGGCGCCGTTGTGCGGGCCTCGGGCGGGCTATTGTGTCGCCGACCGAAAAATTGCGCAAATCGTCACATTTGGGAGACCTACGTGATCGAAGGCATCGGCAGGCGCCGTTTTCTCGCCGCGGGGGCGGCCGTCGTCGGGGCGGGCGCGGCGGCGAGCCGGGCCTGGGCGGGCACACCGCTGGCCGATGTACCACCGGGCGGGATCCTGCGGAGCAAGGCCCGTCTCCCCCGCCCGTTCCAGGTACCCCTGCCGGTCCCGCCGGTCCTCGAGCCCACGCTGCGGACCGCGACGACCGACTACTACAACCTGACGCAGCGCGAGGCGAGGCTGGAGATCCTCCCCGGACTGCGCACCAACTGCTGGACGTACGACGGCTTCTTCCCCGGGCCCACGATCGTCTCCCGTTCGGGGCGCCGTACGGTCGTCACGCACCGCAACGAACTGCCCCAGCCGACCGTGGTCCACCTGCACGGCGGTCACACCCCCGCCGAGAGCGACGGTTACCCGGTCGACCTGACCATGCCGGTCGGCAGCACCATGTCGTACGACGACGCGATGGCGGGCATGCCGGAGATGCACGACTCGTCGGGAAACCTCAGCCACGGCCAGCGCAGCTACACCTACCCGATGCTGCAGCGCGCGGCGACGCTCTGGTACCACGACCACCGCATGGGCTACACCGGCCCGGCGGTGTACCGCGGGCTGGCCGGGTTCCACCTCCTGACGGACGACGAGGAGGACGGGCTCGACCTGCCGCGCGGCTCCCGCGACATTCCGCTGCTGCTCGCGGACCGGGCGTTCGCCGAGAACGGGTCGCTGCTCTACCCCGCGGTCGACTCGGGCATGCACAAGCCGGGCGTCGTGCACTCGCACCACTTCGGGATGATGGGCGACGTCATCCTCGTCAACGGCGCCCCGTGGCCCGTGCACCGGGTCCGGCGGCAGCGCTACCGGCTGCGCTTCCTCAACGGCTGCAACGTCCGGGACTTCCGTCTGGAGCTGGACCCGCCGCCGCCGGGCGGCCGGGGACTGCTGCAGATCGGCAGCGACGGCGGACTGCTGGGCAGCCCGCTGCCCCACGACAGCCTCCGCATCGCCCCGGCCGAACGCTTCGACGTCATCGTGGACTTCGCCCGCTACCGGCCCGGCACCAAGGTGCGCCTGGTCAACCGCTTCGGCAGCGGCAGCACCGCGCAGGTCATGCGCTTCGACGTCTCGCCGTCCTCGCGGAAGCCGCACGACGACACCCACATCCCCAGGCGCCTGTCGCGCTACCCGGCCACCGTTCTCGACCCCAGCAAGGCCGTGGCGCACCGGACCTTCGCCTTCCGGCACTCGCGCGACGGCTGGACGATCAACAACCTGCCGTACAAGCCCGGCCGCTCGCTGGCCCGGGTGAAGCTCGGCACGGTCGAGATCTGGAAGTTCACCTCGGTTTTCTTCCATTCGGTGCACGTGCACCTCGACGCGTTCCGGGTGCTGTCCCGCAACGGCAAGAAACCGGGCGCGTTCGACGCGGGGTGGAAGGACACGGTGGCCACGGGCCCGGGCGAGACCGTCGAGGTGGCGGTCCGCTTCACCGACTACCCGGGCAAGTTCATGATCCACTGCCACAACCTCGAGCACGAGGACATGGCGATGATGGCCGACTTCAGCACGTACTGAGCGGACCCGGGCTCAGCCGCGGCGGCCCGCGGCCCGGCACGGCCTCACCGCGACGCCGCCGAACCGGTCGGCTGTCCGGGGCCCGTACCGCCGGGCGGGGGGCTCTCCCCGCCCGGCGGCCCCGGCGTTCCGGGTTCTGGGCTGCGCGGGGCGGGGCCCGTGCCGGACGGCGGGGACTGCGGAGCGGTCCCGCCCGGTTCGCCCGTCGGCGTGGTAGGACCCTGCTCCGGGGCGGCCGGCGAGCCACCCCGCGGCGAGGCGGACGGGCTGCCGGACGGTGCGTTCCGCGGGGGTGTCGTCCGCTCGTCCCCGGAGGCCTTGCCGTCGCCGCCGGTTCGGGTGAACCACTCGCCGGTGTCCGGGTCACGGACCACGAACTTACGCACCGGCTCCGACGCCGGGGCCACCACGACCGTCCTCGACGGCTGGTAGCCGGGCCACGCGCGGCCGACGGTCGTGGCGCCGCCCCTCTGCTCGACCGGCCGGGTCAGCGGGTTGCCGCAGGCGCAGCGCACCCGGGGCAGGCCCCGGTCGTCCACCAACACCGCCGTCCCGGCCTGCAGCACCGCCTGGAAGGCGGTGGGCCGGCCGCCGCGGTAGCCGTGGTTGGTGACCCGGGTGTCCGCACGCAGCTGGAGCGGGGTCAGCTCCCGCAGGTACGCCGGCACGCCGGACGGCTCGAGGCCCAGCACCCCGGCGAACGCCTTGTTCTTCGCCGGGTCCGCCGACAGTGCGCTGATCTGCTTCTCCACGTCGCAGCTCGCGGCGTCGCGCGTTCCGCCGTAGAGGCCGGGCGTGGCGCCGCTGTAGACCTGCCGCACGGCTCCTCCCGTCGTCGACGGGCTCGGCAGGGCCGGTGTCGCCGAGGGGGCGGCGGTCTCCTCGGCCGTCGACCGCGTGAACGGGTTCGGTCCCGCACTGCCCGCCGTCTGCAGGAAGAGCTCCCCCTGCTTGCCGCCCGACACCCCGCCGGGCCGGGTGAACACCACGGACAGGGCCACCGCGGCGACCACGACGGCGGTGATCGCGGCCACCTTGGGCACCGATCGCCACCAGGGCCCTTCGCGTCCTCCGCCGTCCCCGTCGCCGTCTCCCCCGCCCCCACCGCCGCCGTCGTCCGGGGGTTCGCCCGGTGGCGGGGGCGGTTCCCCCACGACGACCGTCGGGGTCCGGCGCCGCCGTCCGGGCGGTTCCCGGCCGGGTGGCCTCGCCTCGTCCGTTCCGTCGGGTCCGGACAGCGGGCCCGCGGGCGGGCCCTGGGGGCGGGCGAGCGAGGGCGGTAGAACGCTCACAGGGCTTTCCTCCACTCGTCCCCGACCGGCACGCGGGGCGAACGGCGCCGCCGTCCACCCAGAAGCCCCACCCGCTGACCATTGTGTGCGCCCCCCACACAGTCCCCGCAAGCCGACGTGCGCCGGTACGGCAAGCGCGGGTACGGGCCCCTCGCCGGGCCCCCCTGCGAGGGGTGCGCCGCCCCGGCTCCGGGGGGACCATGGAATCGCGTCGGCGGGAACGGCGGGGGACGGCGGACCGACCGGCCGGAACGGCAGGCGGAAGAGGCACCCACCATGAGCGACACGGATCGGTACACGACCGGCCCGGAGCGGCTGGAGGGACTCTCGACGAGCCCGAGCGGGCTGATGGACCTCCTGGGTGTGGCCGCGGTGCTCCTGGAGGGGGACGGCCGGGTGGACATGTGGAGTCCGCAGGCCGAGGAGCTGTTCGGCTACACGGCGGAGGAGGCGGTCGGACGCTACGCCGCCCACCTGCTGGTGCACGACGCGCACCGCAGGCTCGTCGTCCGGCTGTTCGCCGAGGTCATGAGGACCGGCGAGAGCTGGGCGGGGTCCTTCCCCGTACGCCGCAAGGACGGCAGCCGCCGACTGGTGGAGTTCCGCAACATGCGGCTGATGGACAGCCTCGGCGACCACTACGTCCTCGGGCTCGCGACGGACCGGTCCACCATGCTCGAGGTGGAACAGGAGGTCGCCCTGTCCACACGGCTGATCTCGCAGTCGCCGATCGGCATCGCCGTACTGGACACCGGGTTGCGGTACCTCAGCCTCAACCCGGCGCTCGCGCGGTTCCACGGCATCTCGGTCCAGGACCACCTCGGGAGAACGTTCCGCGGCGTCCTGCCCGGGCCCGAGTTCCGGGCGGTGGAGGCGGAGATGCGGCAGGTGCTGGCGTCGGGGGAGCCGATGGTCGACCGCTACATCGTCGGCCGTGCCCCCTCGGGCCCGCGTGACGAGCACGCCTGGGCGGTGTCCCTCTACCGGCTGGAGGACCACCGCGGACACGTGCTGGGCATCGCCGAGGTCGTCGTCGACATCACCGACCGGCACCGCGCGGCCGCGGAGGCCGACCGCGCCCGGCGCCGGCTGGCGGTGATCGCGGACGGCTCCGCACGGATCGGCACCGCCCTGGAGGTGGAGCGGACGGTACGGGAACTCGCCGAGGTCGTGGTGCCGGAACTGGCGGACCTGGCGGTCGCCGACATCCTCGACGCCGTCCTGGACCAGCGTGCCCCCGCCCCGCCGCCGGACGCGCCGGTCTTCCGCTCCCTCGCGGTCAGGAGCGCCTACCCGACGGACGCCGTCCGGGCCGTCCCCGCCCCCGGCGACGTCGTCACCTACCACCCCGGGCACCTCTCGGCGCTGTGCGTGCGCACGCTCCGCCCCCACATGATCGCCCGCGCCGGCCGGCACGACCTCGAGCGAATCAGCTCCGGCCCCGAGTCGGCGCGGCTCCTGGCCGGGGCCGGGGTCCACTCGTACATGGCGATCCCGCTCATCGCCCGCGGCGAGGTGCTGGGCGTGCTCGGCATGTGCCGGGCCCGTACGCGGGCGTCCTTCGACGAGGACGACCTCGCCCTCGGCTGCGAGCTGGCCGCGCGAGCGGCCGTGTGCATCGACAACGCCCGCTGGTACCAGCAGGTGAGCAACACCGCCGAGACCCTGCAGCGCAGCCTGCTCCCGCAGCCGCAGCCGTACCACCCCGGTCTGGAGGTCGCCGCGCGCTACCGGCCCGCGCAGGCCAGGAGCAAGGTCGGCGGCGACTGGTACGACGTCATCCCGCTCGACGACGAGCGGACCGCGCTCGTCGTCGGCGACGTCATGGGCAGCGGCATCGAGGCCGCCGCCACCATGGGCCGCCTGCGCACCGCCACCTCCACGCTGGCCGAGCTGGACCTGGACCCCGCCCAGGTGCTGGCCCACCTCGACAAGATCACGCGCGGCCTCGACCCGTACATCGCGACCTGTGTGTACGCCCTGTACGACGCGCGCAGCGCCGAGTGCCGGCTGGCGACCGCCGGGCACCTGCCCCCGGTCCTGGTGCACGGCGACGGCTCCCCCGAACTGCTCGACCTGCCCACGGGCACGCCCCTGGGCGTCGGTGGCGTCCCCTTCGAGAGCGCGAGCATCACGCTCGTGCCCGGTGACCGTCTGGTGCTGTACACGGACGGGCTCGTGGAGACCCGCGAGGACCCGATCGACGAGCGCCTCGGGCTGCTCCTGACCTTGCTGGGCACGCCTGACCCCTCGGTGGAGGAGACCTGCGACCGGCTGCTGCGGGAGCTGCCCGGCGCGGACGAGCACGACGACGTCGCCCTGCTGATCGCCCGCGCGGACGCGCACCGCCGGCCGTGGGAACGCCCCTGATCAGGTGCCGCCGGGCGGGTGGTGACCGCGTCCCCGGGTGGGCTGGGCCCCGGGAGGGTGGAATGCATGGGGTTCGGCCCCGGCGCACGCCGGGCCGTACTGCCGCACGAAAGGCGTGAGGGAATGGGACACGGCGGAAACGTGATCGCTGAGCTGCTGGCCGACCACCGCGAGGTCGAGGAGATCTTCGACCGCATGCAGTCGATGTCGACCGGCAACCCGGCGCTGCGGGAGCTGGTGGACGAGGTGACCATCGAGCTGGTGCGGCATTCGGTGGCGGAGGAGCAGTACCTCTACCCGGCCGTCCGCGAGCACGTCGAGGGCGGGGACCGCATCGCGGACAAGGAGATCGCGGACCACGCCAGGATCGAGGAACTGCTGAAGGAGCTGGAGCAGCTGCCGCCGAACGACGGCCGGTTCCACCCCCTGCTGATGCGGCTGATGGACGAGGTCACCGCGCACGTCCAGGACGAGGAGGGCACGCTCTTCCCCAGGCTCGGCAGCGCCTGCTCCGCCGAGGCGCTCGACGATCTCGGCGACAAGGTGCGCCGCGCCAAGTCCCTCGCCCCGACCCGGCCCCACCCCGCCGCGCCGGACACGCCCCCCGCCAACAAGATCATCGCCCCGGGCGCCGGCCTCGTCGACCGTGCCCGCGACTTCGTGAGCGGCCGCGGCCGGTCCTGACCGCCGGCCGCGGCGGCGCAGGGTTCCCGTTCCTCCGGGAGCCCTGCGCCGGGTCCTCCGGGTCCCTCCGGGGGGGCGGGAGTGATGCGGCTCATGTCGCGAAAGCGCTGTTTTGCGTACGCTGGGCGCGCCGCGCACCGGACGGGCGCGGCACCCCCGCGCACGGAGGACGGTTCGTTCCGCATGCACAGTGAGTTCTCGTCGGTCATCGCCGCGGCCACCCGGTGGCTGCTGTCCGCCTATCCGGCGACCGGTGGAGCGCTCAGCCGTGCCCTGGCGGAGGCCCAGGCCCGCCAGGCGGCCATGGTGGCGGCCGCCCTGCGCCATCCGACGGCGGTGGACGCCGCCCTGCTCGGGCTCCTCGCGCCCGGCGGCGCCGACCGGCTGGACCGGATCGCCGGAGCCTGGATCGCCGAGGAGGACGGCGGGGACGGCTGGCGGACCTGGGTGGACGAGGTCGTCGTGAGCTGGGCGGCCTGCCTGCTCTCCGACCCGGGACTGGCCGCCTCCGCGGTGACGGCCCTCGCGGCCACCGAGCACGGCCCCTCGCTCGCCGGCGACGCCCTCCGGCTCACGGGTCCGGGCATCCACGACCGCGCGGCGGCCGCCCTCCTCCGGCACCCGGACCTGGTGGCACCGATAGCGGACCTGCACCGCGCCGAACTGACGGCCCTGCTGGCGGCGGAGCCGCTCGACAGCTTCCCTGCGTAGCGGGCCGGTTCCCGCGGCGCCCCGGGCCCACCGTCCGCGCGCCGGGAGTGACGTTCGCAGGTGTATGCGGCGTTTGATCGGGAACAGGCAGAAGATGCCTCTACGTGATGCCCTGGCCTGGTCGGCCCGCCGCTGCCGGGACCCGGTCGTCACACTGACCGCGCGGGCGACCGTCGCCGCGACCATCTCGTATGTGATCGCCCTGCACGTCAGCAGCGAGTCCGCCCCGCTCACGGCGCCGCTCACCGCGCTGCTCGTCGTGCAGGTGACGCTCTACTCGACGCTCACCACCGGCATCCGCCGGGTGAACTCCGTGGTGGTCGGTGTGCTGATCGCCGTCGGGTTCAGCGTACTGGTCGGGCTGACGTGGTGGAGCCTGGGGCTGATCATCCTCGCGGCGCTGGTCATCGGGCAGTTCGTGCGGGTCGACGAGTTCGTCAACGAGGTGGCCATCAGCGCGATGCTGGTGCTCGGGGTGAGCCAGTTGACGGTGCAGGCGTGGGACCGCGTGCTGGAGACCGTCATCGGGGCAGGGGTGGGCCTGCTGCTCAACGTCCTGTTCGCGCCGCCCGTGTGGGTGGGGAGCGCCGGGGCGTCCATCGAGGACCTCGCCCGCCGCATGCGCCATCTCCTGCTGTGCTGCGGCGAGGAACTGGGCTCGCCCACCCCGGTCGAGCGGGCCGCGGCCCGGCTGCACGAGGCGCGCCGGCTGGACCAGGACGTCGCCGAGGTCGACACCGCGCTGCGCAGGGCCGAGGACAGCCTGCGGCTCAATCCCCGCGTCAGGGAAGGGCTGTTGTCGCGGGTGGTGCTGCGGACCGGTCTGGACACCCTGGAGATCTGCGTGGTGGTGCTGCGCGTCCTCGCGCGGTCGCTGACCGACCTAGCCAAGCGGCGCGGCGCCGGCGAGCCGCTGTTCGACCGCGACGTGGCGGTCGCCATGGAGGAGCTCTTCGCGCATCTCGGAGGGGCGCTGGTCAGCTTCGCCGTCCTGGTGACGACGCAGGTGAGCAGCAACGCCGAGGAGGCCGAGGCCCGGCTGGCCACGGAGCTCGCGGCGGCCCGCGCGAGCCGGGAGAAGGTCGCCGACATGCTGCTCGACCGGGTGCGGCAGCATCCGGGGGCCTGGCAGCTGCACGGGTCCCTGCTCGCCGAGGTGGACCGGATCCTCGACGAGCTGGCCCTGGAGCACCGTTCCGACCGGCTGATGGAGGAGCTTGACAAGGCCGCCCGCGCACAGCAGGAACGTTTCGCCGTGCTGGCCCGATTGCGGCTGCTGGCCCGCGGCGAGCACGTCCGGCGCCGCCGTCGCGGGCGGGGGGCGCAGACGCCCGCCGGGGAGACGCGGACGGGACCGCCGCCGGTGCCCTCGGCCCGGGCGGACCGGCCGGGGCGCGCGCCGGGCGACCGGCGCCGCCCGGCACATGACCGGTCCCGCCCGGGGTGACGTCAGGGCCCCGCCCGGCCGGCCCGGGACGCGACGGTGAAGGCCGCGCCCGGTCGGCCCGGGAGGCCGCGGACGGCTCAGCCGCGCGCGAACTCCAGCAGGTCGGCGTTGAAGCGTTCGGCGAACCTGGGCACCATCGCCAGCCCGTGCGGGGCTCCCTCGTACACCTTGTAGACGGCGCCCTTGACGAGCTTGGAGCTCTTGGCGCCCGCGGACACGATGGGCACGATCTGGTCGTCGTCACCGTGCACGATCAGCGTCGGGACGTCGATCCTCTTGAGGTCCTCGGTGGTGTCGGTCTCGGAGAACGCCTTGACGCAGTCGTACGCGCCCTTGATCCCCACCGTCATGCTCCACAGCCAGAACTCGTCGCGGGTGCCCTGACTGACGGTCGAGCCTTCGCGGTTCGCGCCGTAGAAGGCGGCGCTGAGGTCCCTGTAGAACTGGGACCTGTCGGTCGCCACGCCTTCGCGGATCTCGTCGAAGACCTCGATCGGAAGGCCCTCGGGGTTGGCCTCCGTCTTCAGCATCAGCGGGGGGATCGCGCCCAGCAGCACCGCCTTGGCGACCCGGCCCGTCCCGTGCCGTCCCATGTAGCGGGTGACCTCGCCGCCGCCGGTCGAGTGCCCGACGAGGATGACGTCGCGCAGGTCGAGCTCCTCGATCACGGCCGCCAGGTCGTCGGCGTAGGTGTCCAGGTCGTTGCCGTCCCACGGCTGGCCGGAACGCCCGCCGCCGCGGCGGTCGTGGGCGACGCCCCGGAAACCGTTGTCCACCATCCACTTCATCTGCGGGTCCCAGGCGTCCGCGGTCAGCGGCCACCCGTGGGAGAACACGACGGGCTGGCCGGTCCCCCAGTCCTTGAAGAAGATCTGGGTCCCGTCCTTGGCTGTTGCGTAGGGCATGATCCTGAGGCCTCCTCGCTCCGGTGGGAACGCAGGGTTTCGGGGCTTGCCCGCACTCGGTCCGGACACGGGCCGGGCCGAGTACGCCGTTGGTCAAACCGTAACGTCGCGACGATGTCCCGGCGCGCCGAGACCGGGCCGGGCAGGCCCCGGGGGTGCGCCCGGGACGCCCGGTCAGGAGGGTGCGTCCAGCAGGTGGGGGCCGTTGTTGCGGACGCTGTTCACCGCCGTGCCGACGGCGCGGGCGGCCAGGTGGCCGTCGGCCGGCGCGGTCAGGAGGGCGCGGAGCTCGCCGGGGTCCTGGTGCTCGGGGTCGAGCCAGGCGTCGTAGTCGGCGGCCGCGATGGTGAGCGGCATCCGGGGGTGGACGCGGCCGGCGGCGTCGGTGGCATCGGTGGTGATGATCGTGCAGGTGGCCAGCCAGGCGCCCGGGTCGTCGTCACCGGCGACCTCCTTGTCCCGCCACCATTCGTACAGGCCCGCGAAGGCCATGCCCTGGTCCTGCTGCTCGGGCGCGATGAAGTAGGGCTGCTTGTAGGCCTTGCGGTCCTCGGTTGCCGGGACCGGGACCCACTCGTAGAAGCCGTCGGCCGGCAGCAGGCAGCGGCGCCGGGTGAACGCGCGGCGGTAGGCCGGTTTCTCGTGGACGGTCTCCATACGGGCGTTGATCATCCTGGAACCGATCGCCGGGTCCTTGGCCCAGGACGGGACCAGGCCCCACCGCAGCGGCCGCAACTGCCGCTCCAGCGCGCCGGTCTCCCGGTCGACGCCCTCCAGGACCGACCAGACGCTGTCCGTCGGGGCGACGTTCCAGCTCGGCGCCACGAGGGCTTCCGGATTCCATTCGGTGACCCGGAACTGCTGCACCAGGTCCTCGGGGCGTCGGGTGGAGACATAGCGGCCGCACATGCGCACCAGCCTGCCACGCCGCACGGACACTCATCGCGGGCCACGGCCGGCCTGACGCCGGCGCCGGACGCCGAGGTGTCGTCCTACCGGCCGGGCTGGGAGCCGAGGGCGGGGAGGCTGCGTCGGGTCTCCGCGAGGTGGACGTCGTGTACCGGGCGGGCGAGGGTCAGCGCGTCCCGGGGGTCGTCGGCCTGGAAGGTGATGCGACGCAGCAAGCTGACCCCGTTCAACGCGACGCCCTCGCGGGCGAGTACGAAGACGAGGGCGAGGAACGCGGACCGGGCGTTGCCGTCGTCGAAGGGGTGGAAGAAGCAGACGTCGAGATAGGCGCGGGCGGCTCGGGCAGTCAGGGGCAGAGGCTGCCGGCCGCCCGCTGCACTGCCGGTCAGGCAGGCGTCGAAGCGGTCGCGGGTGTCCGGGCCGATGCCGTAGCGTTCCCGGCCGCCCTTGGCGAAGGCGGGCAGGGCTCGGAACGGTGGCGGCTGCGCTGTGTCCAGGACGTGCCGCTGCCAACCCCGCAGCAGTTCGAAGTTGAGTGAGGCGCCGCGCGCCGCGTCGGCCCGCAGTTGTTCCAGGGCGGTGAGCAGGCCATCCTCCTCGCCGTGGCTCCAGGCATGCATCGCCGGGTCGGCCACAGAGACGTCAGGGCGGCGGGGCACACGCCAGGCCGGCCCGAGCGAACGCACCACCTGCGCTGCCGACGCGCTGTCGAAGGGATGGCGGGTGGGGTCCACTTCGTCCCAGCTCAGATGGCCAGGGCCAGCATGGGAATCACCGCGCAAGCCTGCACGTCCACCGGCACCCGTTCAACCGGATTACGCACGGACACTCATCGCGGCGGGCATCCATGGACGGCCGGAGGGGGCGGGTTCAGCCGTGCGATGCGACGGAGGCGTCCAGCAGGGGGCCGAGTTCGCGGACCACGGTGGTCAGGGCGCGTACGTCCCTCTCCGCCCTGGCGATGACGATGGCGCCCTCGATGGCGCTGATCATCAGCGTCGCCAGCGACGGTGCCCGCCCGGCCGGCACGCCCATCTCCTCCAGCGCCCCGGCGACGGGGCCGGTCCAGGTCTCGAAGGCGGCGGCCGCCGCCGAACGGGTGGCGGCTGAGGTCCCGGCGCAGTCCACGGTGGCCGCCGCGACAGGGCAGCCGGCGTCGTAGCCGGAGGTGAGGAACTCGTCCGTCCACTGGCCGACCATGGCGGCGAACAGCCCGGCGGGGGTCGGCTCGGGCAGGGCGGCCAGGAAGCGGGCCACCCGGTTGCCGGCGTAGCGGCCCGCCCAGCCGACGGCCTCGCTGACCATCTGCTCCTTGCCGCCGGGGAAGTAGTACTGCAGCGATCCCCTGGGGGCCCCCGCGTGGGCGGCGACCTCGCGCATCCCCGTCGCCGTGACACCGCCGCGCCGGATGAGCTGCGCGGCGCTGAAGACCATGCGCTCGCGCGGGCCCCGGTCGGAACCGGTCATCGCCGACCTCCCACTGTCTGCCCTTCCCGCCGTCCCGTTCCTGCCCGCGCACGGGCCGACGGCCGGCGCTGCGAGGTCTATTATGACGGCGGTCATAGCGTTATGACAGCCGTCATGACGCTACGGGTCGATCGGCCGGACGGCCGGAGCGGCGGTGGACAGTGGCGGACGTGGGATTCATCGGCCTGGGGATCATGGGGCAGCCCATGGCACTCCGTCTGGCCGGTTCGGGGACGCGGCTCGTGGTCTGGAACCGCACGGCCGCACGCTGCGGCCCGCTCCGCGCGGCCGGGGCCGACGTCGCGGACGGGCCCGGCGCGGTGTTCGACCGGGCCCGCGTGGTGGTCCTGATGCTCGCCGACGGCGCCGCCGTCGACGCCGTCCTCGGCCGCGGCACCCCCGACTTCGCCGCCCGGGTGGCCGGGCATGTCGTCGTGCACATGGGGACCACCTCGCCCGCGTACTCGCGCGGTCTGGAGGCCGACGTCCGCGCGGCGGGCGGGCGCTATGTCGAGGCCCCGGTCTCCGGCTCCCGCAAGCCCGCCGAGGCGGGGCAGCTCGTGACGATGCTCGCCGGGGACCCGGAGACCGTGGAGGAGGTGCGGCCGCTGCTCGCGCCGGTGTGCCGGGAGTCGTTCGTCTGCGGGCCGGTGCCCGGGGCGCTGCTGATGAAGCTCTCGGTCAACCTCTACCTCATCACGATGGTCACCGGGCTCACCGAGGCCTTCCACTTCGCGGAACGGCAGGGCCTGGACACCGGGCAGTTCCTCGACGTCCTGGACGCGGGGCCGATGGCCAGCGCGGTGTCGCGGATGAAGGCGCCCAAGCTGCGGGAGCGCGACTTCTCCGCGCAGGCCGCCGCGGCGGACGTGCTGCACAACAACCGCCTCATCGCCGAGGCGGCCCGCGCGTCCGGCCTGGCCTCGCCCCTGCTGGACGTCTGCCACGCCCTCTTCGACGAGACCGTGCAACAGGGCGGCGGACGCGCGGACATGGTGGCCGTCCTGCGGGCCATCGAGGCCAGGACGGACCTCGACGGCGGCCTGCCGGCCGGGCTGCCGGCGGGAGGTGGCCGGCGGTGAGCGGGACCGTCACGCCGGCGGACGCCGCCGTCACCGCGCGGCGCGTGTGGCGGCTCGCCGAACCGGTGCACGCCGTCACCTACTTCGCGCCCGAGGCGCGCGCCGCGTACGAGGAGGCGGGGCTGCGCGGCTACTGGCGCGGCTACTTCGCCGGTCGCGCGGCACCCCTCGGCCCGGTCGGCCCGGAGCCCGTCATGGCCGCGTTCTTCGGTTTCGCGCCCGCCATGGTGGCCCGCGCGCTGCCCGGCGTCTGGACGCTCGCTCCGCCCGAACGCGCCCTGGAGGCCCGCCGGCTCGGGGCGGGCGCGGCACTGCGGCGGCTGCTGGCGGGGCGGGAGGCCGAGGTGGCGGAGGCGGTGGACCTGCTGCGTCCGGTCACCGGCGGCCTCGGCATCGCGGGACGGGTGCTCGCCGCCGCGAACCTGGCGCTGCCCTCCCCCGGCGACCCGCTCGACGCCCTCTGGCACCAGGCCACTCTGCTGCGGGAGCACCGCGGGGACGGCCATGTCGCGGCGCTCGTCGCGGCCGGCCTGGACGGGTGCGAGGCGCTGGTGCTGCGCACGGGCATCGACCTGCCGCGTACGGAGCTGCAGCCGCACCGCGGCTGGACCGATGAGCAGTGGGACGCCGCCGCGGCGCGTCTGGCCGCCCGTGGTCTGCTCGGCGCGGACGGCGCCGCGACCGTCGCGGGCCGGGCGGCCCACGGCGCGCTGGAGGAGGCCACCGACCGTGCCGCCGCGCGGCCTTGGGAGGCGATGGCCCCGGAGGCCGTCGAGCACCTGGTCACGCTGCTGTCCACGGTGGCGCGGGCCTGCGCGGGGGCGCTCCCGTACCCGAACCCGATGGGTGTGCCCGCACCCTGAGGGGCGCCTCAGGGGACGGGGGGCAGGCTCCCCTCAGGCGGAGAGGAGCCCGGCGATGCAGGCGTCCCAGTCGATGCGGGTCCCCTCGGTGCCGAGGGGGACGAGTTCCGCGGTCGCGGCCAGGAAGCGGGCGAGTTCACCCGTGGCGACCTGGAGGACGGCCGCGCCGCCGGGCCCGGCGAGGACGATCAGGGTGTGGGCGTGGTCGCCGGGTTCGACGTGGACGTCGCCGTCCCCGGCCGGGGACGCCAGCCCGGCCAGCAGCAGTTCACGGGAGAGCACCCACTCCGCCTCCTCGCCACCGTCGCCGTGGCCGAAGCGCATCCGGACGGTGTAGGGGTCGTCGGGACGGTACTGGCAGTCCGCCGACAGATCGAGGACCCGCCGGGTCCCGGTGATCAGCCGGAGGGACAGGTGCTCCGTGAGTGCTCGCATGGACGCCCCCTCGTGGGCCCGGTTCGGCCGCGTTGCCGTTCAGCAGCATGTCGTTGCCCTGCGCTTGCCCCGTGTCGCGCGGTCCGGGCCGGGGCGGCCGGGAAGATTTGGTGAAGGCTCGGAGTGCTCGCCGCCGGGCGGGGTGAAGCGGGCCGTGATCGTCTTGCCCCTCGCCTGGGTGCGGGCGTGGCAGTGGTCCGCGACGGCGTTCACCAGCAGCAGGCCGCGCCCTCCGGTGGCGGACCACTCGGGGAGCCGCGCGACGGGCACCTCGTCGTCGCGGTCGTGGACGCTGACGTGCAGGCGGCTGCCGTCCCAGGTGAGGACGAGGTCGGCTGAGGTGTGCGCGTGGACATGGGCGTTGGTGACCAGTTCGGAGACCGTGAGCAGCACGTCGTCGACCGTGCCGGGGGCGTCCGCGGTCCAGCCGAGGGTCGCGAGGTGCTCACGCGTCCAGTGGCGGCCCGCACGTGCTCCGCCCGCCGCCGGGAAGGACCTGGCCCAGCCGACCGCCTTCAGGGAACCGCCGGTCATCGCAGTCCTCCCTCCGCCGCGGGATCCGGCCCCACGCCGTCCCGGTCGGGGCTCCTGCCCGGGGCGGCCCGGGGAAAACGGCGGTTCACCCGGGTGCCCGGTCAGGAGCGCCGGTCCGGCGCCATGACCTCGGCGGGTCCGGGAAGTCCACCGCCGAACCCGCGGACGGGGGGAGGTCCGCGTCCGCGGTGGACCGCGGGAGCGGTACGCCGGCGACGGCCGCCGCCCGTTCGGTGTCGTCCGGGAAACAGCCCAGCCACGCGCAGAACAGGACCGTCGCGTCGTCCTGGAAGTCGCCCACCTGGTGGTCCGACACCCGGCGCATTTCACTCCTTCGCCGGCCGGGCCGTGGCCGCCACTCGTGCGTACCGGTGCGTCCAGCGGGGAGGCGGTCAGACCTCCGCGGGTACGTGCGCGTCGGCGTCCTTCAGCCGTCCGGCGACCGTCGCCAGGATCTCGTCGGAGAACTCCGGGTCGGCGACCGCGCGCGACATCAGCATCGCGCCGACGAGGGCGCTGAGGGTGACCATCGCATCGGCCTGCGCCGCGCCGGGGTCATCGCCCTGCGCGGCCTCGCCGATGAGCGCGAGGTACTTGCGGACCTGCTGCTCGTACGCCTCCTTCAGCGCCTCGTCGCCGCGACCGGCCGTGGCGCCGAGGGTCACCAGGGCGCAGCCGGTACCGGGAGCGTCCCGGTGGCGGGCGCTGAGGTAGGCGTCGATCAGCCCCGACCGGGGCGCCACGGGGTCCCTGCGGGCGGACTCGGCCATCTTGCCCTCGCCGTCGGCCAGCGCCAGCGCCGCCGCCTGGCCCATCAAGTCCTCGCGTGACGAGAAGTGCTTGTAGAACCCGCCGTGGGTCAGCCCGGCCTCCTTCATGAGGTCCGCGACGCCGGGTCGGTTCATGCCCTCCTCGCGGATCCGGCGGGCCGCGATCCGCAGGACCTTCTCGCGCGACTCGGCCTTCGCTGCCTGCGAGTGACCCATCGCCTGACCTCCCGGATGTGCGTCGGGCCGTCCCGACCCATGTGGATGACAGACATCATACACCTCACCTCGGGCTCCGTCCGGGCCTTTGACATGCAGGATGACAGGCATCATCCTGCATGGTGGATGATTCAAATCATCCAGAAGACGCGGCGCGCGGGCCTCCACCGCAGCAGGCCCGGCGTCCGCCGCCCCACCGCCCGCGACCCCTCCGCGAGGACCCATGACCACCGCAGCAACCCGGCCGGACGTCAAGCGGGGAACCCTCCCCGTCTTCGCCACGGCGACGGCGATCACGGTCGCCAACATCTACTTCACCCAGCCCCTCCTCGACCAGATCGCCCGCGGATTCGGCATCTCCGCCTCCGCCGCCGGGCTCGTGGCGACGGCGGGGCAGATCGGCTACGCGCTGGGCATCGTGGCCGTCGTACCGCTCGCGGACCGGGCCCGGCTGCGCCGGCTGTCCCGAGTCCTGCTGGCGGTGACCGCCGTAGCGCTGCTGGCGGGCGCCGCGGCGCCCTCCGTCGCGCTGCTGGGCATGGCGACCCTCGTCCTCTCGGCGAGCACCGTGCTCCCGCAGGTGATCATGCCGACGGTCGCGTCCATGGCCGCGCCTGGCCAGGCCGGACGGGTCCTGGGGGCGGTCGGCACGGGGCTGACGATGGGCGCCCTGCTCTCCCGCACCGCCTCCGGGCTCATCGCCCAGGCCGCGGGCACCTGGCGGGCGGGCTTCCTGGTCGCCGCGGCGGCCACGGCGGCGCTGCTGCTGGTCCTTCCCCGCTACATGCCGGCCGGGCGGCCCGCCGGAGCCGAGGCCTCGGGGGGTTATGGGCGGTTGCTGGCCTCGCTCCCCCGACTGCTGGTGGACCACGCCCCGTTGCGCCTGTCGGCCGCGCTGGGGGCGACGGTCTTCGCCTCCTTCTCCGCCTTCTGGTCCACGCTCGCCTTCCACCTCACCGCGCCGCCGATCGGGCTCGGTCCGGCGGTGGTCGGCCTCTTCGGCCTGTGCAGCGTGCCGGGCGCGCTGGCCGCCCGCTACTCGGGCCGGCTGACCGACCGGTGGGGGCCGTCGACGGTCAACACACTCTCCGTCGTCGCGGCGGTGGCGGCCTTCGCGCTCTTCGCGGTCGCGGGCCGATCGCTCGTCGTCCTCGCCGTCGGCTGCAATCTCCTCGGTTACGGGGTGACCAGCGGCCAGATCGCCAACCAGGCCCGCATCTTCACCGCGGCGCCGGGGATCCGGGGCCGCCTCAACACGGTGTACATGTTCGCCGTCTTCGGTGGCGGCGCCGTCGGTTCGGGCGTCGCGGGCGTGCTCTTCTCGGCCTCCGGCTGGCACGGCGTGGTGGCGGGAGGCCTCGGCTTCCTGCTCCTCGCGGGCCTGACGCTCGCCTGGCACGGCCTGCGCGCCCGGAACGGCGGCAGCGGGAGGGGCGCCCGGCGGGACGACGGCGACGCCGGACCCGGCCGTACCGACGCGGAAACCGAAACCGCCACCGAAACCACAGCGCCCGCCGTACGGGGGTAGCGAACCCCCGCGGAGCACGCGCCGTAGGGCCCGCGCTCCGCATCGGCACGCACAGCAGCTTCTAGGCCGTGTCGTCACATGCCCTCCCCCAGCCTTCGGCCGGGGGTGCCCCCACTCAGCGACGCCTGGCACGGCACTCCCCCAGCTCCGCTGGGAGGTGCCCCCACGCTGCGTTGTCGAATCGTCCGAGCAGCCCAGTACGAGGACGCTCCGCCTTGCGATGCACCGCACCTGGGGGCCCCTCCCAGCGTCAGCTGGGGGAGCCGCCGAGCCCGCCCTTCGGGCGGTGGGGGCCCCTCCCAGCGGTAGCGGGGGGAGCTCATGTGACGACACGGCCTAGCGCCCCGCGCGCTCCCAGGTCAGGACGCCTGTGCGGAGCGCACCCCAGATCCTGGCGGCGCCGGGAAGGCTCAGCCGGAGCCTGCGCCCGTCCAGTTCGGCGATCCGCGTCTGCGAACCGCCCACCCAGTTGGGGAACAGGCTCAGTTCGACCCGGTGCACGACCGTGTCCTCCGCCGGGACCTCGAAGGTACCCGCGTACGCGAGATAGCCCGCGGCCGCCGCGGCCAGTTCCTCGGACAGCCCTTCCTCGAGCCGCCCGTGACGGAAGTCCGGCCGCCCGACCCTCATGATCTGGGCCGACATGTGGCCGTCGGGGCCATAGGTGATGAGCCCCCGGGGCCGCGGCCCGAAGGGCTCGACGACCTCGCCGGTGGCGACGTCGGCGGCCGCGTAGGACACCAGACGCCAGGCGCCGATCAGGGATTCGCGGAGTTCGTCAGGGGCCATTTCGCTACCTCGCATTCGTTCCTTGACTTTCAGGATGACGAGAGTAATCCTGAATGAGGATGATGCAAATAATCCAGATTGGGAAAGGACGCGTCATGACCGACACCTACGACCCCACGCGCACGGCGATCCTGCTGGTCGACCCCTACAACGACTTCCTGTCCGAGGGCGGGAAGGTCTGGCCCGCACTCGAGCCCGTCGCCACCGAGGTGGGCCTGCTCGACAACCTCCGCGCCGTCGTCGGCGCCGGGCGCGCGGCGGGCCAGAAGGTCTTCTTCGTCCCCCACCGCCGCTGGCAGGAGGGTGACTACGAGGACTGGGACCACCCCAACCCGACGCACCGCATCATCCAGGAGCGGCACACCTTCGCCTTCGGCACCTGGGGCGGCGAGTTCCACCCCGACTTCCGGCCCGCCGACGGTGACGTGGTCATCCAGGAGCACTGGTCGCAGAGCGGTTTCGCCAACACCGACCTGGACTTCCGGCTCAAGCAGCAGGGCATCACGCATGTGATCGTCATCGGGCTGCTCGCCAACACCTGCATCGAGTCCACCGGCCGCTACGCCATGGAGCTCGGCTACCACGTGACGCTCGTCCGCGACGCCACCGCGGCCTACCGCCCCGAGATGATGCACGCCGCCCACGAGCTCAACGGCCCCACGTACGCCCACTCCATCACCACCACCGCCGACCTGGTGAAGACGCTGGAGAACGGAGACCACTGACATGCGACTGACCGGAGAGATGCTGATAGGCGCGACGTCCGTCCCCGCGTCCGAAGGCACGATGAAGGCACTCGACCCGGCGACCGGCGAGCTGGTCGGGCCGGAGTTCGCGCTCGGCGGTGCCGCCGAGGTGGACCGCGCCGCGCGTCTGGCCGACGAGGCCTACGACACCTACAACCGCACCGGTCTCGCGGAGCGCGCCGCGTTCCTCGAGCTGATCGCGGAGCGGCTGGAGGCGGTCAAGGGCGAACTGGCCGAGCGGGCGGCCCTGGAGACGGGCCTGCCGGTCGCGCAGCTGGAGGCCGAGGCGGTCAAGTCCGCCGGGCAGTTCAGGCAGTTCGCCGAGGTCGTCAGGCAGGGCCGGTTCCGGCAGGCCGCCGTCGACCCGGCCCAGCCGCACCGGCTCCCGAGGCCGCGTATGGACCACCGCATGCAGAAGATCGCGATCGGACCGGTGGCCGTGTTCGGCGCCAGCAACTTCCCGATCTCGTACTCGGTCGCGGGCGGCGACACCGCCGCCGCGCTCGCGGCGGGCTGCCCGGTGATCCTCAAGGCGCACAACGCCCACCCCGGCGCCTCGGAGCTGCAGGGGCGCGTCATCCAGGGCGCCGTCGCCGACTCCGGGCTGCACGAGGGCGTGTTCTCGATGCTCCGGGGGGCCGGCAACGCGATCGGCGAGGCCCTGGTGGACCACCCGCTGGTCAAGGCGGTCACCTTCACCGGCTCCGAGGGCGGCGGTATGGCCCTGTACCGGCGGGCGCAACTGCGTCCCGACCCGATCCCGGTCTTCGCCGAGATGACGAGCGTCAACCCGACCTTCGTCCTGCCGGCCGCGCTGGCCGCGCGCGGTGGCGAGATCGGCGACGGTTTCGCCGAGCGCATGCTCGTCAACGTCGGCCAGGCCTGCCTGAAGCCGGCCGTGCTGCTCGCCGTCGACGGCCCGGGGTACACCGCGATGCGCGAGGCGGCCGCGGCACGGGTGCGCGCCATGGGCGCCCGGACGATGCTCACCCCCGGCATCCACGACGCCTACCGCCGCGGGGCGCAGCGCCTGCGCGACTCGGGTGCCGCGACCGTGGCGGTGGGCCCGGAGCCGGAGGGCGCGTTCGAGGGCCGCGCGCAGCTCCTCGAGGTCGACGGCGACCGGTTCCTGGCCGAACCCACCCTGGCCGACGAGGTCTTCGGGCCGGCCGCGATGCTCGTCCGGCTGACCGGCGTGGAGCAGATGACCGAGGTGGCCCGGAGCTTCCGCGGCCAGCTGTCGGCGACGATGCACCTCGATGACGCGGACCACCCGCAGGCCGCCCGCCTGCTGCCGGTCCTGGAACGCCGTACCGGCCGGATCGTGGTGAACGCCTTCGCCCACCCGCAGGAGGTCGGCCACGCCACCATCCACGGCGGTCCGTTCCCGGCCACCACGGACAGCCGTTTCACCTCCGTCGGCATGAGCTCGATCGAGCGCTTCCTGCGACCCGTGACCTACCAGGGTTTCCCGGAAGCGCTGCTCCCGGAGGCGCTGGCCCCCGACAACCCGCTGGGGCTGTGGCGGCTGGTCGACGGGCACGTGACCCGCGACTGACGAAGCGCCCGGCGCGGCGGGCGAGGAGCCGCCCGCCGCGCCGGGCGAACAGGTCCGGGCGCCAGGGCCGCTGATGGTGGAGCAGTCGTCGTCGCCGAGGACGCGGGCGCGGTCCTGGACGAGGATCCCCAGCAGGTCCACGGCGGTGGGCAGCGTCGCGGCGGTCGCGTCAGAGCGCCGAACAGCGCCGCCGCGCGTCCGGGGGCGCCGGCTATCCCCCGGAGGCGCCGTAACGGGCCGAGTCCCGTGAGAAGTCGAGGAATCCGCGGGCCCAGGCGTGGATGCCGTCCGCGTACTGGCAGACGGCAGAGAGCTGCGCCGGGGCCAGGTCGGCCGCGAGGGCGGCGGCGTACAGGTCGCGTGTCGCGGTGCGCAGGGCGGCGACACGGTGGGCGTGCCACAGCCGTGTCTCGTCGACGGCCTCGTCCAGCGTCAGACCGTGGTGGTGGCGCAGGACGAGGACCAGGTTGGTGGTCTCGCCGGAGCGCAGCTCCTTCTCCACCGAGAACAGATCGTTGGTCCAGCCGATGACGTCGGCGGCGGCCTCCCGCAGCGCACGGCAGGCCGGCGAGAACCAGACCGCCGCGGGAAGTTCCGACTCCTGGGCGTACTCGATGAGGTCGAAGCACCACCCGGTGGCTCCGGAGACCCGCCGCCAGGCGATGTAGGCCTCGGGGGTGGGCACCTCGTGGCCGCCGCGGAACCGGAGCATGTCCTGGTTGGTGCGGATCCACGCGACGAGGTGGCGGCGGAAACGGTCGCCCCAGGCGGGCCCCATGACTCCGGTCACCCGCGGCACCACCTCGTCCAGGACGCGGACGGCCGGTGGCGCCGACGCGGGAACGGCGCGCGCCCAGCCGCCGACGGCGTGCGCCATGGCCTCGAGTTCCGCTCCGGTCCCGTGGGCCGGGCCCGCGTCGCTGTCGTCGTCGACGGCGAACATCCACAGCGTGAGCCGGGCCAGCTCCGCCAGGCGTTTCGGGGCCGCCCACGGCCACACGTGCGCGGCCATGGCGGCCTGCCGCTCCCGGCCTGCCTGACCCGACGTCAGCGCGGACAGCAGACCGGCGCGCCGCGCCCAGGCCATGACCTGCGGCTCCACCTGCCGCAGACCGGGATTGAGCAGCGACGGGCCCGGTACGTGGACGGGCCCCCTGGCCCGCTCCCGTACGGTCCCGCTGTGCGAGGCCCGTCCCCCCGGGCCGTCGACACGGACGAACGCAGACGTCTTACCCACCGAGATCCCCCCTTCCCGGGCCGTCGGCGGCCCGGGCAAGGACTACGACTTCCAGCCATCCCCGTCCCGGTTCCTACCCAGCGTTCGGCCATCGGACGCCAGGAACGGGCAGGTTACGTCAGGGCGCGGCACACTCGGGCGCGCGACGCGGGAACCCGGTCCGTCCGCATCGCGTCATGATCCGGGTGGGCACCGACCGCCCGGGACACCGTTCACCTTCACCTTCACCTTCGCCGTCACCATCACGTCCATCGAGGAGAGCAGTGCACAGACACCGCCGCCCGTACTCCGCCGCCGTGACCGCCGCGCTCCTGGCCGCCCTGCTGGGTGCCTGCGGGAGCCCGGACACCGTTGCCGTCGCCGGATCCGGACCGTCGGCCACCGCTTCCGCGGTCACCCGTACCCCGGTCGCGAAGGCGGAACCGTCCGTCACCGGAGCGCTGGACGACCACCGGCACGTGGCGCGCAGGACGACCACGGGGCGGCGCCCGCACATGGTGCAGCGGTGCACCGACCGCACCCGGCGGGTGCGGCACACGTCCTCGAGCGGTTCCGGGAAGCGCAAGTCGAGCCGGACGTGGTACACGACCGAGCACTACAAGGACTGCCGGAAAGTGCAGCAGGGCACCGAGTCCTACACACGCGTGGTGTCGGAGGAACGCTGGTGCGTCGAACTGGACGACCTCGGCGGCGACCGCACCCGGGACGACGTCTGGTACAAGGTCGACTCCGCCACCTACGGCAGGGCCGTCGACGCGGAAGTGGGCACCCGGATGTCCTTCACTCCTCTCGCGACCGGCTGCTGACGGCCCGACGCGGGGCGGGACGACGTGGGACGGCCCCGGAAGAGAGCACGCGGGGCGGCGCCGGGACCGGCGTAATCCGGATGCGCCCCGCCGGGGGCGTCTGCCATCCTCGCGCCCATGTCCACGTTCCGAGACCTCCTCGCCGAAGGGGAGGCCGTTCCGACCGCGGGCTGGGACTTCTCCTGGTTCACCGGCCGCGCCACCGAGCAGCGCCCGTCCTGGGGTTACGCCCGGCTCCTCGCGGACCGGGCCGCCCGGTCCGAGGCCCTCCTCGACGTCCAGACCGGCGGCGGGGAGGTCCTGGCGACCGTGCCCCTCGCCCCGCCGGTCGTCGCGGCGACGGAGTCATGGGCGCCCAACCTGGAGATCGCCCGCCGCAATCTGGAACCCTTCGGCGCCACGGTCGTCCGGGCCGAGGACACGGCCGACCTCCCCTTCCCCGACGGCCGCTTCGACCTCGTCGTCAGCCGGCATCCGGTGGTGACCCGCTGGGACGAGGTGCGCCGGGTGCTGCGTCCCGGCGGCACCTACCTGTCCCAGCAGGTCGGCGCGGGCTCGGTGCGGGAGCTGACGGACTACCTGATGGGGCCCCGTCCCCTCGCCACGCACACGCCGGAGCCCTTCACGACCACGGCCGGCTCCAGCGGGGTGGAGGCCACCGCCCGCGCCGAGGCAGCGGGCCTGGAGGTCGTGGACCTGCGCCAGGAGGCGCTGCGCATGGAGTTCCACGACATCGCCGCCGTGGTCCACTTCCTGCGCAAGGTCATCTGGATCGTGCCGGGCTTCTCCGTGGACGCCTACCGCGAGCGCCTCGCGGAGCTGTACGGCTTCATGGAACGGCACGGGCCCTTCGTGGCCTACTCGCAGCGCTATCTGATCGAGGCCCGCAAGGGCTGACCCCGGAAAGAAGGCATCGCTGGTGAAAGCGCCGACGACCAGGCCGTTCGAGGCCTCCGACGTCCATGGAGCGGCGGGCCTCCTCGCCGCCCGCCACCGCCGCGACCGCGCCGGGGAAGCGGCGCTCGACCCCGGTTTCGCCGAACCGGCGGTCTGCGCGGCCCTCCTGCAGGACGCCTGGGAGCGGGGCGCGCGCGGCGCGGTCGCGGAGACGGCGGACGGCGCACTCGCCGGCTACCTGATCGCCGTGCCCGGCGACGACGTGCGCGGACGCCATGTGTGGACGGGGCCCGGGCACTACGCTGCGCACGACGGGGACGTCCTGCGCGGCCTGTACGCGGACCTGTCGGGTCCATGGCTCGGCGAGGGGCGCCTGCACCACTACGCCGTCGCGGCCGCGCACGACCTGCCGGTCTGGCTGTCGCAGTGCTTCGCCTACGAGCAGGTCCACGCGGTGACGGACCTGACGGCGGGGGCGGCCGGCTTCCACGACGACGTGCGGGCCGCCGGGCCTTCGGACCTCGCCGCGCTGGAGCCGCTGTTCCGCCTGGTCGCCGACGCGCACACGGGCCCGCCGGTCTTCGCCTTCATCGAGCCGTCCTTCCACGAGGGCCTGCGGCCGGGCCACTTGGAGCTGCTGGAGGACCCCGCCGTGTCCTACTGGCTCGCCGAAGGGCCGGAGGGGGTGCGGGGCTTCTGCGTCATGCGGCCCGTGCCCGACGACGAGGTCTCGCTGACCGCGCCGCGCGGCTCGGTCGAACTGCTCCTCGCCGCGACCGCGCCCGGGTACCGGGGCGGCGGTGTGGGGCGCCGGCTCACCGAGCACGCCCTCGCGGACGCGGCCCGGAACGGCTTCCGGGTGTGCGTGACGGACTGGCGGGCGGCGAACCCGCTCTCGTCGGCGTTCTGGCCGCACCGCGGCTTCCGTCCCGTCGCCCACCGGCTGCACCGCCTCCTCGACCCGCGGCTGTCCCGGGGCTGAGCCGGGCCGGCTAGTCCACGACGCCGAAGTCCTCCGGGAAGTCCTCCAGGAACGCGCGGCGCCCGGGATCGGTCTCGGCGGCCGTCATCGCGGCCAGCACTTCGAGGAACCCGTCCCGCTGGCCCTCCGTCATCCGGTCGACCACGGCGGCCACGCCCTCCAGGGCCTTCAATGCCTCGTCCTGGTCCATGCGCTCGTCGTCCGCGTCCTCCACGAACCAGGTCAGGTCCACGAGGGCCGCCACGAGGGCGTGGGTCAGCGAAGGGTACGGAGGCATCGGCGTGTTCTCCCTGCGGGCTGCGGCTGTGACGTTCCCCGGCATCCCATCACGAGGCGCCGACAGTGCCGCGCCCAGGTCGGTTCCGCCGGTGCCCGAGCGTGTCACGGGGCGGCGTCCACGACCGCCCGCGTTCTCAGCGCGCAGCCCAACTCCCCTTTGCAATGCGCCTGTTCGTCACGACCTCGACCCCTCCGGAAGGTCCGTACGGCTGTTCCTGATGGAGCGTCATTCTTTTTCCGTTGGCTCACCGTTCCCGTACGGTTCCGCAAGGCCGGAACCCCGGGGGCGGATTGGCGCGGGCACATGGGTGACCGTTTATGCTCTGCACCGTCATTGGGAATGTTGTGAACTCAACCACGTTTGGCCGTCGAGGGGACAGCGCGCCATGAACCGTCCGGGGATGTCGATCAACCAAGTGCGGATAGCCGTGGCCTTGCTCAGCCTCGCGCTGTTCGCCCAGACGGCGTTCTGGCTGCTCTACGACATCGTTGTCCGCGGTCTGCCCGGCGCCTGGTCGCTGTGGACCACGGGGTGGGTGCCGGGGCTGTCGGCGACCTCGTCGCTCGACCTCGGCCTCGCGGCGCTGCAGCTCTGCGCCGGTCTGGCGGCCCTGTTCCGCACCCGCGGGGCCGGCGGCCTGCTGATGACCTCGTGCACGGTGACCCTCGGCTTCCGCCTCCCGGCGGTCTGGTACCTGCTGCTCGACTCCCCCTCCGACCCGTGGTTCGGCACCCTGAAGGGCGCCTCGCTGAACGCGGTGGGCAGCACCGCCGTCCTCGCGGTGGTCCTCTGCCTCGTCCTGGGCGGGCTCCTCCTGCTGGCACGGCACATGGAGTACGAGGCCGCCGCCTCGAACGCGGTGACCGGCGGCGTCCGCCCGGTGAAGGTGACGGCCACCGCCTCCGGCCTGCTGCTCGCGGTGCTCAACGTCTTCTACATCGGCCGGAACGCGGTGACGGCCTTTCAGGTCGGCCCGGGTGTGCTCACCGACCTGATCGTCGGCAAGGGAAGCGGTCGCGCCATCCTCGCCGTTCCGTCGCCGTACCAGTGGGTGTGCCTGACCGTGCTGTGCGGGGCCGGCATGCTGCTCGCGGCCAGGCGGCGGCCCACCGCCCCGGGCTTCTCGGTGGGTCTCTCGCTCTTCATGATGCCGTCGGCCTTCACGGAGCTGTGGGGCTACGCGGTCGGCTCGATGCCCGTGACCGCCGTGGACACCTCGCAGAGCCTGCTGGAGTTCGTCGGTTCCGCGGCGGTGGTCGCCCTCATCGTCGGCGACGTTCGCCGCGACCGCCGTCCCGACGACGCCGACCTCGATGTCATGACACCCGCCGTGCCGATCGGGACCGCGGCAGCCGTACCCGCCACGCTCGCCGTGCCCACCACCCCCGCCGCACCGCCCGCCGCAGCGGCCGCCCAGGCCGACGAGGACGACGACCCGGCGGAAGCGGCCGTCGAGGCCGTGGAGGTCACCGTCCCCGCCCAGCGCGACAACGACGGCGACGGCACCGCGGAGGCAGAGCGTCCGGCGACCGAGGCCGCCGGCGCCTGAGGCGGGCGCCCTCCCGGCCGGACCGGCTCCGCCGCGAAAAGCGTTTGCACGGAGCCGGTGCCGGTGCCGAGAGTTGCGGCATGCCCATCACCGTGCGGCCGGCCGCGCCCGAGGACGCTCCCGTCATCTGCGACCTGCTCAACGCCGTCGACGTCGTGGAGCTCGGGCGGCCGGAGACCGACCTGGCGACGGTCGAGTCGTCGCTGGCCCATCCCGAGGCGGACCTCGAGCGCAACTCCTGGCTGGCCTTCGAGGACGGCGCGCTCGTCGCCTACGGGCTGCTCTGGGACGAGTCCGGCGCCGAACGCATCGACGTCGACCACTACGTCCTGCCCGCCCACCAGGAGGCGGGCGAGCGGCTGCTGGACCTCCTCCAGGCCCGGGCCGCCGAACGCGCCGCGGAGAACGGCGCGGAGCGGGCCGTCGTCCATCTCGCCCTCAACACCGCGCCCACCGTGGACACGGCCCGCCTGACACGACGCGGCTGGAGGACCGTACGGCGCTACCACGTGCTGACCCGCCCGCTGTCGGCCGCCGCGGACCCCGTCCCCGCACTCCCGCCCGGACTGACGCTGCGCGACTGCACGGCGGAGGCCGACCGCCGCCGCGCCCACGAACTCCTGCAGGAGAGCTTCGCGGAGCACTTCGACCACCAGCGGCGCACCTACCGGCAGTGGCTGGACGACCTCGGCCAGGGCATCGACTGGTCCCTGGTGTGGATCGCCTCGCTGGAGGGCGCCGGGGACGTGGGCGCGGCGCTGACCCGTGACGACCGCGCGGCCATGGCGTGGATCCGGAGCCTGGGCGTGCGCGAGGAGGCGCGGGGCCGGGGTGTCGCCGGCCATCTGCTGCGCCACGCCTTCGGCGTCTACGCCGCCCGCGGCCGCGACACCCTCGGTCTCGGGGTGGACACCGACAACCCCACAGGGGCCCCGCGGCTGTACACCGCGCACGGCATGACCCTCCACTTCGCCGTGGACACCTGGGAACTGACGCTGCCGGCGGCCATCCCGGCGTGAGCGCGCCGCGCGCGCCGCCCGCCGCGCCGTTGGGACGTCGCAGCGGTGAGGCGGCGTCCGTCGGGCGCGCACGGGCGCGGGAACCCCTTGCCGCGCTCACCGGTTCATGCGCGGTTCACGTTCCGGCCACCCCCGCGAGAACAGGGCTCTTTACCGTCCCTTGGTACTCGCTATACCGGAACATAGACTTGGAGGCACTGTGCGGCCGCACAGACTTCTTCCGCTGCTCCCCCGTCACGACGGCGGCAGGTCCGCGCTCACCTGCCGGTTCAAGTGCGGTGACGCCTGCGCCCACGAGGCCCCGAACACCAGCGGGAACGCCTACCTCGGCGACGTCGTCGCCGACGCGCTCTCCCGCCGCACGATGCTGCGGACCGGCGCCGTGGTCACCCTGGCCGCCGCCGCGGGCGGCATAGCGGTCACGTCCGGCACCGACGTGGCCGCCGCCGCGCCCGAGCCGCCGCGCGGAGGCCACGGAGGCCATGGAGGCACCGCCGACCACGACGCCGCCAAGGGCCTGCGCTTCCGGCCCGTCTCGCCGAACACCGTGGACGCCGTCGTCGTTCCCGAGGGCTATGCCCAGAGTGTCGTGATCCGCTGGGGCGACCCCATCCTGCGCGGCGCCCCCGCGTTCGACCAGGCGCGGCAGACCGCCGCGGCGCAGGCCGGCCAGTTCGGCTACAACAACGACTTCCTGCACCTGTTCGACCTGCCCGGTGAGCGCGGCCGTCAGGTACTCGTCGCCAACCACGAGTACACCGACGAGATCCTCATGTTCCCGGGCTACGACGCGGCGAACCCCACCCGCGAGCAGGTCGAGATCGCCTGGGCCGCGCACGGGCTCAGCGTGGTCGTGGTCGAGGAGGAGCGGCACTCCGGCCGCCTGTACCCGGTGAGCCGGCACGGCCTGAACCGCCGGCTCCACACCCGCACCGCCTTCCGGCTGACCGGCCCCGCCGCGGGCAGCCCCCTGCTGCGCACCAAGGCCGACCCCACCGGCACGAAGGTCCTCGGCACCCTCAACAACTGCGCCGGCGGCACCACCCCGTGGGGCACCGTGCTGTCCGGCGAGGAGAACTTCAACCAGTACTTCGGCAACGCGGCCTCGGTCACCGACCCGGTCACGGCGGAGCGGCTGAAGCGCTACGGCATCGCCGGAGCGGCCAGCGAGCGCAAGTGGGAGCGGTTCGACGACCGCTTCGACCTGGCCAAGGAGCCCAACGAGGTCAACCGCTTCGGCTGGATCGTGGAACTCGACCCGTTCGACCCGGACTCGACGCCGCGCAAGCACACCGCGCTCGGCCGCTTCAAGCACGAGGCCGCGCAGCCCCGCCTCACCGAGGACGGCCGCCCCGTCGTCTACATGGGCGACGACGAGCGCTTTGACTACATGTACAAGTTCGTGGCGAGCAAGGCGATGCGGCACGGCACCGGACGGGCGGTCCGCGAGCACAACCTGTCGCTCCTGGACGAGGGCACGCTCTACGTCGCCCGGCTGACGGGCGACAGCCCGGCCGCCGAGTTCGACGGCAACGGGAAGCTGCCCTCGGACGGCGAGTTCGACGGCTCCGGCGAGTGGATCAAGCTGGCCGACGGCACCACCTCCTTCGTGGAGGGCATGACCGCCGAGGAGGTCTACCTCTTCACCCGCATGGCGGCGGACAAGGCCGGAGCCACGAAGATGGACCGCCCCGAGGACGTCGAGCCGAGCCCGCGCACCGGTCGCGTCTACGTGGCGCTGACCAACAACACCAACCGCGGGAAGGCCGGTTCCGCCGGTGCCGACGAGGCCAACCCGCGGAACAACAACAAGCACGGGCATGTGCTGGAGCTGGCGGAGTCCTTCGACGACCCCGCCGCCGACCGCTTCGCGTGGCGGCTGTTCTTGGTCGCGGGCGACCCGTCCGACCCCGCCACCTACTTCGCGGGCTTCCCGAAGGACGACGTCAGCCCGATCTCGTGCCCGGACAACGTGGCGTTCGATCCGCACGGCAACCTGTGGATATCCACCGACGGCGCACCGGGGACCCTCGGCACCCACGACGCCCTCTTCGGTGTCGCGGTCAAGGGTGAGAAGCGCGGTCAGGTCCGGCAGTTCCTGAGCGTCCCCAAGGGCGCCGAGACGTGCGGCCCGATCGTCCAGGACCAGCGCGTCCTGGTCGCGGTGCAGCACCCCGGCGAGACCGACGGCTCCACGTACGAGAACCCGTCCTCGCGCTGGCCCGACGGCGGCCGGCGGATCCCCCGCCCCTCCGTCGTCGTGGTGTGGCGCAAGGACGGCCGCGACATCGGCGTGTGACGGGAACGGCCCCGCCCGTCCGGTGCTCCGGACGGGCGGGGCCGTCACCCGTCCGGCACGCTCGCCTCCCCACCGGGGTGCTCGCGGGCCGCGCGGCCGACGGGACCGGCGGGACCGGCGGGGCGGAACGGCCCCGGGTGGGTGGCCTCAGTCCTTCGTGGCGTCGTACTCGACGCGGGACCGGCTGATCTCCTGGGCGTGGGCGTCGGCCCGGCCGGCCAGGTCGCGGACGACGTGGAGCAGCGAGCGGCCGCGTTCGGTGAGCGCGTAGCCGACCTGCGGCGGGACGGTGGCCCAGACCCCTCGCTGAACGGCGAGGCGTCCGCCACCGGAGCGGACCGGCACCTCCCCGCACCGGCACGAGCGGCGCGGGGAGGTGCCGGACACCGACGGTAGGTCAGTTGACGGTGACCGGCAGCTCGTACAGGTCGTTCTGGGTGACCACGGGCTTGTTGCGCAGCTCCGACGCCGGGACCGCCAGGTCGAGCTTCGGGAAGCGCTCGAACAGGGCGGGCAGCGCCACCGCCGCCTCCAGCCGGGACAGCGCGGCGCCGGGGCACACGTGCGGGCCGTGGCCGAAGGCGATGTGGCGGATGGGGTGGTCGCGGGTGATGTCGAAGACGCCGGCGCTCGGGCCGTGCTGCTTCTCGTCGCCGCCGATCGCCGCGTAGGAGACGATCAGCGCCTCGCCCTTGGTGATCACCTTGTCGCCGACGGGGACGTCCTCGGTGGCGAAGCGGATCAGCACGTGCGAGGTGGGGGTGGAGTGGCGCAGGGTCTCCTCCACCACCGACTCCCAGCTCGCCTTGCCCTCCCGCACCAGCGCGAGCTGGTCGGGGTGGGTGAGCAGGTTCACGACCGCGTTCACGATGAGGGAGATGGTGGTCTCGTGCCCCGCGGCGATCATGAGCTGCAGAGTGCTCTGGATCTCCTCGTCGGTGAGGTGGTCACCGTCCTCGGAGGCCGCGATCAGAGCGCTGGTGAGGTCGTCGCCGGGCTCGGCGCGCCGGTCGGCGACGGTCTTGGCCATGAGGGCCGCGAGCTCGCCGAGCGTGGCGAGGACCTCGGCGGGCGGGGTCTGGGTGGAGAAGAACTTCTCGAACAGCACCTTCAGCCGCGGCAGGTGGGCCTTGTCGATGCCCATCAGCTCCTGCACGACGTACATCGGCAGCGGGTAGGCGAAGGTGGCTTTGAGGTCGAGTACGTCGCCCTCGCGCGCGGCCTCCTCGACGCGGTCCAGGAGACCGGCCGTCAACTCCTCGATCCGGGCCCGCATCTGCTCCACGCGGCGCGGGGTCAGCGCCTGGGCGACCAGGGCGCGCATCCGGCGGTGGTCGGCGCCGTCGACGGTGAGCATGGAGCGGCCCGGGTTGGCCAGGCCGATCAGCGCCCAGTCGGCGGGTATCTCACCGCGGGTGAAGGCGTCCCAGTGGGCGATGTCCTTCACCAGCCGCGGGTCGGTCAGCAGCGCGCGGGCCTCGGCGTGGTGCGTCACGGCCCACACCGGCACACCGCCGGGGAGTTCGACCGCGGCCAGCGGGCCCGCCTCGCGCAGCGCGGTGCTCTCGGCGACGAGGTCGCCCACCAGCGGGTCCAGCACGATCGGGGAGGCCGCGTGGTGGCCGGTGACCGGGCATTCCATCAGAGTTCTCCTAGCACGGGGGTGGGTGTGAAACGCACGGGGAGCTTGGTCATGCCCCGCAGCCAGGGGGACGGACGACGCACGAGATCGGCGGGGTCGACCGCCAGTTCGATGTCGGGCAGCCGGTCCAGCAGCACCTCGATGCCGGTGCGGGCGATGGCCTCGGCGATCTCCTGAGCCGGGAACGGGCAGCGGTGCTCGCCGTGCCCGAAGGAGAACCACGCGTTGTTGCCGTTGGTGGAGGCCCCGGCCTCCAGGTGGACCTGGGGGTCGGCGTTGGCCGCGGCGAAGCCGAGGATGAGCAGGTCGCCGGAGGCGATCTGGCGCCCGCCGAGCCGGGTGTCGCGGCTGGCCCACCGCCCGGCGATGTTCTGGCTGGGGGTGTCCTCCCACAGCACCTCGTTCATGGCCTGCCCGACGCTGTGCCGGCCGCCGGTGAACGAGGCGGCGAAGCGGTCGTCGGTGAGCATCAGCCGCAACGAGTTGCCGATCCAGTCCGCGGTGGGCTGGTGCCCGGCCACGGTCATCACCATCAGGTCCTGCACGATCTCCTCGTCGGAGAAGTCGTACCGGTCGGCGAGCATCCGCGAGACGACGTCCGCGCCCGGCTGCTCCTTCTTCGCCTCGAGCAGTTCGGTCATCGCGGTGTAGACGTGCTTCTGGCCGGCGATGGCGTCCGGGCCGCCGTCGACCAGGTCCTTGACCGCCTTCACCAGGAGGGGCCCCTGCTCCTCGGGGAAGCCGTACAGCCGGGCGAGCACGCGGACCGGGAGCAGCATCGCGAACTCGTCGAGGATGTCCGCCGTGCCGCTGCCGCAGAAGGTGTCGACGAGCGCGTCGGCGTAGCGCTCGGCGTAGCGGCGCAGTTCGACCGCGTCGATGGCCTCCATGGCGTTGCCCATCATCGCGGCACGCTGCCGGTGGCGTTCGCCCACGGTGTAGAGGATCGAGGGCTGCTTGCGCCCGATCATGGGCAGCAGCGGCCAGTCGTCGGGGATGTGGTCCCACTGGTTCCACAGGTCCGAGTCGCGGCTGAAGAGCACCGGGTCGCCGGTGACGTGCAGCAGTTCCCGGTAGCCCAGCACGAGCCAGGCCGGTATGCCGCCGTCGAGCGTCACGGGTGCCAGGGCGCCGTGGTCGCGGCGCAGTTCCCGGTAGAGGGCGGCGGGTTCGACATGGAAACGCGGACCGCTGAACGGCACCGCCCCGGCGAACGGGTCGGTGCCGGCGGCCGCGGTGGGCTGGCTGGTCACGGAGCGGTCATCTCCCGGGCGCGCGGGTGGGCGGCGGACAGGGTCTGCAGGTGCTGGACGAGGGTGATGAGGACGTCCTTGGAGGACTGCCGGGACCGCGCGTCGCAGTCCACCAGCGGCACCCCGTCCGCCAGCGACAGCGCGTCGCGGACCTGTTCCTCGGTGTGCTTGGGCCCGCCGAAGTCGTTGCGGGCCACGACGAACGGTGTGCCGTGGTGCTCCAGGCGGTCGATGGCGTACCAGGAGTCGTCCAGGCGGCGGGTGTCGACGAGCACCACCGCACCGAGCGTGCCCGAGAACAGCCGGTCCCACAGGAACCAGAACCGCTCCTGGCCGGGCGCGCCGAACAGATAGAGCACGGTCCGCGCGTTGACACTGATCCGGCCGAAGTCGAAGGCCACGGTGGTGGAGGACTTGGTCCCCACACCGGCGAGGTCGTCGACCCCGGCACCGGCCTGCGTCATGGTCTCCTCGGTGTTCAGCGGGCGGATCTCGCTGACCGAGCGCACCATGGTCGTCTTCCCGACACCGAACCCGCCGGTGATGACGATCTTCAGCCCGTTGTCGGCGCTCGCGTCGAGCGGTGCCCGGGGCTCCGGCCGGCCGGGAACGAGGCCGGGGTCAGAGGTTGCGTAGTCCAACGAGCACCTGCTCCAGGATCTCGGGGTCCGGAAGGTGAGCCGCCGTCCGGACGGTACGGGGGTGCCGGGCGCTGATGCGGCCGGTGTCCAGCAGGTCGCACAGGAGCACCTGGGTGATGCCGACCGGCAGCCCCAGGTCGGCGGCGAGCTCGACGACGGCGGTGGGCCGGCGGCAGATCCGCAGGATCGCCGCGTGCTCGGACTGCATCCCCGGGACCGGATCGCACTCGGCGACCACCAGGGTCACCAGGTCGAACGCGTCGGACACGGGCCGGCTGCGACCCGACGTCAGGGTGTACAGCCGGTCCGGGTCCTCCTCCCGGCCCGGGCGGGGTGTCATGCGCCGTCGCCGTCCTCACCGGGCACCTCGCGCGGGGGCGCGCTGAGGTGCTCGCCGAGCTGCTCGACCAGCTCGTGCATGTTGTGGCCGATCAGGCCGACCTCGGCGTCGTCGTCGGCGACGACCGCCAGGTGGGCGCCGTCGCCGGCCTCGACGATGAACAGGATCCCGCCGTAGAACTCGGCCATGGCCTGCCGTACGCCGCCGCTGCCGTCGCCGAACTCGATGGACGCGCCCTGGGACAGGCTCTGGATGCCGGCGGAGATCGCCGCGAGCTGGTCGGCCTGGTCGACCGAGAGCTCGGGGGTGCGGCACAGCTTGAGCCCGTCGCGGGACAGGACCAGGGCGTGGCGGGCGCCCGGGGTCCGCTCCAGCAGGTTCTCCAGCAGCCAGTTGAGCCGCTCGTCCGTACTGGTGTGGCCGGTGGCCGGTGCGGTCATCGCGCGTCGCTTTCTGGGGATGGGGCCGTCGCGTTGTGCTCGTCGCGGTCCGCGCCGGGCGCGGACGCGGGGGACTCGTGGTCGGATGCGGGTGCGGCGGGGGTGGTGCCGTGCACCGCGCTGCGGAAGGTGCTGAACCTCGCGGCCCGTTCGGCCGCCGTTCCGTGGCCGGCCGAGCCCGAACTCGGACGTGCGGCGGGCCGGTCGTGGTGGGGCCCGTCGTGGCCCGCGGCGGACAGCGTCTGACCGCGGCGGCGCTTGGGCAGGCCGCTCTCGCCCAGCTCCGGTGGCGTGGGCCCGGCCTCCTTGCCCGTGTCGGGCGTCTCGGCGGGGGCCGGGACGGACGGGGCGGCGGCCGGGGCCTCCGGGGGCAGGAGGGGCTCGGCTTCGGGGCCGGCGTCCGTGCCGGGGCGCGGGACGGTGAGCAGTTCCTGCGGGATCATCATGACCGCGCCGGTGCCGCCCCGGGCCGAGGGCCGGAAGGAGATGGTCAGGCCGTGCTTGCGGGCCAGCCGGCCGACGACCGTCAGGCCGAGCCTGGTCCCGGACAGACCGGTCAGGTCCCCGGACCCGGCGGCGACGGCGCTCTGCGCCCGGCGCAGCGCGACCTCGCCCATCACCAGTCCGCTGTCCTCGACGGTGATGACCGAGCCCGCGGGCACCTCCTCCACGTACACGTGGACCTCGGCGGTGGGCGGGGAGAAGTTGGCCGCGTTGTCCATGAGTTCGGCCAGCGCGTGCATGACACCCTCGGCGGCGTGGCCGACGACGGCGACCTCGCTGGTGGAGTGGAGCCGCACCCGCTGGTAGCCGGCGATGCGTCCCATGGCGCCGCGCAGGATCGACTCCATGCGGATCGGCTTGGCCCACCGGCGTCCGGAACGGGCCCCGGTCAGCACGGCGATGCTGTCGGCGAGGCGGCCGGCCTGGGCGGTGCGGTGGTCCAGGTGCAGCAGGTCGTGCAGTACGGCCGGGTCGCTGTGGCGGTGCTCCATCTGCCGCAGGTCGGCCAGCATGCCGGTGGCCAGTGCCTGCATGCGCCCGGCGGCGTTGGCCCCGACGGCCATCGCCGCGGCGCGGCGCGACTCGCTGCTGCCCACGCGGTCGGCGATCAGGGTCAGCATGCGGCGCTGAGGTCCGGTCAGCGGCTCCCGTACGGCGGTGAGTACGCGGTCGACGGTCTCTCCGCCGGTGATCCGCCGGACGGCGGCGGGCAGCACCTCATCGGCGAAACGTTCCGCCTCGGCCCGCAGGGTGTCGAGCTGCCCGGCCAGCCGCCGTGCCCGCCAGCGCTCCTGCGCCGCCACGGCCACGGCCACGACCAGCGCGAGGATCCCCGCGGCCGCGCCGGTCACGGCGGGGGCCCGCAGCGATCCGGGAGCGGCGACGACCAGCCACACGGCCACCGGAACGGTGACCACCAGGGGTACCGCCAGGGCCCGCGCCAGGTACGCGAGCGGAGCACGCTGCTCACGCGGCCGTGCCGGGATGCGCAGGCGCCCGGTCCGCGGGCGCGGTAGCGCGGTCTGCGCTGTCATCGATCAGGACCTCGGGACCGTCTGGACGGATGGGATGGGCGGAGCGGGAATCCTGCAGAAACGGGCACCGCCGCGCACACGAATCCCGTACGGGCTCCGTGTTCGCGGGGAACTCGCGGTCACTATATGCGAGTTGCCGAGGCTGTTGATCAATGAGCCGACGACATTCCTCGGCTGGTGGGGACATGTGGAGCAAACGCGGCATGCGGCGGTCGCGATGCCGGGGAACCGGCGCTTCCGCTCCTCCCGGGGCGCCACCGGCGGCACGTCCGTGGGCGCCATGTCGTCACCGCGCCACTGACCACGTCTTTCGCCGTGCCACCAGGGCCGGGGCGGGATTCCCGGGACGGGGCCGCCGCACCGCCCGCGCACCGGCGGGCGTCTCCGCCCCTGCGGCCGGCGGGAACGCCGGCGGTCTGTCCACTCTGCGACATGTCGCAACCCCGCCACGCCCCGGCGCCTCATTCCCGGACGGACGCGCCCCGGACCCCGGCGATGTGGTGCACGGCTTCCTCCTCCGCGACCGCGGGCACACGGGCGAACCGCGCGGCCGCACCGACGACCAGCGCCAGGCCGAGCGCCGCCGCTCCGATGAGGAACAGCGTGCGGTGGTCCTGGCCGCTGCGGGCGAAGACATAGGAATAGAGGTAGGCGGAGAGAGCCAGCGACAGCGCACCGGCGACGGTCGCCCTGCCCCATGCCGCCGACTGCGCCTCGGGCCGCCGCCCCACGAGTTCGTGGACGCGGCCCAGCACGACCGGCACGACACCGGGCGGGTAGGACCCGATGACGACGCTCAGCACCGCGATCTCGGGCAGGCTGTGCGCCGCGGCGAGCGCGGCGAGGGCCCCCGCCTGCACCAGGGTGATCAGCAGCAGGGCCCTGGCGAAGCCGAGGCGGTCGCCGAGCAGGCCGTAGAGGGTGGGGCCGACGAGGGCGCCGAGCCCGTACAGGATCCAGACCGTGGAGCCCGCGGACCCGCGGCCCAGTCCCCGGCTGACGAAGTCGGCGAGGAACGCCATGGCCGGGGTGAGCCCCATCGAGATCAGGGCGTACTCCACGAGCAGCAGCCTCAGCCGCGCCGGGCGGACGGCCCTGCCCTGACCCTCCCCCGGGGCCGAGGGGACCGCGGGTGCGGTGGGCCGGGGCCAGCCGTTCCAGCTCAGCGCGGTGAGGAGGGCGCACAGGACGGCCAGCCCCGCCCAGGTCCGGCTCAGACCGAGGCGCAGCAGCAGGGGCACCAGCGTGCCCGAGGCGGCGATGCCGACGCCGAGCCCCGCGAAGATCGCGCCGCCCGCCAGCCCGCGCCGCTCCCCCTTCAGGTACGGGAGCACCGCGCCGGCCACCCGCACCATGATCACGCCGCCCGCGAGCCCCGAGGCCAGGCGCCAGAAGAAGAACCAGGGCACCGATACGGGAACGCTGCAGGCCAGCAATGCCAGCGTGGCCAGCGCCATCATCCACCGCAGGGCCCGGCGGTCCCCCAACCACCGCCCCACCCGCCGGGCGCTCAACGCGCCGGCCAGGTAGCCGGCCAGGTTGGCCGCGCCGAGGTAGGCCACGGCGGACGGCGAGAACCAGTGGGCGTTGATCAGCTCGGGGACCAGGGGCGTGTAGGCGAACCGGGCGAGGCCGATGCCGACGAAGCTCGCGCTCGCGCCCGCCGCTGTCGCCCGCCACGCGGCGGGTCCCGGTGGTGTGGTGCTCATGTGCTCGTTTCCGCTCTCCGCCCGGTCGCGGCGGATCCAGGCGCCGCCCGGCCCGTCCGCTACCCGGGCCATCTTTGACAACCCCGTCATGTTTGACAGCCTTGCAAACTTTGACGGGGCCGTCAAAGATTGCTTACGGTGGGGCCATGGCTGGACGGCGTCAGTTCGATGAGCAGTACACCCTGGGCCGGATCCTGGACGTCTTCTGGAACCAGGGCTACGGAGCGACCTCCATGCAGGACCTGGCGACCGCCAGCGGAGTGCAGCGCGGCTCGCTCTACAACGCGTACCGCGACAAGGAGACGCTGTTCCTGCGCGTCTTCCGGGACTACGCGGACGCCTTCGTCGCCGAGGCCGCCGCCACCCTGGACCAGCCGGACGTCCGGCAGGCGCTCGAGGACTTCTTCGACTTCACCATCGCCTCCATGACCCGCGGCACCCCCGCCCGCGGCTGCCTGTCGACCAAGACCGCCACCGACACCCAGGCGGACGCCGAACCCATCCGGATCGCGATCCGCGGCATGCTGGACCGGCTCGAGGGCGTCATGGCCGAACGGCTCTCCCGCGAGGACGCGGCCGGGCTGCTCACCGTCCCGCCCACCGAGGCCGCTCGGGTGCTGGTCACCATGACCCGGGGCACCGTGGTCATCGAGCGCGTCTACCAGGACGCGGACCGCCTCCGGGCCACCGCGAGGTCGCTGATCGCGATGGTGCTCGGCGCACGGCGGCAGGCCACCGTCTGACCAACGGGCCCGGTAGGGTGCCCCGATGACCGTGTCGGAGGGGAACGAGCCCGGCTGGACGGCCACCCGCGCCTGGGTGCACCGCCACCTGCGCGAGGGCGAACGCGTCGACTCGGCGGAGCGGCTGCGCGGCGGCTGGACCTCGCAGATGCGCCGCCTGCGGGTCACCGGGCCCGGAGCGGGACGCCAGTTGGTGCTGCGCTCCTTCGTGAAGCCCTTCTACCTGCGGCACGCGGAGGGCCTGCTCACCCGTGAGGCGCGCGTCCTGAAACTGCTCGCCCCCACCGCCGTCCCCGCCGCCGAGTTCCACGCCGTCGACGCGACGGCGGAGCACTGCGACCACCCCTCGCTGCTCATGTCCCACCTCCCGGGCGGTGTACGCCTTCAGGACGCGGAGTCCGGGGCGCGGGCCTGGCTGCTGGCCCGCCAACTCGTGCGCATCCACGGCCTGTACGTCGGCGAGGAGGACAGGCCGCGCGCCTACCAGGCCTGGACGGCGGCCGAGCACGTCCGGCCGCCCGAGGGCACGAGCCGTCCCGATCTGTGGGCCCGCGCGGTGGACGTCATACGCCGTGACCCGCCCGCCCACGAAGCCGGCTTCCTGCACCGCGACTTCCACCCGGGCAACGTCCTGTTCACCGGGCACGGCGGGCACCTGCGTATCACCGGCGTCGTCGACTGGGTCGAGACCTCCTGGGGCCCCGCCGACCTCGACGTGGCCCACTGCGCCACGGCACTCGCGCTGCTGCACGGGCCCGCGGCCGGGATCCGCTTCGCCGACCTCTACGCCGCCGCGGGCGGCCATCTCACCGGGTCCCCCGGCGCCCACCTCTACTGGCGGCTCCTGGACGCCCTCGCCTTCGCACCCGACGCCGAGAAGGTCGCCGTCCCCTGGCGCGAACTCGGCCGCCGCGACCTCACCCCGGAGGTGCTCACGATGCGCCTGGAGGCCTACATCGCGGCGCTGCTCGCCCGGTACGGCGGAGCCTGACCGAAGGGCGCAGCGGGAGTTGTCAGCGCGGCATCGGCAGCTCGACCAGCGCGGCGAGTTCGGCCCGGGTCGCCGGGCGCAGCGTGGCCAGGACGTGGCGGGCGGCCGGGAGCCCGGTCTCGCCGGACCCCCGCACGGTCACGGTGCAGACCAGGCCGCCCTGAGGCAGCCGCAGTTCACGCAGGGGGTAGGTGCCGCCGCGGGCGATCAGCAGGCGGCCTCCCCCGTCGTCGCGGCAGTGGATCTCCTGGCCGAACGGGACGGGGCAGCCTCGCGCGTCGACACGCCGCGTGTCGGCTCCGGCGCGTTCGACCCGGATGCTCAGCTCTGGGGAGTCCCCGCTCTCGTAACGGGCGCCGAAGCCGTCGGCGCCCGCGCCCCCGACGTGCAGCGTGTAGCCGGGGGGCGGGTCGCCGACCAGCAGCAGGGCGTGGTCCACCTGGTTGGCGCTCATCCACTCGTCGAGGGTGGGCGGGCGGGCGGCGTCCCAGGCGGCGTACGCCCCGCCCGCGGCAAGGACGACGGCCGCGGCCAGTGCGGCGAGCCGGGCCCGCGCGCCCGGCAGGAGGAACGCGGCGGCGAGGGCGTGGCAGGTCCCTCCTGCGGGCGACAGCACAACCCAGTCCGCGAGCGCGCCGACGTGCTCGAGCGCCACCGCCACGGCGAGCGCCCCGGCGGTGCCGAACGCGTACACCGCGGCCGTCCAGCCGCACAGGCCGGCCCTCCGGCGGGTGAGCGGTACGACGGAGCGGGCGGCCCTGCCCAACGACGCGAGCAGCGCCGCCGCGAGGGCGACGGAACAGACCGGCACGACGGCCAGGACCGCCGGCCTGCCGAGGAACAGCGCGACCGACACCGCCTGGAACTGGACGGCGGTCAGAGCACTGCCCGCGAGCCAGACCGCCGCCAGATGCGCGCCCACCGCCGCCGCGCGTCTCTTCCCGATCATGCCCTGTGATCACGCGCGGGCGGGTCTCCCGGTTCCACGCGCGCGGATTCCGGGACCTCGGGCCACGGCGAGGACAAGCGGGAACTCCTGATCGTTCTGGTGTACGGGGCACGCACCGCGCCCGTCGTACCGACACCGTGAAGGAGCAGCCATGACCGCTGGGGAGGACGGCCGGACGAGTGTCCGCGGCACCGGCGAGGACGATGCGGAGGGGCCGGCCCGCCGGAGACGGCCGCGCAAAGTCCGCGCGCAGCGCCCCTGGTGGCAGGAGCTGCCGATCCTCGTCGTCGTGGCCCTGGTCATGGCCCTGGGGATCAAGACCTTCTTCGTGCAGGCCTTCTCCATCCCCTCGGGTTCGATGCAGGACACCCTGCAGGTGGGCGACCGGGTCCTGGTGGACAAGCTGACCCCGTGGTTCGGGGCGACGCCGCAGCGCGGCGAGGTGGTCGTCTTCCGCGATCCCGGCGGCTGGCTGGACGACCAGCCGAAGCCGGCCGGCGGTAACGTGCTCACGAAGGCGCTCGCGTTCGTCGGACTGGCGCCCTCCTCCGACGAGCAGGACCTCATCAAGCGTGTCATCGCGGTCGGCGGCGACACCGTGGACTGCGAGCGCGGCAAGCCGGTCACGGTGAACGGGAAGGCGCTGGACGAGCCCTACGTCTACCCCGGCGCCACGCCGTGCGACGACATCCCGGTCGGGAAGGTGACCGTCCCCGCGGACCACCTGTGGGTGATGGGCGACCACCGCAACGCCTCACAGGACTCGCGCGCCCACGTCGGCGAACCGGGCGGCGGCTTCGTGCCGCTGGACGACGTGGTCGGCCGCGCCTTCGTCGTCGCCTGGCCGGTGCCGCGGTGGTCCACGCTGCCGGTGCCCGCGACCTTCGACCGGTCGTGACCTGCGGCGGCCCCTGCCCCGCACGGCAAGGGCCGCCTTGCTTGACCCCTCGCAGCACGGCACCGACAGTGGGGAGGTGCCACGATGCGGGACGGTTTCCCGCGATGCGAGGACGAGAGAAGGCGATGCGGCCATGACCGCTGATCGCGATCGCAACGGGGCGGCGGACGGTTCCGTCCAGGTGGTCCGGAAGTCCGCGGAGATCCTGGACTGCTTCTCGGTGAGCACCCCCCGCCTCCAGGCGTCGGAGATCGTCCGCAGGACCGGTCTGCCGTCCTCCACCGTGGCGCGCATCCTGCGCACGCTCGTCCGGGAGAACCTCCTCCAGCGCGAGGGCACCGCGTACGGCATCGGTCTGCGGGTGATCGGCTGGTCGGCGGCGGCCGACGCCGCCTCGGACCTCATCACCGCGGCCAGACCGCTGGTGACCGCGCTGCGGGACCACTGCGGCGAGTGCTGCGGCCTGCAGGTACGGCAGGGCGGCAGGCGGGTCACCGTGATCTGGGCGCAGTCGACGCACTCGATCGTCTACCGGGGCCACGTCGGCCAGGTCATGCCGCTCCAGCCGAGCGCCGCGGGCAAGGTCTTCATGGCCTTCGACCCCGACGTGCTCGCCCTCGTCCTGAACGAGGGCCTGACGGCCCGCACCGCGCGGACCGTGGTGGATCCGGCGGTGCTCCTGGGGCAGCTCGAAGAGGTCCGGGACCAGGGCTGGGCGTTCTCCGAGGAGGAACTCGAGCCGGGGCTGAACTCACTGGCCGCGCCCGTGCGCTCCGGCGACGGACGCGTGATCGCCGCGGTGAGCGTCGGGGGGCCGTCCCACCGTCTCACCCCTGCCCGCGCCAAGGACCTCGCGGCCCAGGCGATCGACTGCGCCTCGGCCATCGCCGACGGGCGGATGTGGCGGGGCAACGGGGCGTAGCGCGGGTCGCCGCAGCCGCTCCCCCGGCCCCCGGCGGGGCCCGTCCTCCCCGCGCCGAACGGATCGCCTTGACGATGCCCCATGCGGGTCGCACAGTGGATACCGCATTGCGGCAATGGCTTCCACGATGCGGCAAAGTAAGGACGGTGGGGCCGTGATCCTGACGAGTCCGCGCGCCGGCCGGTGCCCGGACGCACACGGTGCCGGCTCCCCTTCGGTGCTCCCGGTACCCGGCCATGACGGATGCCCCGTCAGGCACCGGCGGCTGCCGGTGTTACCGCCCGCCCCGCACGGTTCCGCCACGGCGGCCGTGTCCCGGGCCCCCAGCGCAGGCCGCCCCTGACGTTCCGGCCGAACGGCCGGAACACCACCGGGCCGGGTGACGTCCCGTCCGTCAGCAGGTGCGTGGCCGAGCGTTCCCACCGTGCCGGAGGGCGCACGCGCACCGCACGCGTACCGTCCGTGCCCGGCGTACGAACCACCCGCAGGACGCCACATGAATCTCTTCTCTTCCCCTGTCCCGGCAGCGGCGCAGGCAGGGCACCGCACCCGCCCACCCGGAGCGCGCCTCGCCGGCGGACGGGGGAGGCATACGCGGCGCACCGGCCGGGCCGGGGAACACGTCCCGAGGGCGGGCGCCCGCGTCCAGGTGTCCCTGCCGGCCGGGCTGATCGCGGCGATCACACTGGCCGGAGCGTTCGCCCCCGTGGCCATCCACCTGTCCCCGCTGCTGGTGGCCGCCCCGACCTCCACGGCCGCGTTCGCCCGCGCCCGGGTCACCGCGTGCGTCGCACTCGTCGCCAGCGCCGCGATGCTGGTCGTCGACCGCCACGACGGGCTGCTGCACTCGTCCATCCTGCCCATTCACATCGGCTCCCTGCTGGCGGTCTCCGGCTTCGTCATCGCCGCGCGCACCCTGCACGACCGCGACCTCAGAGAACTCCACGAGGTGCGGGCGGTGTCCGAGGCGGCCCAACGGGTGCTGCTGCGGCCGATCCCGGAACGCATGGGCCCGCTGCGGGTCGCCTCCGTCTACCGCGCCGCCGCCGCGCACGCGCTGGTGGGCGGGGACCTGTTCGGCGCCACCCGCACCGACCACGCGACGAGATTGCTGATCGGCGACGTCCGCGGCAAGGGGCTGCCGGCCGTCGAGGACGCCTCGTCGCTCCTCGGCGCGTTCCGCGAGGCCGCCCACCACCACGCCACCCTGCCCGCGCTGGCGGCCTCCCTGGAGCTCAGCCTCGAGAGGCACCTGGCCCAGCTCACCGAGGCCGACCCCGAGGCCGGTGAGCGCTTCATCACCGCCCTCCTGGTGGAGGTGCCCGACGACGCCGGCATCGTACGGGTCGTCAGCTGCGGGCACCCGCCGCCGCTGCTCCGGCACCGCGGCCGGGTCATGGCCCTGGAGGCGCGCCGGCCCGCACCTCCCTTCGGCCTGGCCGGCCACTCCCCGGACGACTACCACCTCGACGTCTTCGTCTTCGGCGCCGGGGACACGCTCCTGCTCTACACCGACGGCGCGATCGAGGCCCGGAACTCCTCGGGCGACTTCTACCCCCTCCACGAAAGGGCCGGAACGTGGGACTGGGAGGGGCCGGACGAACTCCTGCGGCTCGTCGGCGAGGACCTGGACGCCCACACCGGACAGCGCCTCGACGACGACCTCGCGATGGTGGCGGTGCAGCGCCCGCCGGTGCCGGGCGCCGGCCAGGGTCCGCCCCCGCCGCGGTCCCCGCATCCCGCGGAGGCCGCCCCGTGAGCGGCGGGCGTACGGTGCCGTCCCAGGGACGCACCGGGCACGGCAGGACGCCGGCGAGCATGATCGTGCCCCGGGTGCCGTGGGGCGTCGGCCCTGTACTGCTCCTGTGCTACCTCGGCGCCGTCTGCGCGGTCCAGCTGGAGGCGTCCGGGGGCGGCCTGGTCCGGTGGTCGCCGTACTCGGCGTTCGCGCCCCTCGTGGCCGCCACCCTGCTGCCCGTCAGGCGCACCTTCGTCATCGGCGTCGCCACGCTCGGTGCCAGCGTGGGGATCTACGGCTTCGCGATCCGCGGGGTGTCGGTGGGCGGCCGCACGGTCGTCATCCTGGCGGCCGCGCTGTCCTTCGTCCTCAGTCTCGTCCTGTGCCGGGCCCGGCTGTGGCTGCAGCGCCGGCAGTGCGCGGCCGCCGGCGCGTGCTTCCCCGCGGAACCCGCCGTCACCGCCACGGCGCGCCCCGCGCACCACGGGACCGGCACCGCCCCGGCGGCTCCCGACGGCCTGCTGGTCACCGCCCTGCCGGGGTCGGCGGCGGTGGAGGTCGTCGGCCGCTGCATGCCCGCGCGCGACCATCCCGGGCCCAGCGCACACTGGCTCGACGCCATCCCGCTGCCCGGCGCCCGGGTCGCCCTCGTGGCGGGCTCGGTCTCCGCGGAGACCGGTACGGCGGCGGGCGCGGCGGCCGCCGAACTCCGAGCGGCGGTGCGCACGCTGGCCGACATCGACCTCCAGCCGGACGAGCTGCTCACGCACCTCGACGACGTGCTCGGCCGGCTGCGGCCCGCGGGTGTCAGCGCCGCCTGCCTGTACGCGGTCCACGACCCGGTGTCGGGCCGCTGCTCCCTCGCCGCCACCGGGCACCCCGCGCCCGTGGTCGTCACCCCGGAGGGCGCGGTCACGACTGTCCTGCTCCCGCCGTCCCAGCCGCTGGGTCAGGCACGGCCGTCCTCGGAGGCCACCGTGGTGAACCTCCCCGCGGGCAGCCTGCTGCTGGTGCACACCGGCACCCGCCTCGGCGGGCCGGCCGCCGAGAAGGTCCTGCGCAGCCTGGCCCGCACCCGGGAGGACCGTCCCTCCCTCGACACCGTGTGCCGCACCGTCCTGCGCGCCCTGCCCGAGGCCGAGCGGCCCTGCGCCGCGATCCTCGCAGCCCGTACCCGCACCTTCGACAGCGGTGCCGTCGCCACCTGGGACCTGGCGCCCGACCCCGCCGCCGTCTCCCACGCGCGCAAGCACGTGGCGGGCAAGCTCGCCGCCTGGGGGCTCCCGGACGCGACGCAGACGACCGAGCTGATCGTCAGCGAACTCGTCACCAATGCCATCCGCCACGCGCTTCCGCCGTTCCGGCTGCGGCTCATCCGCCACGACGACGGGCTGACCTGCGAGGTCTCCGACAGCAGCAGCACCACCCCGCATCTGCGGCGGGCCCGCACCCTCGACGAGAGCGGCCGGGGGCTGTTCATCGTCGCCCAGCTCACCCAGCGCTGGGGCTGCCGCCACACCGAAGAGGGCAAGACCATCTGGGCCGAGCAGCCCTGTACCTGAGCAGGGCGCCGGAAAGGGCGCCCCCGGCCACGTGCCGCGGCGGATGCACGGCCGTCCCACCGCCTGCCGTCCGGCGGTGCACCCCGGGGTGGGCAACGACGGCGCGGCGGTCCCGCGCCCGGGGGGACCGGGGCGCGGGACCGCCGTGTCAGGCGTCCGCGGGGATCACTTCCGTACGGTGAACTCCCCCGTCAGCGTTGCGAGCCGGACGCTGTACGTGCCGGGCGTGCCGCGGCGCACGGTGAAGCCGACGCGGACCTCGTGCCCGGCCCGGACGCGGACCGAGGCGCGTTGCTCGACCACGTCCCCGACCATGAGCACGGCCTCATAGGTGCCGGTCCGCTCACCGACGTTCTTGACGTGGGCCGAGACGCGCACCGCCTTGCCGGGCCGGGTGTCGTGCGGACTCACGGACAGCCCGTTCGGCGCGAAGACCGGCTCCGGGCCGGCGACGCGGTCGTGGACGAAGACGTCGAACCGGCGGTTGGTGTCGTCGGCGACCAGGTTCGTCGCGGCGCTCTCGAAGGCCACGTAGCGGCCGTCCCCGCTGAGCGAGGGGAGGTCGGACGCGCCGTCGGCCTCCACCCCCTCCGCTCCGGTGGACACGCGCTCCGTCGTGCCGGCCGTCCGGTCGCGGACGAAGATGTCCGTCTGCCGGTTGGTGTCGGTGGCGGCGAGGTTGGTCGCGTAGCTGTAGAAGGCGACCTTGCTGCCGTCGTCGCTGAGCGCGGGCGCGAAGGCCCAGTCGTCGGCCGTGGCCCCGGCGGAGTTCACGGACACCTGCTCGGAGGCGCCCGTCCGCAGGTCGTGGGTGAAGAGCTGCCAGTCGTTCGTGAAGGCGACGACCCGGCCGTCGGCGCTGATGACGGGACCGGTGTTCTCGCCGGGCCGCGGACCGGGCACCAGGGTGGTGGTGCCGGTGCGCGTGTCGCGGACGAAGACGTCGAGCCCGCCGTCGGTGTCGCCGGGCACCAGGTTGCCCGCGGCGCTCTGGAAGGCGACGTACCGGCCGTCGGCGCTGACGGACTGCTCCCTGGAGGCACCGTCACCGGGACCGCCGTCGGGGCTTTGCGAGATGCGGCTGGTGGTGCCGGTCTGCCGGTCGCGGACGAAGACGTCCGTGGTGTTGTTGGTGTCGCCCGGCACCAGGTTGTCGGCGTCGCTGTTGAACACCGCGTAGCGTCCGTCGGAGCTGAGGGCGGGCGCGGAGGAGAGTCCGTTGCCCTGGGTGCCGTCGGAGGCGACGGACACGCGTTCCGTGGCGCCGGTCCTCCGGTCGTGCACGAAGCTGTCGGTCTGCTGGTTGGTGTCGCCGCCCACCAGGTTGGTCGCGCCGCTGTTGAAGCCGACCCATCGTCCGTCGGAGCTGAGGGTGGGCGTCAGGGAGAAGCTGTCGGCCTGGGCGCCGTCGGAGGCGACCGACACGCGCTCGGTGTCCCCGGTACCCAGGTCGGTGACGAAGACGTCGAGCTCGCCGTTGGTGTCGCCGGGGGCGAAGTTGGAGGCCGGGCTGGCGAAGGCCACGGCGGAACCGTCGGAGCTCAGCCTGGGCCACCACGCCTCGTGGTTGCCCTGCTTGCCCTCGGAGGTCAGCGACACGCGCTCGGTCGCGGACGGCCGGGGCAGTACCAGTGCGGCGCGGGCCGCCGGGCCCGATCCGCGGACGACGACCCGTACCGGCTTGGAGCGCGAGATCCCGGGCGCGTTCGCGGACACCTGGTAGTCGCCGACGGGGACGTCGCGGATGGTGTAGCGGCCCTCGCGGTCGGTCGTGGCCCTGAGCGGGTCGGGGACGTCGAGGACGGTGACCGTCGCCCCCGGCACGGTCGAACCCGTGGGGCCGAAGGTGACCCGGCCGGTGATCACCCCGCGGCGGGTCCGGTCGAGCCGCGGGGAGACGTCGGTGTATCGGTCGGTCCGCACCGGCGCGGTGAGCTCCCGCGTCACGTAGCCGAAGCGGGAGAGCCGCAGTTCGTGCGTGCCGGCCGCGAGGCGCAGCTCGAACCGGCCGTCGGAGCCGGTGGTGACGGTGCGTCCGGTGTCGGTGCGGGCGACGGTGACCCCGGCCAGCGGGCGGCCGGTCCGGGCGTCCTTCACCGTGCCGCGCACGCCGCTGCGCAGACCGGCCTCCTTCACCGCGGCGTAGGCGTCGATGCGGCCCCAGCCGTAGCGCGGGTTGGGACGCGCGCCGTAGCGCTGGTCGAAGAAGGACGTACCGGTGAGGATGCCGAGGGCGTCGTCCACGGAGAGGCCGGGGCGGGCCTGCAGCATCAGCGCGACCGTCCCGGACACGTGGGGCGTGGCCATGGAGGTGCCGCTCAGCATCCCGTACTCGCCGCCCGGGAGGGTGGACAGCACGTCGACGCCGGGGGCGGAGACGTCGGGCACGACGTACGACTGCGGCCATTCGGCGGGCGCGTCGATCCAGTCGCCGCGGTCGACGACCTCGCCGCAGGAGAAGTCGGGCACGTCGTCGGCGTCGTCGGTGGCGCCGACGGACACGGCCTCGTACACGTTGCCGGGGCTGGCGGAGCCGTCGACGCACTCGTTGCCGATGGCGAAGGAGGGGAACACCCCGGCGCGGTGGATGTTCCGGGTGGGCTCGATCAGTTCGTCGGCGTAGCCCTCGGCCCCCAGCGACATGCTGACGACGTCCGCGGGTTCGCCCGCGGGCCTGCCCTGCGCGTCGTAGGGGGCGATCGCCCACTCCATGCCCGCTATCACCTGGGCGAGGGTGCCCGAACCGCCGGGGATGGTCAGCCCGGCCATGAGTTCGGCGTCGGGGGCGACGCCGATCGCGGTGCCCGAGGCGTCACCGCCCGCGATGGTGCCCGCGACGTGGGTGCCGTGGTAGCTGCTGTCGTGCGGCAGGGAGGCCACGGGCTCACCCGTGGCACTGAACTCCAGCCAGCCGCCAGGGTGCGCGGGGTCCTCGGCGTCGTCGGTGGCGAGCTTCCCGGCCAGGTCGGGGTGGTCGATGTCGACGCCGGTGTCCAGGACGGCGACGCGCACGCCCTCGCCGGTGGGCCCCCGCTCGGCGCGCACCTTGTCGACACCGATCTTCGTCAGGCCCCAGGTGCTCGGCCCCGCGGTCGCGGCGCGGGTCGCCCCCGCGTCCTTGTCGGGCTCGGTGGGGGGTGCCTGAAGGGTGAAGTTGGGGATGATGTGGTCGACCGGGGCGAGGGTGGCGAGCTCCTGGAGGGTCTGCGGCGTGACCTTCACCAGGAGCATGTTCTTCAGCCAGAAGGTGTTGAGCACCCGGTCGCCGCGCGACTCGACGAGGTCCACGACCGGGGACTGCACGGACCGTGCGCTGCGCGTCAGTTCGTCCCGCACCGCGCCGGGGTCCGCGCCCCGCTCGGGGAGTCCGGTGCGGTCGCGCAGCACCACGGCCGCCTCGACGCGTCCGTCACCCCGCGCCCGGACGGCGTCCATCCGGCGGAGCAGCGTGGGGTCGATCTTCTCCCGCCCGGCCTTCGCCGGGGCGGGCGCCGGCTCGTTCTCCTGAGCCGCGGCCGGGAGCGCGGTCAGCAGCAGCGAGCACAGGCCGACGGCCGGCAGCCACGCGCGGTGGCGTCGTCGTCGGAGCGAGCGGCGGGCGGGCAGCGGCATGGGCGCTCCTTCGCGACGTGGGTCCACGTCCTCGAGCCGGAATGACGGCGTACCGCGGGGAACGCTGACAGCCGCTCCACCGGACTGACAAGATGATCGCGGGGCGACTTCCTGTCAGGTGACGGGAGTACGACACGTGAAGAGAGCACGAAGGCGGACCACGGACCATGCTCGAATCCATCGGCCTGAGCCGGCAGGACGAATCGGTGTACGAGGCCCTCGTGCGCCGGGTGCACGCCACGGTCGCGGAACTGGCGCACGACTGCCGGCTGCCCACTCCCGCGACCCGCCGCAGCGTGCGGTCGCTGGTCTCCCTCGGCCTCGCCGTACGCTCCACCGGGCGCCCCGTCACCTACGCGGCGGTCTCCCCGGACAGCGCGCTGGAGGCCGTACTGCGCGACCGGGAACGGGCGTTGAACGACGTGCGCTCCCATGTCTCCGGCCTGATGGAGCTGTACCGCGCGGGCACGCGCTTCGTGAACCCGGGCGAACTGGTCGAGGTCGTCTCGGGGCGGGACGACGTCAACCGCCGCTGGGCGCAGTTGCAGCAGAGCACGCGCACGCAGGTCCGGGGCTTCGACCGGCCGCCGTACGCCTCGCACGAGGAGCACACCGAGCCCAACCCCATCGAACTCGAACTGCTCAAGCGCGGCGTCGCCTACCGCGTGATCTACGACAGCACCGTGCTCGCCCTGCCGGGCTGGCTCGCGGACGTGACCGTCGGCGTCCGGCACGGCGAACAGGCCAGGGTCGCGGCCGACCTGCCGATGAAGCTGGCGATCTCCGACGACCGGCTCGCCATCATCCCCCTGCTGCGGCCCGGCGACCACGCGGTGACGGCGTCGTACCTGATCCACCCCTCCCCCCTGCTCGACGCGCTCATCGCCCTCTTCGAGGCGTTGTGGGAGCGCAGCGTGCAGGTGCGGCTGCCGTCGAACGGCGGCTCCGCGGGGCGGCTGGAACAGGCCCCGGACGAACTGACCGCCGAGGAGGCGAAACTGCTGACGCTGCTCGCCGCGGGCGCCACCGACAAGTCCGCCGGCCGCGCCCTGGGCTGGAGCGAACGGACCGTCCAGCGCCACGTGACCCGCCTCATGCAGCGCTTCGGCGCCCAGACGCGTTTCCAGATCGCCATGGAGGCCACCCGCCGCGGGTGGATCTGAGCCCCCCTCGGGCGACCCGCCGGGCGGTCCTGGGATCATCAGCCTGATGGTCAACCCGGGGGTGCGCATGGCTTTCGAGATCGATCTGCCGCTCGACGCGGACGCGGAGCGGGACGCGGAGGCGGCCCGGCTGGCCGACGCGCTCACCGAGGTCGGCAACGATCGCTTCCTCCGCGCCGTCCTCAGGGACCCGGCGCGTATCCGCCACCGCAGCACGGCGAGCCTGTCCGGCAGGCCGACCGACACCCCCCAGGTCACCGAACCGACGTCGAGCCTGCTGCTCCGCGCTCTCCACACGGCCTTCACCGCGCACCTCCCGCTCAGCCTCTCGCCGGACGTGCTGTGGTACGCCGTCGTGCACGAGGTGGCCGTCCATGTGCGCCTCGACCCATCGGGGTACGCGGGGACGTTCACCCGGACGCCCGGCCACCGGCAGACCATCCTCGTCCGGGACGACGGCGCCCCCGAGGACTGGGAGCGCTCCGTCAACCTGGTACGGGAGCCCCTGCGCGCCCTGATCGGCGAGGGGACGGCCGAGCTCTTCCTGCCCGCCTTCTCCACCACGACCCCGGCCGACGCCACCGCCGCCCTGGTGGCCCTCATGGACGTCGTCAGCCCGTACTACCGCTTCCGCTGGCAGTCCCTGTGCGGCATCCCCCGGATCCGGCTGGAGGGCACGCCGGAGGACTGGCGGCTTCTGGCCGCGCGGGCCCGGGAGCTCGCCGGCCGGTTCGAGGGGCTGCGCCCGTACTTCGGGGGCCTGCAGCCCGTCCTGGACACGGTCGCGGAGACGGCGGAGGGCCGGGGCGTCGACGAGGAGTTCTGGCGATCGCTCTACAAGTACCGCTCGGAGTCGGGTGGTTCCTGGGTCACCGGCTGGATCAACGCGTTCTTCGCCCACCGCTATACCGACGACGGGCCCGTACCCAAGAGCGCCTTCGGAGCGGGCCGCTCGGACGAGACGCACTTCCCCTCACACGTCTCCCGGGTGCCGTTCCGCTGGGAGACTCCCGCACTCACCCTCGACATGGCCTTCCTGGGAGGCGTGCTCGGCCTGGAGCGGGACGGCGCCTGGCTTCGGCCCCGGCTGGGACACGCCGTCGTGGAGCTGCTTCCCGAGTCCGAAGGGCGCGACGAACGCCTGCCGGAGCCCTGGAACCTGGCCGACATACAGCGCGTCACCGGCTGCCCGCGGGCCCGGCTCCTCGACACCATCGGCACGGTCACCCACCAGGGCGTGGCCCTCCGGGCCGACCTCGCCATCGACCTCGACGGCATCTGCGTCGTCCGCGGCGCGGACGGCGACTGGCACCTCGGCGACCTGGTCGGCGACGACGGCGAGATCAAGTGCTGGCAGAACGCCGGCCCCGACCTGGGTATGGCCCTGCGGATCCTCTGAGCGCCGTGTCGCTTCCCCCGGACCGTGTGAGATGTCACAAAATGTCCGGGGTGCCGCGGGCACCGTGCCCCTCCGACGAGCCGCCAGGGAGTCCTCTTGGGTACCACCGTCGCAGATGTCATGGTCGCGGCCCTCGCGGCCTCCGGCGTACGGCGGGTCTACGGCCTGCCGGGGGATTCCCTGAACGGGTTCACCGACGCCCTCCGCCGCAACGGGGCCGTCTCGTGGGCCCACGTACGGCACGAGGAGACCGCCGCCTTCGCCGCGGCCGGCGAGGCCGCCGTCACCGGGCGGCTCGCGGTGGCGGCGGGCAGTTGCGGTCCGGGCAACCTCCACCTCATCAACGGGCTGTTCGACGCGCAGCGCAGCCGCGTGCCGGTGCTGGCGGTCGCCGCGCACATCCCGCGGGCGGAGATCGGCGGCGAGTACTTCCAGGAGACGCACCCGCAGGAGCTGTTCCGCGAGTGCAGCGTCTACCGCGAGATGGCGAGCCTGCCCGAGCAGGTCCCCAGGATGCTGCGCATCGCGATGCGCTCGGCGCTGGAGCGCAGGGGCGTCGCGGTGCTGGTCGTCCCGGGCGAGCTGTTCCTGGCCGACATCGACCTGCCCGTGCCGCCCCGTCCCGTGGTCGGGACCTCCTCCCGTGTGCGGCCCGACGACGCCGGGCTGGCGCGCGCCGCGGAGGTCCTCAACAGGGCGGAACGGGTGACCATCCTCGGCGGCGCGGGCTGCCACGACGCGCACGACGAGGCGGTGGCCCTGGCCGACGCGCTGAAGGCGCCCGTGGTGCACGCGCTGCGCGGCAAGGAGTTCCTGGAGCACGACAACCCGTACGACGTGGGGCTGACCGGCCTGATCGGCTACAGCTCCGGCTACCGGGCGATGGAGCACTGCGACGCCCTGCTGATGCTCGGCACCGACTTCCCCTACCGCCAGTTCTACCCGGGCCCCGACGTGCCGGTCGTCCAGGTCGACGTGCGCGGTGAGCACATCGGGCGGCGCACCGAGGTCGACGTCCCGCTGGTCGGCACCGTCAAGGACACCGCCGCCGCGCTGCTCCCGCTGCTGCGGCCCCGGACCGACCGCTCCTTCGCCGACCGGATGACCGGCCACTACCGGAAGGTGCGCGGTCGGCTGGACCACCTCGCCGCGGCCGGGCAGTCGGACAACCCCATGCACCCGCAGCACGTGGCCGCCACCGTCGACAAGCTCGCGACCCGGGACGCCGTCTTCACGGCCGACGTCGGCACCCCCACCGTGTGGGCGGCACGCTATCTGACGATGAACGGCCACCGGCGGCTCATCGGCTCGTTCAACCACGGCACGATGGCCAACGCACTGCCGCACGCCATCGGCGTCCAGGCCTCCCACCCGGGGCGCCAGGTCGTGGCGCTGTGCGGCGACGGCGGCCTGAGCATGCTGATGGGGGAACTGCTGACGCTGCGCCGGCTAGACCTGCCGGTCAAGATCGTGGTCTTCAACAACACCGCGCTGTCCTTCGTGGAGCTGGAGATGAAGGCCGCCGGCATCGTCAACTTCGGCACCGACCTCGGCGAGACCGACTACGCCGAGGTCGCCCGGGCGGCGGGGCTGTTCGGTGCCAGGGCCGAGCGGCCGGGTCAGCTGGAGGAGGCGCTGACGACCGCGCTGGAGCACGACGGCCCCGCCCTGGTCGACGCGCGCACCGCACGCCAGGAGCTGTCGCTGCCCCCGAAGATCACGTACGGCCAGCTCAAGGGGTTCACGCTGTTCGCAACCCGCACGATCCTGTCCGGGCGGGCGGACGAGATCGTGGAGCTGGCGAGGACCAACCTGCGCGACCTCGGCTTCGACTAGGCCGTGTTGTCACATGAGCTCCCCCAGCTACCGCTGGGAGGGGCCCCCACCGCCCGAAGGGCGGGCTCAGCGGCTCCCCCAGCTGACGCTGGGAGGGGCCCCCAGGTGCGGTGCATCGCAAGGCGGAGGATCGTCCTCGTAGGGGGCTACTCGGACGATTCGACAACGCAGCGTGGGGGCACCTCCCAGCGGAGCTGGGGGAGTGCCGTGCCAGGCGTCGCTGAGCAGGTGAGCATGTGACGACACGGCCTAGGCCGCCGAGCCGGTACGCAACCCGCGCCGTCGGGGCGCCAGCCATCAGCCCGGCGCAGTAGGCGACACCCAGGTCGTTGCAGTGGTGTCCGGACGGCCCGGGCTGCCCGTTCGGCTGTGACGGGTCGGAGATGCGCAGCACTACCCAGGCGCCGTCCTCGACGTCGAGCGGGACGGTGAACGGCCAGGCTGCCGGACGTGGCCGGGACGACCTCGGCCACGGCCGGCGCGCCGTAACCGGGGCGGAGCACCTGGATGTTCAGGGGCTTGCCCAGTCAGTCGGGGCCGCGGTCGAGGTCCACGGCGAAGCGGACGCCGCCGGACGCGAGCGACAGGACGCCGCCCATCTGGACGCCGCCCGCGGTGGCGTCCAGCCCGCAGCCCGGAGAAGCGGGTGGAGAAGAAGCGCCTGGCGCGCATGGCCTCCGGCACGCCCGCCCGGGTGTTCTCGGTGACCCAGAGCCCGGCGCGCCGCTTGACAGGAGCATGGCCGAAATCGCGGGTTCCCGGCGGGTGAACGCCTCGCGCCCGCGTGGTGCCGCTCAGCGGGGCGCGTCGGGCGCCACCAGCGTACGCACGAACGGGACGCGCACGAGAACGAACGCGCCCGCCACCACGAGCAGCGCCCCCAGCAGCATGGGAAGCAACCACCAGCCTCCCCGCAGGTCCTCCTCGAACACCGTCACACCCAGCACGAGGCTCACGGTCGCGTCCCCGAGCGTCAGGGCGGGCTGGGAGGCCACCAGGGGGCCGGACTGCATGGCGTTCTCCAGCAGGAAGACGGCCGCGACCCCGACGAGGGCGAAGCCGTACGTCTGCCAGGCGGTGAAGAAGGCGGCCGCCCCGTCGCTGTCCCACACCTGCGTGGCGTCCTTGAGCAGGCCGGCGGTGAGCGCGTAGCAGACGGCCGCCGAGAGGCCGAAGCAGGCGGCGCGCACCCGGCCCTCCGGGCGCCGGACGGCGATGAGGACGAGCACCAGGACGGCGGCGACACAGCCGGACAGCGCCATCATCCACGTACCGATGCGCGGCCGGTCCACCCCGCCGCCGGGCGAGGCGGCCCACAGCCCCACACCCAGCCCGGCCACCATGGCCGCCACGGCGGCCCAGCCGCGCGGCGGGAGCCGGCGGTGCAGCACGAAACCGCCGATGAACAGGGCGAAGGGCAACTCCAGGACGAACAGCGGCTGGACGAGCGAGAGCGCGCCGTTCAGCAGCGCCAGGGCCTGGAACGCGGCGGCCGCCACCACCGCGCCGAACCCGGCCAGCCAGACGGGCTTGCGCAGCAGTTCGCCCATGAGGGCCGGCCGCAGCCCCGCCGAGAGCGGAACCGTGCGGGCCGCGTAGCGCTGCAGCACGGTGGCCAGCGCGTTGCTGACCGCCGCGAGCAGCGCGAACAGCACGGCAAGGATGGTCTGCACCAGCGGTCTCCTCCGGCTCCCGGCCCACGCTAACCGCTGCGCTCCCCCACCGGCCCGCGCGACGCGTCGGAGCGCGGCGGCCGGCGTGGCCGGGGAGGCGAGCCGGGGGCCGGGCCGGGGCCTGGTCGGGGGCCCGCAAATGCGGTTGACGACGCACACCGCGCACCGGTTTCCTGCTGCGATGTCGACCCTTCGCATCGAACGGCCCCATGGCGACGCCATGCTCGAGGACTGGCGGTTCGTCCACAACACGGTCATCCCCACCGGCCCGCTCTCCCTCGACGACGTGCGCGAGCGCTCGCGGCGCAACCATCTGGAGGTCGCCTACCTGGGCGACACCGTCGTGGGCTGCACGACCGTGCGCCCGCCCACCGGCGAGGACGCCACGGCCACGGTCATCGCCCGGGTGCTGCCCGGCCACCGGGAACAGGGCTTCGGCACGGCGCTCTACACCCGGGGGATGGACCGGGCGCGCGAGATGGGCGCGGCGGCGGTCGAGACGGTCGTCCTCGCGTCCAACTCCGAGGGGTTGCGCTTCGCCGGGGCGCGGGGCTTCGTCGAGGTCGAACGCTATGTGCTGCCCGGGGACACCATCGCGTACGTCACGCTGCGACTGCCCTGAACCCCGGTCCCCAGGGCCGAGCGCCGGGAGCGCCCTCGGCACACCGGCGCACCGCTCAGGCGCCGTCCGCGGGCGCGCTGCGGCGCAGGTAGCGCTCCGTCACCTCGCGCAGCCGGTCGCGGCCGAAGCTCCGTCCGTGGCCGGGGTGGACGACGCGGAGGTCGAGGCCGGCGAGGAAGGCCGCGGTGCGCCGGTAGTCGGCCACGTCGGACTCGGGCAGGTCGTCGATCAGGTACCCGTCGTAGACGGCGTCACCGGAGTACAGCGTCCCGGTGCGCTCTTCGAGGAGGGCGACGGACCCGGGCGTGTGGCCGGGCAGATGGAGGACGGTGAGGACGCGGCCGCCGAGGTCGATCCGCTCGTCCCCGCTCAGGGTGCGGCTGAGGGTCACCGGGCCGATGCCGTAGCCGCCGGGGTCGTATCCGGGGTCGGGCAGGGCGTCCAGGAGGAGGTCCGGGAAGGACGCACCCACGTCCTCGGTGCCGATCCGTTCCGCGAGTTCGGGCCCGTCGAGGCTGGCCGGCACGCCCCGCGCGAGGGCGGCGGCGTCCGCGGTGTGGGCTGCGCGCTCGGGGAACTCGCGGGCTCCGCCCACGTGGTCGAGATGCGCATGGGTGAGGACCAGCAGTGGGTCCCGCGCGAGGATCTCCGGGACCTCCCGGCGCAGCGGCACCACCCCGAGGCCGGCGTCGACGACGAGGTCGCGCTCGGAGCCGCGCAGCCACCACACGTTGGCCCTCACGATCTCGTGGGCGTGCGGCTCGCTGATGCGGACGAGGCCGTCCTCGACGTCGCGTCGCTCGTACCAGTGCGTCATACCGGCCCAGTGTCCTCGCCCCGGGCGCGGGTCCGACGGCGGGGTCCTGCGGGAGCGGGGCGGGGCCGGAGACGGGGACGGGGACGGGGTGGCCGGGCCTCCCCGGCAGCGTGTGAGCGCCGCCGGCGACGACCCGGCCACCCCGGTCGCGGACCGTCAGTTGCGGATGATGTTCTCCGCCTGCGGCCCCTTCTGTCCCTGGGTGACGTCGAACGTCACGGCCTCACCCTCGACCAGTTCGCGGTAGCCGTTGCCGGCGATGTTCGAGTAGTGCGCGAACACATCGGGGCCACCTCCGTCCTGTGCGATGAAGCCGAAGCCCTTTTCCGAGTTGAACCACTTCACGACGCCTGTCGCCACCGCGTCCATCCTTCACGTGCCAGCTGAAGAGCCACGCCGACTGCGTGACCCGAGATCGCCTCCTGCCGGAGACGGCCTCGGAGCCCTCTTTACCCGATGCAGGGCGTTTTTACGCCGGGTCCTCGCATCTGTACGTCCCCTGCCGCAACGGACCGCCCCCGGGCGGGCGCTCCGGGCGCCGACGGCGGGGCACCCGGCGGCGTGCGGCGGCGGCGCGGACGGACCCCGGTGGGAACGCCGCGGGGCGCCGAGGTGCCCCTCCGCCGACCCGGACGGCACGTCGAGAGCCGTGAGCGCCTGTGTGCTCTCCGCTACTATCTCGTCAAAAGATCTTGACTTGGCGGCGCGCCGGGCCGTGAATGGGACGGCGCGCCGCCCGTTCCCGGGAGGAACAGCCGGCGATCCGGGGAACGAGGACAGTGCGGTGCCGATACGGGGTGGAGGCAAGGATTGAAGGCCCAACGGAAGGTCCGCAGAACGGGAGTGCTCGACGTCGGGTGCCACAGCGCCCTGCTCACGATCGTGGAGCGGCGGGAGGACTCGCCGCTGGAACCCGTCCTGGCGCGGAAGGTGCGGCTGCGGCTGCACGAGACGCTCGACGCGACGGGACGGCTCGACCGCTCGGGCGTGCGCAGCGTCCAGTACGCGGTGGCCCGGACCCTGGCGGCGGACGAAGGGCGTTCGCTGCCCTCGGTGTACGCCTTCGCCACCTCCGTCATCCGGGACGCGCCGAACCGTGACGAGGTCATCGCACAGGTCGCCCGGACCACCGGCACGCGGCTGCGGGTGATGTCGGGCGAGGAGGAGGCCCGGCTGGCCTACGTGGCCGCCCGCCGGTGGGCCGGGGAGGACGGAATGCCGTTGCTGGTCCTGGACATCGGGGGCGGCACGGTCGAGATCGCCGACGGCACCGGGGAGCAGCCGCGCGCGGTCCACTCGCTCCGCCTCGGAGCCCGTGCCGTCAACCGCCGTTGGGACCTGGTCGAAGCCGTCACCTCCAAGCGACGGCTGCACGAGGTCCGAGACCTGCTGCGTGCGTCCGTCGCCGAGCTGGGCGACGCCCTGCCCCGGGCGCCGCGCGACGGCCGGGTCCTGGCCTCGTCGAAGACGTTCACCCAGCTGGCGCGGCTCGCGGCCGCCCGCGGTACGTCCGACGAGGGCCTGGACCGCCTGTCGCTGCAGCAGGTGCGGGAGATCGTGCCCGTCCTGGCCGCGAACGGCCCGGCGGGGCGCGCCAAGCTCCCGGGCATCTCACGGCACCGCGCCGGTCAGTCCCTGGCGGGGGCGCTGGTGGCCGAGACCCTGATGGAGATGTGCGGGGTGGAGAGCGTGGAGATCTGCCCGTGGTCCACGCGTGAGGGACTGCTCCTGGAGCGCCTGGAGTCAGCGGCCCCGGCCGCTCACCGCCGAGTCGTCTGAACCGCCGCCCGGCACGGCCGCACCGGGCGCCGACGTGTCCCAGTCCAGGCGCAGCACCGCAAGGTCGTCCGTGTGGCGTTCCTCGTTGAGCTCGCGGACCTGCCCGATGAGCGCGTCGAGGTGGGCGTCGGGCCCCGCCACGGAGGTGCCGCCCAGCAGGCGCAGCAGCCCCTCCGAGCCGAGCCGCTCACGGCCCGGGCCCGCGTGGCCTTCGATGAGGCCGTCGGTGTAAAGGGTCAGGGTGCCGCGCTCCGGCAGGTCGAGGACCGTGGCGGGCCACTGGTCCAGGCCGGGCGCGATGCCCAGGGCGACACCGTGGGCCGCTTCGGCCGGCCGCGTCACGCCGCCGGTGGTCAGCAGGGGCTCGTGGTGCCCGGCCAGGTGCACCGTCGCCAGCCGCGCGGCGAAGTCCAGCGTGAGCAGGGTGCACGTGGTGAACAGGTCGGGGTGCGAACGTTCCGCGACGAGCATCCGCTCCAGCAGACGCAGGAGTTCCGGGCCGCGGTGACCGCCCAGGGTCAGCGCCCGCCAGGCGATGCGCAGGCAGACGCCGAGTGCCGCGGCGTCCGGCCCGTGACCGCTGACGTCGCCGATGACGGCGTGGACCCGCCCGTCGTCCGTCTGCACCACGTCGAGGAAGTCGCCGCCCAGCAGGGCGCTCTCGCGTCCGGGGAGGTAGCGGCTGGTGGCGGTCACGGCGGGGGTGGTCAGCAGCGGCTGCGGCAGCAGACCCCGTTCGAGGCGTGCGTTCTCCTGCGCCCGCAGCCTGCCGGCCTGCAGGTCGGCGCCGGCCCGTTCGACCTGCTTGCGCTGGACGGCGTAGCGGACGGCCCGCTGCAGGAGTTCCGGCTCGACCTTGCCCTTGACGAGGTAGTCCTGGGCTCCGGTGGCGAGGGCCTCGGAACCCGCCTGCCCCTCCGCCAGACCGGTCAGCACGATGACGGCCGTGTTCGGGTCGGCGCGCTGGATCTCGGCGACGGCGCCGAGGCCCGCGGCGTCGGGCAGGTGCAGGTCGAGCAGGACGCAGTCGGCGGCCCGCTGCGACAGCTCGAAGCAGGCGTCGGCGAGGGTCTTGTGCCAGACGAGCGTGTACCGCAGCGAGGTGTCGGCGAGCAGTTCGGTCACCAGCAGGGCGTCGCCGGCGTCGTCCTCGACGAGCAGGATCCGGTGGTGCGCTACGGGTGCGAGCGGGGTGGGGGGTGTCGTCACGGTCGCGGCTCCGGCGTGGCCCCGTCGGCGTCCGCCGCGGTCGCCTCGGGTGCGGTCTCGGGCGCGGTCTCGGACGCCTGACCGGTCTCGGACGCGGCCTCGTGACCGGTCTCGGGCTCGGGCTCGGACTCCGCCGGCTGCGCGGGGAGGGTGAAGGTGATGCGGGCACCGGGGCCGTACTCCGGGTCGATGGCGATGGCACCGCCGTGGAACTCGACGATCTTCTTGCACATGGCGAGCCCGATGCCGTTGCCCGGGTAGGCGTCCTTGGTGTGCAGCCGCTGGAAGATCACGAAGATCTTCTCGGCGAACTCGGGGTCGATGCCGATGCCGTTGTCCGAGACGGAGAACCGCCACAGGTCGCCGTCGCGCCGGGCCCCGACATGGATCCGGGGTTCCCGCTCGGGGTGGCGGAACTTCACCGCGTTGGAGATCAGGTTCTGCCAGAGCATGCCCAGTTGCGTGGAGTCGCCGACGACCGTGGGCAGCGGGTCGCGGGTGATCCGGGCGCCGGACTCCTCCACGGCCACGCTCAGCGCCTCCTGCGTCGCGTCGGCGATCCGCTCGAGGTCCACGGTGCTCTGCTGGTTGTGGACCCGGCCCACCCGGGAGAAGGCCAGCAGGTCGTTGATGAGGGTCTGCATGCGGTTCGCGCCGTCGACGGCGAACGCGATGTACTGGTCGGCGCGCTCGTCCAGTTGGTCCCCGTACCGGCGCTGCAGGAGCTGGGTGAAGCTCGACACCTTGCGCAGCGGCTCCTGGAGGTCGTGCGAGGCGACGTAGGCGAACTGCTCCAGTTCGGCGTTGGAGCGCTTCAGCTCGGCGGACTGCTCGTCGAGCTGTTCCCGCGCCCCCTCGGCGAAGGAGAGCTCCTCCGCGAGCCTGCGCCGCATGGCCTCCACGTCCCGTCCCAGCCGCCGCAGGTCGGCGGGGCCGGTCGCGGTGATGGCCTTGTCGAAGCGGCCGCGCGTCACCTGCCGGACCTCGGTGCCCAGCCGTTCCAGGGGACCGTTGATGCCGCGCCGCAGCCCCTCGAAGACGAGCACGGCCAGCAGCACGATGACCACGGCGATGGCGGTGAACACCCCGTTGCGCAGCCGCACGGCGGCGTCGAGCTGGGTGCCGGCGGTGATGCGTGCCTGCCGCAGGTGCTCCTGCTGGCCGGTCAGAGCGTCGCGGACTCGGTCGAAGGCGGCCCTGCCCTCGTCGGCCCGCGCGATGGCGAGCGGCACCGGCTTCCCCGGCGTGGCGGCGGCGGCGGCGACCGGCCGGGCGATGAGCCCCTGCCAGGCGACGGCCGCGTCCACGACGCCGTCGAGGTCGGCGCGGGCCCGCGGGTCGTTCTGGACGAGGGGACGCAGCCGGTCCAGGGCGGTCCGCTCGTCCGCCAGGCCCTGCGTGTACGGATCGAGGAACTGCCGTTGCCCGCTCAGCCCGTATCCGCGGACACCGGTCTCCTGGTTCACCAGCGCGGCCTCCAGGCGGATGGCGTTGACCAGGGCCGGGGACCGCTGGTCCACCAACTGGTCGGTGAGCGAGGTACTGCGGTCCAGCGCCCATATCCCGAGCGCGCCCAGCGCGGCGAGGACCGCGAGGGCGACGCTCACGCCGACGCGGAGCCACCGTCGGGTCGTCCACGCCGACAGTCGGCCCGGGCCGCGGTCGTCGTCCGGGACGTACGCCGCCTCCGGGTCGCCGGCCGCCTGCACGATCGTCTCACCCGTTGCCACGCTGAACGCCCTCCGCTTGCCTCGCCGCCGTCGGATGCCCGAGGGCGGTCCCCACTGTAACGGGCGCGCGACAACACTTGTTGTCGTACGTTTCGGCAGGTCCTAAGGTGGGGGCCATGCCTGGCACCCACTTCGCTCCGCGACTGCCGGAGGAAGACCTCGCCGCACTGGCGATCGGCACGGTCGACGACCTCGCCCGGCGCCTTGCACGTCATGCCCTCCGCCCGCTGACCGTTCCCGGGACCGCCGCCGACATCGACGGTACCCAAGCACGCGGGGAGGCCCTGGCGTACCTGCACATGCTCAACCTCCTCCAGCAGGCGATCGCACACCTGGAGAACCTCGCGGCCGAGCAGGCGGCCGCCGCAGGTGCCGGATACCCCCGGATCGGCCGAGCCTGCAACATCAGCCGCCAGGGCGCCCGCCGCCGCTGGCCCGGCCTGGTGACCAGCGACACCCCCCACCGTCCCCCGCGGCGCACCGACCGGACCCGGAGCCAATGATGATGATCGCCCCAGCCCGCCCCCACGACGTGCTGCTGGTCGAGGACGACCCCGCGGACGCCATGCTCATCGGCGACGCCCTCGCAGAGCGCGGCGCCCGCAACCTCACCCAGGTCGAGGACGGCCTCGCCGCACTGGAGTACCTGCGCGACCCGGCGAACCGGCGCCCCGACCTGATCGTCCTCGATCTGAACATGCCCCGGATGAACGGCCACGAACTGCTGGCGATCCTCAAGAGCGACGAGGAGCTGCGCGCGATCCCCGTGGTCGTCCTCACCACCTCCGCGGCGCCCGACGACGTGACCGGCGCCTACCGGCAGCACGCCAACGCGTACGTCACCAAGCCCGTCAACCTCGACGACTTCGAGCGGGCCGTGCACAGCATCGACGCCTTCTACCTGGACACCGTCACCAAACTGCCCCGCCGGTGAGCATGGCCGGAAGCGGATGAGCGTCATACGCGGAATACGGGGTAGACGGACGGCTGGCCGCATCTGAGCGCGGCCGGCCGGGGAAGCAGTACGAAAGGCACCACCATGGAACCGAGGCTGGACGGCCGCACCGCCCACCTGGCCGACTGGCCCTGCATCCACGCGGGATTCGCGCACGAGGGGGACTCCGAGGCGATCTCCGCGGCCCGGCGCTTCGCCGCCGGGTTCCTCGCCCGCGTCCAGGGCGAGCACGGCGTGCCGGTACCGGTCGAGACGGTCGAGACCGCGCAGCTCGTCGTCAGCGAGCTGGTCACCAACACCTGCAAGTACGCCCCCGGCCCCGGTCTGCTGGACCTCGAGGTGGACGTCGACACGGCGACGCTGCTGGTGTCCGTGTGGGACACCAGCAGCACCCTCCCCCTGGCCCGTGCGGCCGAGCCCGGGCGGATCGGCCAGCACGGTCTGGAGATCATCCTCGCGCTGTGCGAGGGCTACGAGGTGCAGCGCCAGCCGGTGGGCAAGCGCATCACGGTCCGCATCTCCCTGGAGCCCCGGGTCCGCTGAGGCGCGTCACTCCCCCGCTCCGACGGCGATCGGGTGAACCCCGGGCCCCGCCGGGTTGGCCGGCGGGCACCCATGGAAGGTGCCTCAGGCGCCGGTCCGCCGCTTCCGGCGTACCGCCCGGCCACCCGGAAACAGGACCGTCCAGGAGCTGCACCATGACCAGGATCGCCGTCATCCTCGGCAGCACACGCCCCGGGCGCATCGGAGCGGGTGTCGCCCAGTGGGTGTACGAGAACGCCGCGCTCCGCGACGACGCCGAGTACGAACTGGTCGACGTCGCCGACTACGCCCTCCCACTGCTCGACGAGCCGGTGCCGCCGTCGATGGGCCGGTACAGCCGCCCGCACACCTTCGCGTGGGCCGAGAAGATCGCCTCCTTCGACGGCTATGTCTTCGTGACGGCCGAGTACAACCACTCGATCCCGGGGGCGCTGAAGAACGCCATCGACTACCTCTTCGCGGAGTGGAACCACAAGGCCGCCGGGTTCGTCGCGTACGGCAGCGCCGGCGGCACCCGCGCCGTGGAGCACCTGCGGCTGGTGATGGCCGAGCTGCGGGTGGCCACCGTCCGTGCGCAGGTGGCGCTCTCCCTCTTCCGGGACTTCGCCGACATGAGCCGCTTCCAGCCCGGTCCGCGCCGGGCGGGCGAGCTGGGCGTCGTCCTCGACGAGGTCGTGGCCTGGAGCGAGGCCCTGGCGCCGCTGCGCCACGCGCCGTCCTGACCCCGGCCCCACCAGCCCTTCCTCGTACCCTACGGCCCTCGTAGGGTCCTCCCATGGACGGACGGCAGGGGGGCGCGCCCGGGTGCGCGCGGTGCGGTGGGACGGTGGCCCCGGACGGTCACTGCTGGGACTGCGGCGTCGCGCAGCCGGCGTTCCGGTCGCGGGTGGAGGCCACCGCGGGCGGTGCGGCGGGCGTCAGCGACCGGGGGAAGCGGCGCGAGGTGAACGCCGACGCGATGGCCGTGACCACGGCCGGCGCGTGGACGATCGGCGTGGTGTGCGACGGGGTGTCCATGTCGCCCCGGTCCGAACGGGCCGCCCGGCTCGCCGCCGAGGTCGCCTCAAGCGCGCTGGCGCCGGCGCTGCTCTCCGGGACCGCGCCGGAGATCGCGCTCGAGGACGCCACCCGCCGCGCGGGACGCGCGGTCGCCGCGCTCGCCGTCACCCCGGACGAGGCACCGGCCTGCACCTTCGTCGCGGGCGTCACCGGTCCGGGCGGCCTGTGGTGCGCCTGGATCGGCGACAGCCGGGCGTACTGGCTGCCGGACGAGGGGCTGGCCATCGCGCTGACCGACGACGACACCGGTGAACTGGACGCCCTGACCGGCTGGCTGGGCGCCGGGAGCGGCGAGCCGGCGCCGCGGGTGCGCAGCGGCCGGCCGTCCGTCCCGGGCCGCCTCCTGCTGTGCACCGACGGGCTGTGGCGGTACCTCCCCGGTGCGGAGGCCCTGCGCGACCGGCTGGCCGCCCCACCCGCCTCCGGGCGCGGCGGGGGGCCGCTGGACGGCGCGCGTTCGCTGGTCGGGTACGCGCTCGACGCGGGCGGCCACGACAACGTGACGGCCCTGCTGCTGCCCGTACCGGCCGGAGTTCCGCCACGGGCGGGGTCGGCGGGAGAGGTGTAAGCAAGAGGTATGCGTCTTGCACCACGCGCAGGCACCTACTGGTCCGCGGAGCGGAATCCCGCCCTGATCGCGGTCCCGGTTCTGCTGATCGTGGCGATCGTCATCAGCGATCTGCTGATCCCCACGGAGGGCCACCTGGGCCCGCTCCTGGTGGTGGCGCCCGCGCTGACCGCGTCGTTCGGCGGGCTCCGGCTCACCGCCCTCATCGGGGGGCTCGCGGTGGCGGCGCTCACCGTGGTGTCGGTGGCCGACGGCACCATCACCACCTCGTACCGCCAGAGCGAGATCATCGCGCTGGTCCTCGTCTCCGCCTTCACCGTGGTCTTCGTCAGGCTGCGCGAACGCCACCAGGCCGAGTTGCAGCAGGTGCGCTCGGTGGCGGAGGCAGCGCAGCAGGTCGTCCTGCAGCCGCTGCCGGAGCTCATCGGCCCGTTGCGGATCGCCTGCGACTACCAGGCCGCCGAGGACCAGGCCCGGATCGGCGGCGACCTGTACGCGGCGGTGCGCACGCCCGGCGGCACCCGGCTGCTCATCGGGGACGTCCGGGGCAAGGGCCTGCCCGCGATCGGCGACGCCTCCCTGCTGCTCGGAGCGTTCCGCAGCGTCGCCTACCGCGCTCCGCCGCTGCCCGCGCTGTACGCGCACCTGGAGGCCACGGTGTCCTGGAAGGCCGCGCAGGCCGGCGGTGACGGCCCGCAGGAGGACGCCGCGGTCGAGTCATTCATCACCGCGATCCTGGTGGACTTCCCCGACGACCGTCCCGAGGTGCGCATCCTCAACTGCGGCCACCCGCCCCCGCTCCGCCTGGCCGCCGACGGCCTGACGGCGCTCGACCCCAGCCAGCCGGCGCCGCCCATCGGCCTGGGGCTGCTGCAGCCCTCGCACCCGGGTGTGGACACCTTCCCCTTCGCTCCAGGCGACATCCTGCTGCTGTACACCGACGGCGTCACCGAGGCCCGTGACGGGTCCGGCCGCTTCTACCCCCTCGCCGAGCGCGTCGCGTCCTGGCGGGGTCGCGAGACCCCGGAGGACCTGGTGCGGCACGTACGCGAGGACCTCCTCGCCTACTGCGGCGGACGGCTCGGCGACGACGCCGCGTTGATCACCGTGCGGCGGCAGCGTGCGGGCATCGGCCTGTCGCACGGACCGCAGACGGTCGACGCCCCGTCGGCGCTGTCCGGCGGCCCCGAGCCCGGTCCGTCCACGAGGGTGCCGCCCTCCGCCCCCGAGCGGGAATGAGCCGCGGCCGCGCCCCGCCTGTGTGTTCCGCGGCCGGAACGCTGATCTACGCTGAGCCCGCCCACGCCAGCGGCGGTCCCGCGGCAACGTGTCCGCGGGCCCGTCCCACCGGAAGGACGGACCATGAACGAGCAGCGCCCGGTCGACTGGGACGAGGCCACGTGGCTCAACGCCCCGCAGCACGCGGAGGCGGACGGATCGGGGATGCTGGTGACGACCCGCGACCGCAGCGACTTCTGGCGCACCACCGGTTACGGCTTCGTCCGCGACGACGGGCATGCGCTGCTCGCCGCGTTCCCGCCGGACTCGTCGACGGAGGTGACCTTCCGCGCGGACTTCGACACGCTGTACGACCAGGCCGGGCTCATGATCCGCGTCGACGCGGAGACCTGGGTCAAGGCCGGGATCGAGATGTCCGACGGTGTGCCCCACCTCGGCGCGGTCGTCACCCGCGGGGTGTCGGACTGGTCTCTGGCGCCGGTGCCCGACTGGGCCGGGCACTCCGTCACCGTGCGCGCCAGCCGCTCCGGGGACGCGGTCACGATCCGCGCACGCCGCGACGACGGCCCCTGGCGCCTGGTCCGGCTGGCCCCGCTCGCCCCGGACGCCGTCGCCACCGCGGGGCCGTTCTGCTGCTCCCCCGAACGCGCCGGCCTGCGCGTGGCGTTCACCGGTTTCACCCGGGGCGCGGCCGACTCCGCGCTGCACGAGGAGCCGCAGCAGGCGGGCGCATAGGGGGCCCTGAGGGCCACGGAGGGCTGGTGAGGACACGATGGGGTTCGTGGGCGAGACCTGGCGGGTGCTGAGCGACGGGGAACCCGTCGGGGAGATCACGGTCGAGGAGGCCGACTTCCCGTGGCTGTCGGGGCGGTTCACTCCCGCCCCCGCCTTCGCCCGGGTCGGGCCGCTGTTCGCCCGGGAACTCGCACTGATGCAGGCCGCGATGACCGCACCGGCCGATGAGGACGAGCCCTGGGCCGCGTGGGAGTCGGCCTACGGCGAGGTGCGCCGCGCGGTAACGCTGTGCTCGCCCTCGGGGCCCGTGGCCGAGTTCCTGCTGCACATCGAGGACGACCAGGCCTGGTTCCGGTGGAGCGACGAGCCCTTCGACGACGACTCGCCGAGCTGACTCCCCCAGTTCCGGTGCTTCCCCCCTGAGCCTGGTAGTGGCACTACCAGGCTCGCTCCTTGACGTCACGACCTGGCGGTCGCAGCGTGGGGAACGTGGACAAATAGTGGCAAAGGCAACATTTCGAACATCACCACTTGACTGTGGGACTCACAACCCGCAGCGGGGGTGGGGCGCCGACCGGACTGTCCGGCGCAGTTGCCCTTGAACCGTGTCCACGCCCAGGAACCCGACCTGGCTAGGAGAGTTCTCATGCGTATTTCCAAGTGGCCCCTCGCCGCAGTGGCAGGCCTTGCGCTCGCCCTTGGGGGTGCGGCCTCAACGGCCGTCGCGGCACCGACGAGCTCACCGGCCTCAGCGGCAGTCAGTTACGCAGAACACGGCGGCGGTGGCGGCGGTGGCGGCGGCCACGGCGGCGGCGGCGGTGGCGGTCACGGTGGTGGCGGCTACGGCGGCGGCGGCTACGGCGGTTACGACCGCGGCTACGGCGGATGGGGCGGCTGGGGCGGCTACGGCGACCACGGCGGCGGCTGGGGCGGCGGCGGCCACGGCGGTGGCGGCGGCTAC